>NZ_BORS01000026.1:0-48757 GCF_018333295.1 Paenibacillus apis
AAGTGAAAGAGACAAATAACACTGAGCCTGAACAGATTTGCTGTCAGGCTAGCGTCTTTAGGCGCAGTTTGGCAACAGGGGGTTATACCCCAAGAGCAAACCACCCGTTGGACGGGTGGTCCTGATTGTTAAGACTTTAGATGATTTGACGGAAAGGAAATGGACCAGGATGATCAAGGAGGTCATTGTCGTCGAGGGGAGAGACGATACGGTTGCCATCAAGCGGGCTGTTGAGGCGGATACGATTGAGACCGGCGGATCGGCGATCAACGAGATGACATTGAGAAAAATAGCTCTGGCGATGGAGCGCCGAGGAGTTATTATTTTTACCGATCCGGACCATGCAGGGGAGCGTATACGCAAAATCGTCGCCCGCCGGGTGCCCGGATGCAAGCATGCCTTTCTGACAGAGGCGGACGCAACGAAGCGGGGCGATATCGGCGTGGAGAACGCCTCTCCGGAGGCGATTCGCCATGCCTTGGCCCATGTCCGGACCGAGATGGCTCCCGGAGCGAAGGCCGTGGATGAAGAGTCCGGGATTACCTGGAGTGATCTGATTGAAGCAGGGCTGATCGTACACCCCGAGGCGGCGGCCCGCCGCCGCTATATCGGTGAGATGCTGGGAATCGGCTATTGCAACGGCAAGCAGCTCTTTAAGCGGCTCTCCGTATTTCGAATTAGCCGGGAGGAATTTGCCGCTGCCTTGAACAATTTGGAGAAGGAATGGGGAGACCGCCTGTGACAAATAGAGAGGACGTATCAACGCCGCGACGGACGAAGGAGATCATCCAGCGGCATGGATTTCAATTCAAGAAGAGTCTGGGTCAGAACTTCTTGATTGATCAGAATATACTCGCCAAAATTGTTGATGCTGCGGGTCTGGACGAGACCAAGGGCGCGCTTGAGATCGGTCCGGGGATTGGGGCCTTGACGGAGAAGCTTGCCCAGGCTGCAGGCAAGGTAACTGCTGTAGAGATCGACCAGCGCTTGCTGCCGATTCTGGAAGAGGTTATGGAGCCCTACGGGCATGTCACGGTGATCCATGGCGATGTGCTTAAGCTGGATTTGCAGCAGCTGTTCGCCGAGCAGTTCGGTGATTGCCAGTCGGTTAGCGTTGTGGCTAACCTTCCGTATTATGTGACTACACCGATCATGATGAATCTGCTAGAGGCGGGACTGCCCCTGGAGAATATCGTAGTTATGATCCAAAAGGAGGTTGCCGAGCGTATGGCCGCATCGCCGGGCGGCAAGGATTACGGCAGCCTGAGCATTGCCGTACAGTATTATAGCGAGCCGCAGCTCGTCTGTACGGTGCCGCCTAGTGTGTTTATCCCGCAGCCGAATGTTGAATCGGCTGTAATTCGCCTGAAGGTGCGTCAGACGCCTCCGGTGCAAGTGAAGGACGAGGCCTTCTTTTTCGAGGTGGTACAGGCCTCGTTCACGCAGCGGAGAAAGACGATTGCGAACAATCTGAAAAGCCGCTTCTTCTCCGGCGAAGGGCGGGAGCGCCTTGAGGCCTTATTGGCTGAGGCCGGGGTCGAGCCGTCCCGACGCGCAGAGACGCTCAGCCTGCAGGAGTTCGCCGTGCTCAGTGACGTCCTGTATGCTGCAGGACTAACCGTTTAATCATTTCATGTAACCAATCACCTCATTTGCCCATACGATGGGAAAGAGGTGATTGATTTGACGAGTATGGGAGACTTGGTCGTCCGCAAATCCTATGGTGGAGATATCACTTTCCGGATAGAAAAGATCGTGCGGGAGCAGGCCATTATCAAAGGGACGGAATTTCGGCTTTTGGCGGATGCGCCGCTGAGCGATTTGACCCGAGTACATCAAGCCGCAGCAGGGGAAGAGAAAGCCAGGATCAAGGCGACGGAATCCCTGGAGCGGCTGCATCAGAACCGGAAGCAGCTAGCTGAGCGGAATCAATCCGAAGTGAGCCGGGAATGGTACGTGAGCGGAGAGCCCTCTTACTTCGAGGTTCCGGGTACGGTTCTGCATCTGGACGGTGATGAGCGCTATTTGAAAAAAAGCATGAGCCTGTATGAGAAGCTCCATGTACCGGCCCACGGATATTATATCAACGAATCCGGCATGGCCAATGCCCTGTATCGTCTGCTGCCAAGCATCCAGCCGGATATTGTGGTGCTTACCGGGCATGATGGAGTGTTAAAGAATCGACCAACAGCAGATTTATATAGCTTATCCAGCTATAAGAATTCCAAGCACTTTGTGGAGGCCATTCAGACAGCCAGACAATATGAGCGGAACTTCGATGCCTTAACCATCGTCGCAGGAGCTTGTCAGTCGCATTTTGAGGCGTTGCTCCAGGCTGGAGCCAATTTCGCGTCCTCTCCTTCCCGCGTGCTGATCCACGCGCTGGATCCGGTCTACATCGCTGCCAAGGCGTCCTTAACCTCGATTCGGGACACGATTCATATTACGGATGTCTTGAACCATACGGTCAGCGGAACGCAAGGAGTCGGAGGCATCGAGACGCGAGGGTGCTATCGGATTGGCCTGCCCAAATTGAAGGATTTATCGGGGCTAAAGGTCATTCCGTCGATGTAATTTCACAAATTTATAGCTTAACCCTGCATACAGAAAAAAAACCGTTGACAACCGTTTTTTCATGCTGATATAATTATTTATTTTGATTTGACAAAACCCCCACCTTTCTTGTATAATGGACAAAGAAGGAAGGTGGTCACAGGCAATGGCTAAAAATGCGCTGTCAGAAATAAAACATAGTCTTGACGCTCACGTGGGACAGAAGATTATGCTGCGTGCAAACGGTGGTCGCCGTAAGACCGTAGAACGCACCGGAGTGCTGGAGGAGACCTATCCTTCGGTCTTCATCGTTAAGCTGGATGAAGAGCAGCAATCAACCAAGCGTGTATCCTATAGTTACGCCGATATCCTTACCGAATCCGTTGAAGTCATGATCGGTGACAGTGACAATGGGATGAGGCTATCGTATTCGAAACCTTAAACATCTTGTTGGATGACAAAACCGGCTCAGTGAAAATTTCACTTGAGCCGGTTTTTTATTTTCATGGTGTTCATTTATCGCGGACATCATTGTATTTTGATCCGGACGCATGGAAGATTTCACTTGGCATGAATCCCGAGAGCGGGAGCACACTACAGATGTGTTCCCTGATTCCTATAACCAAGGAGGAGTGTACATGTCGCGCAGAAGACGCAGTATCATGTCTGAGGCTCTGAAGGTAGAGTTGGCGAAGGATCTTGGGTTCTACGACACGGTCCAGCAGGAAGGCTGGGGCGGGATACGGGCGAAGGATGCCGGCAATATGGTCAAGCGGGCTATAGAGCTGGCGGAGCGTGCCGCATCCAAGCAGCAATAGAACAATCCGGCGGGCTTCCAGATGAGGGGCCTGCCCTCGTTTTTTTGTCTGCTATTCACCACCTCTGCACGCTGGCATTTTTGGTTGAGAGAAAGAGAATGTCTTCTGTGCATAGACTTAGCGCGCACTTTTTTTTATAATAAGCTAAGTCTGACATGGTGAAGGAAGGGGCGGGCGGAATGAAAATATACGAAAAGGCGCCAGCTAAAATCAATTTAATGCTGGACGTTTTACATAAACGCCCGGACGGCTACCATGAGGTTGAGATGATCATGTCCATGGTAGATTTGTCCGATCGTTTGGAAATGAGTGCTCTCCCCGGAGATACAATCATTATCTCTAGCCAGGCCGGCTATATCCCACTGGATGAGAAGAACTTGGCTTTTCAGGCAGCCAGATTACTTAAGGATCGTTACGATGTCAGAAGCGGCGTTCATATTCATCTGGATAAGAAAATCCCTGTTGCCGCAGGCTTGGCAGGCGGAAGCAGTGATGCCGCCGCAGCTCTTCGCGGACTGAACCGGTTATGGAACCTCGGGATCTCGCAGGAAGAGCTGAAAAAGCTTGGCGAAGAGCTAGGCTCGGACGTGCCCTTCTGCATAACCGGAGGAACTGCCCTTGCTACCGGCAGAGGAGAGAAGCTGACCCCCTTGAGCGCGCCCCCGCAATGCTGGGTCATCCTGGCGAAGCTGCCGATCAATGTATCGACGGCGGATGTGTACGGACGGCTGAGAGCCGATGAGCTTGTCTCGCATCCCTCGGCAGCACGGATGAGAGCGGCGATTGAGCAGGGTTCTTTTGACGGAGTGTGCAGAGAGCTTGGAAATGTGCTGGAGGACGTGACATTGGAGCTGTATCCGGATGTCGCTCATTTAAAGAACACGATGATCCGGCTCGGGGCCGATGGCGTTCTGATGTCCGGAAGCGGTCCGACCGTATTCGGGCTGGTATCGAAGGAATCGAAGGTTCCGAGAATCTATAATGGCCTTCGCGGCTTCTGCAAAGAGGTGTACGCGGTTCGCTTATTGACATAAAGCTTGGAAACGACAGGAAAAAACTTGATAAAAAACGTACAAAAATGTTATATTTACAATATAATATTCGGATTTAGCGAGGGGTTCTTCGTGAAAAAATTTAAGAGAAGCGCACGGTTGGTGGAAATGACCCAGTATTTATTGGCACGACCGCATCAACTCATCCCGCTAACCACCTTCGCCCAGCGCTATGGCGCGGCTAAGTCTTCAATCAGCGAGGATCTCGGGATCATAAAGGAAGTATTCGAAGAGGAAGGCACCGGCGAGCTGCAGACGCTGGCCGGGGCTGCGGGAGGCGTAAGATATATCCCGAAGATGGGCAAGGAGCAGGCGCTTGATTTTGTGAATCGTCTGTGTGTGAAGTTGTCGGAGCCGGAGCGGATTCTGCCTGGCGGTTATTTGTATATGTCTGATTTGCTAGGCTTGCCGGGCTTTATGCAGGAGGCGGGGAAATTGTTTGCCACTGCATTTGCAGGCAAGGACATTGATTGCGTCATGACCGTGGAGACGAAGGGGATCCCGCTGGCTTATGCTACAGGAGCGGAGCTGAACCTGCCCGTCGTACTGGTGCGCCGTGACCATCAGGTGACGGAAGGCTCGGCCGTAAGCATTAACTATGTATCCGGTTCTCATAAGAGTCTGCATACGATGACTTTGTCCCGGAGAGCTCTGAAGGAGAAGTCAAAGGTGTTAATCGTTGATGACTTCATGAAGGCAGGGGGCACGATCCAGGGAATGGTAGATCTGTTAGCGGAGTTCAACGCTACTGTTGCCGGAGTCGGCGTTCTGGTAGAATCGGGGGAAGTAGAATCCGGGCAGCGGTTGCTGCAGGATTATATCTCGCTGGCTACACTGACCGCAGTAGATGCGAAGGAAAAGGAAATTTCGGTAGCGCCGGGGAATTATTTTTCCTAGAAAAATAGGGAGCTCAATGTCGATTCTCTGTAAAACGACTGGAAATTAAGACGAAACGTGTCGAAAAGCTCTTTTTTTCAAAAAAAACCTTGAAATCAGGCTATTTTGTTCGCAAAAAAAAAAGGATTTCCGTTTGCTATGTGGAATATTACACCAAGTCTCTGATGGAAAAAGGTGGTGAACACATATGCAAATTACGGATGTAAGACTCCGCCGAGTCAGCTCTGAAGGCAGGATGAAAGCGATCGCATCCATTACCATCGATAACGAGTTTGTTGTTCATGACATTCGTGTAATTGATGGAAATAATGGGATGTTCGTGGCTATGCCAAGCAAGCGTACTCCAGACGGGGAATTCCGGGACATTGCGCATCCGATCTCTTCAGGAACACGTGAGAAGATCCAAGCTGCGGTCCTGGCTGAGTACGAGCGAGCTGCCGAACAAGAAGAGGTTGCTATTGAAGAGGGAGCTTAAGTCATTAGTTTTGATTCACTAATTGGGGTTCGAGAAAAGGGAGCCATGTGACCATGGCTCTCTTTTCTTTTTGCCCTAAATGAGATATATTCAGTAATGAGTTCAAGAGAAGGAGGCCAGGGCCTTGAAAAGATTTGCGATTATTCTTGCCGCAGGTCAAGGGAAGCGAATGAAGTCGAAGCTCTACAAAGTTCTGCATCCCGTAAGCGGCAAACCGATGGTCGGGCATGTGCTTGATACGGTGAAGAAAATCGAATGTGAGCGCAGAATCGTGGTTGTTGGCCACGGCGCCGATGCGGTCAAGTCTTATCTGGGAACGAGTGCCGAATACGTGTTGCAAGAGCAGCAGCTGGGAACCGGACATGCCGTGAAGCAAGCCGGCGCCTTGCTCAGCCAGGAAGAGGGAACGACCATTGTGATTTGCGGCGACACTCCGCTTGTGAAAGAGGATACGCTGCAGGCTATGATCGAGCTGCATACCCGCCAAGGGGCTGCGGCGACGATTCTGACGGCATCAATGGATCGGCCGCAGGGCTATGGACGGATTATTCGTGACACAGTCGGCGGCTCTGTTCTGCGGATTGTCGAGCAGAAGGACTGCACCCCTGATGAGGATGCGGTACAGGAGATCAACACGGGTACTTATTGCTTTGATAATGCGAAGTTATTTGCGGCGCTGGAGCAGGTAACAAACAGCAATGCTCAGCAGGAATACTACTTAACCGATGTGATCGGAATCCTGGTTCAGGCTGGAGAGAAAGTGGAAGGCTATCAAACCTCGGATCATTCGGAGTCGATCGGTGTCAATGATCGGCTGGCATTGGCTGAAGCGGAGAGTCTGATGCGTGAACGGATCAACCGGAAACATATGCTCGGCGGAGTTACGCTAATTGATCCATCCTCTACCTATATTGGAGCGGATGTGGTCATAGGAGCAGATACGGTCATTTATCCAGGCACGATCCTGAAGGGACAGACTGTAATCGGAGAAGATTGCATCATCGGTCCCGCTGCGGAAATTGAAGACAGTGTGATTCATCATGGCGCGAAGGTAACACGGTCGGTCCTTACGCAGGCGGAAGTCGGTAAAGAAACGACGGTAGGACCATTCGCTTATTTGCGTCCGGGCACCAAGCTTGGCGAGCATGTGAAGGTAGGAGATTTCGTAGAGATCAAGAACGCCACGCTGGATGACGGAGCCAAGGTATCCCATCTTAGTTATATCGGCGATGCCAAGGTTGGCAGGAACGTAAATATCGGCTGTGGTGCAATAACGGTTAATTACGATGGGTATAATAAATCCGTAACCGAAATCGGAGACGATGCGTTCATTGGCAGCAATGTCAATTTGATTGCTCCGGTCAAGATCGGTGACGGAGCCTTTGTAGTGGCAGGCTCGACAATTACCCACTCGGTTGGAGATAATGATCTGGCAGTTGCCCGGATCCGGCAGGAGAACAAGCCGGGCTATGCCGATAAGATACGTGCTAGAGCCAAGGCGAAGGCACAAGCGAAGAAGCAGCAAGACTAACGGATGGTGTATTCATAGCAAACTTTTATTTTTTGACGGGATAACTAACTATCTACTAGCACGGAGGGTAATTAAATTTATGACTTATTGTGATTCTAAACTGAAGATATTCACTTGTAACTCTAATCCCAAGCTGGCCCATCAAATAGCAGATTACATCGGCATTCCGATGGGAGATTCGGAGACGACAAGCTTCAGCGATGGCGAGATTCAAGTCAAGCTGTCTGAAAGTGTCCGCGGTTGCCATGTGTATATCGTTCAATCGACCTGTGCACCGGTCAACGATAATTTGATGGAACTGCTTGTCATGGTAGATGCTCTGAAACGGGCTTCGGCTAAGAGCATCAACGTTGTTATTCCGTACTATGGTTATGCCCGTCAGGACCGCAAAGCTCGTTCGCGCGATCCGATTACGGCCAAGCTCGTAGCGAATTTGATCGAGAAGGCGGGAGCCCACCGTGTGATTACGATGGATCTGCACGCCATGCAGATTCAGGGCTTCTTCGATATTCCTGTCGATCATATGCTCGGCGTTCCGATTCTGGCTCAATATTTCCGTTCCAAGCACATCCAGAATCCGGTTGTCGTATCTCCGGACCATGGCGGTGTTGTTCGTGCGCGGAAGCTGGCGGATTTCTTGAATGCACCTCTGGCTATTATCGATAAGCGCCGTCCGGAGCCGAATGTCAGCGAAGTGATGAACATTATCGGTAACATCGAGGGCAAGACGGCGATTCTGATTGATGATATCATCGATACGGCGGGCACTATTATTCTCGGCGCCAATGCCTTGAAGGAAGGCGGGGTGGAAGAGGTATACGCATGCTGTACCCATCCGGTGCTGTCGGGACCGGCGATGGAGCGCCTTGAGAATTCGCCGCTGAAGGAAGTTATCGTAACGGACACCATTCCGATTACCCATCCGAATCCGACCAGCAAGCTGAAGATTTTATCTGTTGCTCCGCTTATGGGCGAGGCGATCATTCGCGTCCATGAGGAGCTGTCCATCAGCAAGCTGTTCGAGATCGAATAAGCACATCAGTTATTGAGATTACATCAGGGGTTGCGCCCTCGAACGAGGCGCAACCCCTATCGGCGTATGAAGATACGAGACGTGGAGGTACTGCAATGAAGTGGATCGTAGGTCTTGGCAATCCCGGGACCAAGTATGAGAAGACAAGACATAATGTCGGCTTCATGGCGCTGGATGAATTGGCCAAACGCCATGGCATCGCCATCAAGCAGAGCAAATGCAAGGCGTTGATCGGGGAAGGCATGCTGCCGGGAGGCAAGGTAGCGCTGATCAAGCCGATGACCTATATGAACCTGTCCGGTGAAGCCGTTCGTGCCTTTATGGATTATTATAAAGTGCCGCTTGAGGACATGATCGTCGTCTATGATGATCTGGACACGGAGGTAGGGCGCAACCGCCTTCGCTATCAAGGGAGCGCAGGGGGACATAACGGCATCAAGTCCATCATCCAGCATACCGGAACCCAGAGCTTTAACCGAATCCGTATGGGAATTTCCCGTCCAGAGCCGGGGTTCGCGGTTGTGGACTACGTCTTGTCCGGCTTTAGCAAGAAGGAAGTGCCGCTGCTAACCCAGTCTATTGAAGCAGCGTGCGATGCGCTGGAATACAGTCTGGATCATACGTTTGAACAGACGATGGCCAGGTTCAACGGTTAGGACAAGTGACATAAGGCATTAAAATTGCAGGCGCGGAGTCCATGTGGCGATTTTAGTGACAAAAGGCATTAAAATTGCAGGCGTGGGGGTCCATGTGGCGATTTTAGTGACAAAAGGCATTAAAATTGCAGATATGGGAGTCCATGTGGCGATTTTAGTGACAAAATGCATTAAAATTGCGGATATGGGAGTTCATGTGATGATTTTAGTGACAAAAGGCATTAAAATTGCAGGCGTGGGGGTCTATGTGGCGATTTTAGTGACAAAAGGCATTAAAATTGCGGATATGGGAGTCCATGCGACGATTTTAGTGACATAAGGCATTAAAATTGCAGGCGTGGGGGTCCATGTGGCGATTTTAGTGACAAAAGGCATTAAAATTGCGGATATGGGAGTTCATGTGGCGATTTTAGTGACAAAAGGCATTAAAATTGTGAGTGCGTGGGGGCTCAAGAAAGTAGGCATAATTAAACTATTGAGCTCAACTTTTTACTGAACGAGACTTGATACAGGCTTAACTGGGCATACTGAAGGGTATAATCGACCTTCGGGAGGCATATAGATATGGCTATAAACTATGTTTGCAGGCATTGCCGTACATTTATTGGTAGAATAGATTCAGACCAGGTATCTGAGTCCCAGCTGGGGTTCCAATTCTTGACCCCTGATGAGCGCAGAGATATAATAGCGTATAATTCGAACGGCGATACAACAGTCCGAATTACATGTGATTATTGCAAGGAAGCGCTGGACAACAACCCGGAATTGACGCTTCTCTCGAATCTTCTGCAGTAAATGGATAACAGATACAGAGCCTTGGCACGGTTGCTGAGGCTCCTTTTTGGTTCGCTGTACTCGCTGTAATGACATGGATCGTTGAAAATAATAGTTATTAGAGAGGTGCCTCATTTGTTACAAGCACTAATACAAGCATTTTCCCGCGACACGGACTTTGCATCGATGGTGGCGGGAGTAGGTGCAGGGATGAAGGAACAGCTAATCTCCGGTTTGTCGGGTTCATCCCGGCAAGTGGCGCTGGCAGCCCTGCATCAGGAGAGTAATCGGCCCCTGCTCATCGTGACCCATAATATGTTTGCCGCACAGAAAATCGCTGAAGATCTACAGGAAGCGCTATCACCCGGTCAGGTCCTGCTATACCCGGCCAATGAGCTGGTTGCTGCAGAGGCGGCGGTCTCGAGTCCCGAGACGCTGGCTCAGCGAATTGAGGTTCTGCTGCAATGCTCCTCCCGTTCATTCCGGGGCATTGTGGTGGTGCCTTATTCTGGTGTGCGCCGCTTCATTCCGGTTCCGGAGGAGATCGCCGAAGCCGGCCTGTCCATCGAGCTGGGGGGCATTCTGGAGCTGGACTCCTTCCTCAGCCGCATGGTCAAGCTTGGCTATGAGCGGGTGGAACGTGTAGAATCACGGGGCGAGATGAGCGTGCGCGGCGGAATTATCGACTTCTATCCGTTAACCTCTTCACTTGCCTATCGTGTCGAATTGTTTGATGATGAGATCGACTCGATCCGTACCTTTGACCCGGCTGACCAACGCTCCATCGAGCAGGTTAAGCAGGTAAGCGTTCCTCCCTGCAAGGAGTTGATCGCCTCCAAGGAGCGGCTGGAGAAGGCTGCGCAGATGGCTGAGGCCCGCCTGGAGATGCAACTGGAGAAGATGACGGACCGTCAGGCCAAGAACAAGCTCCGGGATGAAATTTCCCGTGAGCTTGAACTGATGAGGGAACATGTATATTTCCCTGAAATCTATAAATATATATCCTTGATCTACCCCGAGAACAAAATACTGTATGATTACATGCCAGAGGATACGTTATTGATTCTGGACGAACCGGCTCGTCTGCTGGAGACAGCCAGACAACTGGAGCGGGATGAATCCGAGTGGAATCTGCATCTGCTTCAGAACGGCAAGAGCCTGCCGGAGCTGCCGCTTGCGCTCAGCGGGGACCGCGTACTGTATCACCGTCCGTTCCAGACCCTGTTCCTGTCGCTGTTCCTGCGTCAGGTTCCCCATACCCAGCCACAGAACATTCTGAACTTTGTCAGCCGGACCATGCAAGATTTCCATGGTCAGATGAATGTATTGAAGGCAGAGATGGAGCGATGGAAGAAGAGCGGGTCCCAGGTCATTATGCTGGCCAACGGGGAGGAGCGGATGGATCGGATGCGCCGGGTCCTGGAGGATTACGGGATCGAGGAGCCTACCCTGCTCCAAGGGAATCTGCAGTCCGGCTTTGAGCTTCCTTCCGTGCATCTGGTTGTCATTACGGAAGGCGAAATGTTCTCGCAGAAGCAGCGCAAGGTGCGCAAGGCCGGAAAGAGCATGGACAATGCGCAGCGGATCAAGAGCTATTCCGAGCTGAAGGTCGGCGATTATGTGGTTCACCAAAACCACGGAATCGGGAAGTATCTGGGGATCGGTACGCTTGAGGTCGGCGGCATTCATAAGGACTACATGCATATCATGTACGCCGGCGGAGATAAGCTCTCCGTTCCGATCGAGCAGATTGATATGATCCAGAAGTATGTAGCCTCCGAAGACAAGGAGCCTAAGATTTACAAGCTTGGCGGAAATGAATGGACCCGGGTTAAGAATAAGGTCCGTTCCTCCGTTCAGGATATAGCCGATGATCTCATTAAGCTGTATGCAGAGCGGCAAGCCTCTCCTGGCTATGCCTTTGAGAAGGATAGTCCGGAGCAGCAGGAGTTCGAGGGCATGTTCCCGTATGAAGAAACTCCGGACCAATTGCGCGCCATCGAGGAGATCAAGAAGGATATGGAGCAGTCCCGTCCGATGGATCGTCTGCTGTGTGGTGATGTAGGTTACGGGAAGACCGAGGTAGCGATTCGCGCGGCCTTCAAGGCAGCGATCGAAGGCAAGCAGGTTGCCGTACTCGTGCCGACGACGATTTTGGCTCAGCAGCACTATGAGACCTTCCGTGAACGGTTCGGCGAGTATCCGATCAATATTCAGTCCCTGAGCCGCTTCCGCAGCCGGAAGGAGCAGAACGAGACGATCAAGGGCATCCGTCAAGGAACCGTTGATATCGTCATCGGAACGCATCGTATTTTATCCCAGGACCTTGTGTTCAAGGATTTGGGACTGCTGATTGTCGATGAGGAGCAGCGTTTTGGAGTGACGCATAAGGAGAAGCTCAAGAAGCTTAAGACCAATGTGGACGTGCTTACCCTGACAGCCACACCGATTCCGCGGACCCTGCATATGTCGATGCTCGGAGTACGGGATTTGTCGGTCATTGAGACCCCGCCGGAGAACCGTTTCCCGGTACAGACCTATGTGGTGGAGCACAGTCAGGCACTGGTGCGCGAATCCATTGAGCGTGAAATGGCCCGGGGCGGCCAAATTTACTATTTGTACAACCGAGTGCAAGGCATCCAGGAGATGGCTGCACAGATTTCGATGCTGGTGCCGGATGCAAGAGTCGGGATCGGCCACGGGCAAATGTCCGAGCAGGAGCTGGAGAAGACCATTCTTGATTTCCTGGACGGGGAATATGATGTGCTTGTCAGCACGAGCATTATTGAGACAGGGGTCGATATCCCGAATGTAAATACTCTGATTGTTCATGATGCGGATAAGATGGGGTTATCCCAGCTGTATCAGCTGCGGGGACGTGTCGGGCGCTCGAACCGGATCGCTTATGCTTACTTTACGTATCAACGGGATAAATCCTTGACCGAAGTGGCCGAGAAGCGGCTTCAATCGATCAAGGAGTTCACTGAGCTTGGCTCCGGGTTCAAGATCGCGATGCGCGACCTCTCGATTCGCGGTGCAGGCAACCTGCTTGGTGCGGAGCAGCACGGTTTCATCGCCTCCGTCGGCTTTGATCTGTATTCGCAAATGCTGGCGGAAGAGATTCAGAAGCGGAAGATTACGATGCTCGGCGAGCAGCAGGAGGATGAAGTCTCCTGGAATACCGCTATTGATCTGGGAATTGATGCGTATTTACCTTCCGATTACATTTATGATAGTATTCAGAAGATTGAGATTTATAAAAAGACAGCCTCAGCGGCTACCTTCGAGGAGGTTGCGGAGCTGGAGGACGAGCTGCTTGACCGTTTCGGGGAGCTGCCGGAGGCCGTTCAGAATCTGATGTCTGTGGCACGGGTGAAGCTCTACGGCAAACGGTACGGTATTGAATCCGTCACTCTCCGCGGCGAGGAGGTTGTACTGAAGTTCTATGAAGGCAGAGAGAAGATCATAATCCCCGCCAAATTCATGGAAGTTGGAAATCTATTCGGAAGACGTGTACAATTTAACCAAGGATCAAATATCGTGATCCGCATTCAAACCAAGGGAATGGACGAAAAAGAAATGATGGGCCTGCTGGAGCAGTTCCTGGGTGCCCTGAAGGACTCGTTCAAAGCGAAAGGGGAACTACAAAATGTTTCAAGGTAAAGGGCGTTCTTGGAAGACGCTGCTTATAGTTATGGCTGCAGTGCTGACTGTGTCTGCACTCGCGGGCTGCGGCAAGAAAGAGGACAACACGGCCAATAGCGGCAAGGGCGATACCAGCAAGGTTATTGCAACTTATGAAGGCGGCGAAATTACTGAAAATGAATTCGATCTGGAGCAGCGAATTGTACTTGCGCTTCAGCCGCAAATGGAACAGTTCTTGCAACTGGATGATTTCCGTGATTATTTGGTGAAGCAAGTAATTACTTATGAATATTTGGAAGGAAAGGCTGACGATACGGCGAAGGAAACCGGCAAGAAGAAAGCGGAAGAGCAATTCTCAGCCATGAAGGAATCGATGGGAGCTGACCAGTTCAAGAGCATGCTGGACGCTCAAAAGCTAACTGAAGAAGAATTCAAGAACTATATGATCAAGATCTATACCGTTATGCAAAGCGAGCAGGCTAAAGTGACGGATGAGGATGTAGCCACTGAATTCGAAGCTACCAAGGAAGACTATATTACGGCTTCCGTACGCCATATCCTGATCGGATTTACCGATAAGGAAGGCAAAGAACGCAGCCAAGAGGATGCACTTAAGCTTGCGAATGAGGTAAAAGGAAAGCTGGATGCGGGTGAAGATTTTGCGACGCTCGTGAAGGAGTACTCCTCCGATGGCGAGACCAATATCAATAATGGCGGCCTGTATGCCGATACGCCAATCAGTAACTGGGTAACTGAATTCAAGGAGAAGGCGGCTACGCTTCCTTTGAACACGATCAGTGAGCCGGTAGAGACCACTTACGGCTACCACATCATGCGTGTGGAGGCTCGTACGGAGAAGACCTTGGATGATCTGACTCAAGATGACAAGGACCTGATCAAGATGTCGATCGCTTCCCAGAAGCTTGATGAATTTATGAGCGGTGAGCTGGAGGAGAAGGTCATCAAGAGCATTGATCTGCCAAAAGTAGAGACGACTGAAGAAGGCACCGACAGCGGTACGGAATCTGACGGCAATGCAGGCACCGATACCAATACAGGTACCGACACTAACACAGGTACAGACGGCGGCAATGCGGGCACAGAAGGAACGGATACAGGTACGAACAACAGCAAATAAGCCTTTTCCTTGCTTAGGCACAGGACAAGCCCGGCAGCGCGAGAATTCTCGCGCTGCCTTTCTGTCTGCCGGGTCTTGAAAGGAAGGAGGGATATCCGGAAATTTATTATGCATAAGCGGTTGGAAAGGGATGAATACTATGGTCAGAATCACAACAGCCGAATCTCTCCTGAGCAGCCAATATCCGTATTTAAAAATAAGTGATCCAAAACCGAACAGTAGTTCAATACATCTTAAGAAAGCGGGGCAACATGTAAAATGAAAGCTACTGGAATTGTACGCCGTATTGATGATTTAGGCCGGGTAGTCATTCCGAAGGAGATCCGTCGCACACTGCGGATTCGTGAAGGAGATCCGTTGGAAATCTTCGTGGATCGTGATGGAGAAGTAATCTTGAAGAAATATTCGCCGATCGGAGAGCTGGGCGACTTTGCCAAGGAGTATGCGGAATCGTTGTATGAGAGTACCGGGCATACGACACTGATCTCTGACCGGGATACACTGATCGCCGTGGCAGGCGCTTCCAAGAAGGAATATTTGGACAAGCCGATCAGCTCTCTGCTGGAGAATAGTATGGAGCACCGCAGAATTATTATCGAGACGAATACGGGGACTTATGAGATTAACCGTGATCATTCGGAGACCCTCTCCTCGTTTGTTATCGCTCCGATCATCTCAGGCGGGGATCCAATCGGTACAGTGGTTCTGATGAATAAGGATGATTCAATCAAAATGTCGGATTTGGAATCAAAAATGGCGGAGACGGCGGCTGGGTTTCTTGCCAAGCAGATGGAGCAGTAGCACGCAGGCTAGGAGTCTACAGACAGATGGAACACATTCCCTGAATTCTCAGGACAAGCGTCCTGAGCAGGGGTGTGTTTTTTGCTATGTGCGTGGAGACGACCAAGGGGGCTTTATGGCGAAGAAAGAAGGTTTCGTCATATAATGGGATCTGAACGGTAATGTCGAAACCGAGAAGTAGGTACGAGTTCATGAAGCGCAAACAGTCAAATTCTTCAGCCAGTCTGCTTAAGGGAGCAGCAGCATTAAGCATCGCGGTGATCGTTAGCAAGCTGATCGGCACCCTCCAGAAGATTCCGCTGCAAAATATCGGCGGGGACGGTGTCTTTGGCATTTATAATACCGTATATCCCTTTTATACCCTGATGATTACGCTTGCTGCTGCCGGGATTCCCACGGTCGTATCCAAATTCGTAGCAGAACGACGGGCGGAAGGGGATGAGGCCGGGGAAATGAGGGTGCTGAGCACGGCATCACGGGCTATGCTCGGCTTCGGAGCCGCAGGGGGGACGCTGATGTATCTGGGGGCTCCGCTGCTGGCGGAATGGATCGGGAGCAGCCAGCTTATTCCCGCATTGCGGGGAGCAGCCCCGGCACTGCTCTTTGTGCCGTTAAGCGCTGCGCTGAGAGGTTTTTTTCAAGGGCAGAAAAATATGTTGCCCACGGCAGTATCACAGGTAACAGAGCAAGTGGTCCGCGTTGCGGTGATGGTGGGCCTGCTGCTCTATTTCACTGCCCAAGGGGCTGCCGAGTCCGTGGTGGCCGGCAGTGCACTGGCCGGCTCGGCCTTTGGCGGGGCTGCGGGGTTATTTATCATGCTGCTGTATTGGCGGGATTACCGCAAGGCTGGTCGTAGACGAGAGGACGTGAGTCCTGCCCGCAGTGGCACCGACAGGAGCCTGCTAAGGGAGATGCTGCGCTATGGCATTCCCATTTGTCTAGCTGCATTGGCGGTCCCGTTAATCAGTCTGGTCGATACGTTCACGCTGCCTCGTCTGCTGGCCTTTCATGGGGATGAGCTTAAAGTAATGACCGCCGTTGGGGTTTATAATCGGGGCATTCCGCTGGTGCAGCTGGTGACCATGCTGGCCACCTCGTTGTCGATGCTGTACATTCCAGTGATGGCGGAGCTGAATGCCAAGGGTGACCAGGAAGGGATCACCCGGCACACCGGTCTGGCGCTCCGCTGGTTCTGGCTGATCGGCTTAGCTGCGTCAGCCGGCCTTGCCGTGCTGGCCGAGCCGATCAATATGATGCTGTACAAGGACAGCATCGGAAGCGCGACCTTCGCCTGGGTCGCCTGGAGCGCCGCTCCCGGCGCGCTGGCCGCCATTACGGCCGCGCTCCTCCAGGGCCTCGGCCAGGTGCGCGCACCGGCCGTTCACCTGCTCGCCGCCGCGGTGCTCAAGGCGGCGCTGAACGTGCTGCTCGTCCCGCAGCACGGCATGACCGGGGCGGCGATCGCAGGCATCGCCGCCTACGGCTGTGCAGCAGCGCTGAACCTCGCGCTGCTGCTCCGGCGCACCGGGCTTCGTCCGCGTCTGGCGGACGTGCTGGTGCGCCCTGCGGCGGCCATCCTGGCGATGATGGCCGCCGTGCTGCTGCTGCGCCTTGCCGCCGCAGCCTCGCTCCCGCCGGGCCGTCTGGCGGCCCTGGCGGAGAGCCTGCTCGGCGTGCTGCTCGGCGCAGCCGTGTTTGCGGCCGCCGCGGTGCGGGCGCGCCTGATCACTGCGGCAGAGCTGGGCGCCCTGCCGCGGTATGGCCCGAAGCTGGTCCAGACGCTTCGGAAGCTGCGGCTGCTTCGCTAGCGCCGGGGCTGTAAATTTTATTCTGAAGCCCTTCTGATGGTATAGTAAATAATGGACAGCATAACAAGCTGCACAATGATGGAGTGTGATGAGATAGTGGGAGCTGTAATTACCGTTGTCGGACTGGGCTCAGGTGATCCGGACAAGCTGACGCTGGGAAGCCTGAAGAGGCTGCAGGACGCGGAGGAGAGATATGTACGCACGAAGGATCATCCTGTCGTCCAGTGGCTGGAGGAGACGGGTGTGGCCTTCACATCCTTCGACGATGTCTACGAAGCCAGTGATGACTTCCCTTCGGTCTATGAGGAGATAACCCGGCGCTTGATATCGCTCGCTGGATCAGCACCGGACGGCCGGGAGATTCTATACGCTGTGCCGGGACATCCGATGGTAGCCGAGGCGACGGTCAAATTGCTAAAGGAGCGCTGCCCGGAGGCCGGAATTCCTCTTGAGATCATCGGCGGGGAAAGCTTCCTGGATGCGGCCTTCACAGCACTCGGCTTCGATCCGATTGAAGGCTTTCAATTGCTGGATGCCTCCTCTCTCACAGGAGCAGATGTGGATTCCCGGAGGCATACGTTGATCGGTCAGGTCTATGACGTATTTACCGCTTCTGATGTCAAGCTGAGTCTGATGGAGAGCTATCCGGATGACTACCCGATTATTGTGGGGCATGCTCTTGGCGTCCAGGGAGCCGAACAGGTGCTGCATGTTCCGTTATATGAGCTGGACCGGGTCGAAGGCTATGGCAATCTCTCACTCGTCTATGTGCCTGCCAGCAGCGACGACCAGCTGCGCATTCGCAGCTTCGAGCGTCTGCACGAGATCGTGGCGATTCTCCGCAGTCCGGGCGGCTGTCCTTGGGACCGGGAGCAGACGCATCAATCCCTTCGCAAGAATCTTATCGAAGAGGCTTATGAGGTTCTGGAGACCATTGACGAGGATGATCCCGATCATATGCGGGAGGAACTCGGTGACTTGCTGCTTCAAGTCATGCTTCATGCGCAGATGGAGGAAGAAAGCGGGATGTTCACCGCTTATGACGTGATCCAGACCTTGAATGAGAAGCTGCTGTACCGTCATCCTCATGTATTCGGGGATAAGAGTGCCAAGGATGCTGAAGCCGCATTGGGCAACTGGGAGGCCATGAAGGCGGAAGAGAAGCGCCGGAAGGGGATTGATCCGGAGCAATTATCTGTGCTAAGCGGAGTGCCGCGCGACCTTCCTGCGTTGATGAAGGCGTACAAGCTTCAGAAGAAGGCAGCCAAGGTGGGCTTCGATTGGGATTCGATGGACGGGATCTGGGCCAAGATCGAGGAGGAAATCTCCGAATTCAGGGCCGCCGTTGAAACCGGATTGGATGCCCAGGAACAGACGCTGGAGCTGGGCGACCTTCTATTCTCCGTAGTCAATGCAGCCCGCCGGATTGGAGCTGATCCGGAGGAAGCCTTGTCCATGACGAATGCGAAATTTGTCAGACGCTTCAGCTATGTGGAAGAACAGCTTCGGGGGGCAGGCAAGCGCCCGGAAGACGCTACGTTGAAGGAAATGGACATCTTGTGGGACCAGGCGAAGGAGCTTGAAAGAGCCGCCAAGGAATACAAAAATCGCTAAAAAACGGCTTTTTTTTGGAAATTTCAAAAAAAAGTTGCCCTTCGGGCAGGATTTTCTGTTTCAAGACAGAATAATCATACAAAGATATCCATACGGCTATGAGCCACAGGGGCTAGGCCGTAAGTATCCATCTATTTCTTTAATTATTGGGAGGCATTATTAATGAACAAAACAGATCTGATCAACAACATTTCCAGCAAAAGCGGTTTGACTAAAAAAGACGTTGAGACCGTATTGAACGGTGTTCTCGGCGAAATCACCGATGCACTTGCAGGTGGCGACAAGGTTCAACTGATCGGTTTCGGAACTTTCGAAACTCGCAAACGTTCCGGTCGTACAGGCCGCAACCCGCAAACAGGTAAAACAATCGAGATTCCTGCTTCGAACGTACCTGCTTTCAAAGCGGGCAACAAGCTTAAAGAAGCTGTAAAATAATGCGTCTTGATAAATTCCTGAAGGTGTCCCGGTTAATTAAGCGGCGTACCGTAGCGAAGGATGTCTCCGAGCAAGGAAGAGTCCTCGTCAACGGGCGTGAATCCAAACCGAGTTCTGCTGTTAAGGTTGGCGATGAGATTACCGTTCAATTCGGCCAAAAGCTGGTTACGGTACGCGTCGAGCGTCTGGCAGAGACCACTCGCAAGGACGAGGCTGCAACCATGTATACCTTGGTCAAGGAAGAGCCGATCTCCAAGGATTCCGGCTTCGACTGGAATTAGGCGGGCGGCATGAGAGCATGTTCCAATGATTTGGGACATGCTCTTTTTTTTATCCGGAATCCGGCAGAACAGGTTCAGCGGCGGTTCTAAAGAAGAAGTCCCTCCCATAAGCTAGTGTTAAGAAGGAGGGGTACATGCCATGGTCGAACAGGGAAAGGGAAAACGTCAGGAGCTGCATTTACTGAACAGGAAGCTGCTGGAAATCTCGGGAGTCCTGAACGTGGAGAGCTTTGACAGCGAGGAATTTTTGCTTCAAACGGAGCTGGGGCATTTAACGATTCGCGGTCATAATTTACATATCAAGAATCTGAATCTGGAGCAAGGCCTTGTCAGCATCGAAGGTCAGGTTAACTCCTTGTCCTATCTGGAGCCGGGCGCTAATCCGTCAGGCAAGGGCTTCCTTGGCAAGCTCTTCCGATGAACCTGCAGACACAATGGTTGACCCTGGTATGGATGCTGGCTTCCGGAACGCTCATGGGGATTGCCTTTGACAGCTACCGCGTAGTATCGGGTCAGCTTCGCTTTCCTCGCTGGAGTGTACATCTGCTCGATTTGTTTTATTGGATGGCCTCCGCGCTGTTTGTGTTCCGGATGCTGTACCATGTGAATCACGGAGAGCTCCGTTTTTATGTGTTTTTAGGACTATTTCTAGGAGTATGGATTCATTTTTTGTTTCTGAGTGTTTTGACCGAGCGTTTTGTGGTAAATTTAATTCGTATAGTCCAGAGGATATATAGATTTAGTGTCAGACTGATTTATTTGATCCTCGTTGTTCCGATCAAGTGGCTTTGGAAGGGTTTTAGACTCTTGCTCGGATTTCTCTGGATTCTAATCATTTTTCTGGGAAGAGTTACGCTGTTCCCAATTTGGAAACTGCTTGCCTGGGCTTTCCGTCCTATCTTAAATGCGCTGCATATACCGGACAGGCTTCGCATGTCAAGGGAATATGTGGTAAAATTATGGAGACAATGGCGTGGCAAGGATCAAGAGTGAATAAAGGAGGTGGGCCCGGTGAGGGAGAACACGACAGTCAATTCCAAGAAACAAGCTCCCGTTAAGTCAGCCGGCGCTCGTCGACGTATCCGTTTGTGGATGACCTTTATGGCGCTCTTTATCGGTTGGGCAGGCTATACTTATATGGATCAATCCGGCGAGATTGGCGTCAAAGCCAGTCAATTAGCGGAACGGATGACGGTAAAATCAGAAAATGAACAAGTGCTTGTTCAATTAAAATATGAGCTTAACCGGCTCAAGGACCCCGAATATATCGGCCAGATAGCAATGAAGAAATATGGACTTTATAAACCTGGTGAAATTCCGGTGCGAATCTCCGGACAAAATGGGGGAAATGATTGACTCCAAGCGGGATATACGGCTGTTGACCTTGTTTCAGTCATTATGTATAATCAAATCACCGCAGTCATGATTTCGTGGCCTTGCTGTATATTTTTAAGGGAGGATCATTTTATTTTATGTCAATAGAAGTGGGCACCAAGTTAGAGGGAAAAGTGACAGGCATCACGCATTTCGGAGCATTTGTGGATCTGTCAGGAGGTGTCACGGGTCTCGTTCATATTTCAGAGATCGCTGACAATTACGTAAAGGATGTCAATGATCATCTGAAGATTGGCGATATGGTTACGGTGAAGGTAATCAATGTCGACAAGGACGGCAAGATCGGACTTTCCATTAAGCAAGCCGTTGATAAGCCGGTAGAGGCTAGACCGCCTCGTGCGCCGCGCAGCGACCGTCCAAGTGGTGGTGGCCGTGATGGTGACCGTCCGGGTGGAGGATTTAACCGGGATCGCGGAGGACGTCCTTTCAAGCCGCAAGCGAACAAAGCTTCTTTTGAAGATAAAGTTTCCCGTTTCCTTAAGGACAGCGAGGAACGTATCTCGTCGTTGAAGAAGAACACGGAAGGCAAACGCGGAGGACGCGGAGCCAAACGCATGTAAATTCATGATAAAGAACTACCGCAGGCAGTTATGCCTGCGGTTTTTTGCGTGCTTCGCGACATCAACAAGCTATAATTTTCACATAAAAACTTATTTTGTCGTCTTCTTGCCGGAGCCGACAGGTTCCAACGCAATCCATGGTAATCCACAAGGAATATGACAAGCAAACGGGCTTTCCTATCCAAGTGTTATTACGAACATAAGCACGCTTCGTATCGTGCAGCTGTATGAGAGGCATGGGTTCGCGATGTTTCGTAGCCCGCTCTCAATTTGTCGGAAATTTCTAAGGCTTGTACTCCGGCAAATGACAAACTTTCCGCCTGACCGCTCCTATAATGGGACATACCTTACTAAAAGTGCATGTTCAAAGATGATTTTTTGAACAACCTTTAAAAACGTAAAAGGCGGTGCCAGGAGATGGACAAATGGAATGTCATCCCGTTCCCCGGGTTGAAGAAGGCGAAAGAGCAGGCAGGAGCGTTTTACTGGAACAAGTGGAGGCAGATCCCGGTTATAAACAAGCTCAGCCGGCTGTTTGCTGCAAACAAATGGAACGGCTTGTTCCTCTTGATGAGCTTCCTGCTCGGCAAGGCGACGATCCTGGACGAGCTGTCTCCCTTTGCTATTGCTTTTTTTGCAGTCATGATGTTTATGCGGCGCGATATCGCTGTAATGACGGGAGCAGTTATGACGGTCGGCGCTATGGCTGTCTCCGGTCATCACGCTACCGTGATTGCGGCGGAGCTGCTTGTATTTTACTTAATTCATCGCGGCATGGAGTCCTTTGAAAGGGCCGAGGTATCTTATGCTCCGATGATGGTATTTACAAGCGCCTTTCTTGTGCTTCTGTTTGAGGCGGTAATCGGCCCTTCGTTATCATGGTATGCCCTGATGATTACAGTGATGGATTCGGTACTCAGCTTTGTACTCGCCTTGGTCTTCATTCAGGCCATTCCGGTCTTTACGTATCGAAAGCGCAATCACCAGCTGCGAACGGAGGAGATCATTTGCCTCGTGATCTTGTTGGCGTCAGTGATGACCGGATCGGTCGGGTGGGAAATATCCGGACTCTCCCTTGAGCATATGCTGACTCGTTATTTGATTCTGTTGTTCGCCATGGTGGGCGGAGCAACGCTGGGGGCTTCAGTAGGGGTTATTACCGGCTTGATTTTAAGTCTGGCTGATACCGCAGCACTCTATCAAATGAGTCTTTTGGCTTTCTCCGGAATGCTTGCGGGAATGCTGCGCGAGGGCAGGAAGTGGGCTGTCGGTCTGGGGATGCTGTTAGGCTCCTCGATTCTGTCGATCTATCTGAACGGGCCTGATGAAGTGATGGCCTCGACCTGGGAGACCTGTGTCGCGGTGCTGTTCTTTATGGTGACACCGAAGAGTGTGATCAGTTCTATCGCCAAGTACATTCCCGGAACCCAGGATCATACGAAAAGCCAGCATGAGTATGCCAAGCGGATGCGGGAGGTTACGGCCGGCCGGGTTACTCAATTTTCAGAGGTCTTCAAGCAGCTGTCGCGCAGCTTCGGCCAGATGGCCAGCTCGGGTGAGATCGCCAAGCGCAGCGAAGAGGTCGACCATTTTATGACGGCGGTTACCGAGGGTGCTTGTTCCACCTGCTTCCGTAGAAAAACCTGCTGGGACGGGAATTTCTATCAAACTTATAAGCTTATGACGGAGATGATGTCGGCGGTGGAGGAAAACCCCGGCATTACCAAAGAGCAGCTGCCTGCCAGATGGAACCGATTGTGCACCAAGAGCGAGCAGGTGCTCGGTGTCATGAAGCGTGAATACAGCTTGTATGAACATGATATGCACTGGAAACGGCAAATATACGATAGCCGTTTGCTTGTCGCGGAGCAATTATCAGGAGTATCGCAGGTCATGGAGGATCTGGCCAAGGAGATTCAACGCGAAGGGCAAGCGATGTACAAGCAAGAGGAGCAGATTCGGGAGGCGCTGGAGAAGATGGGGCTTTCCATTCATAGCATCGATATCGTGAATCTGGATCACGGAAATGTTGAAATCGAGATTGTCCATGCCTATACCCGGGGATTCGATGAATGCCGCAAAATGATCGCCCCCTTGCTTTCGGATATTTTGGAGGAGCACATTGCTGTCATAGGCGAGACGATGCATGGAGGCAGGGAGGGTCTAGCCACCGTAACGTTTGGATCAGCCAAATCCTATGAGATCACGACCGGTGTAGCGGGTACGGCGAAGGGTGGAGATCTGCTGTCCGGCGATAGCGTCAGTACGGTTGAACTGGGCAACGGAACTTACGCGGTAGCGCTCAGTGACGGGATGGGAAATGGCGAGCGGGCCAGACAGGAGAGCAGCACGGCCTTGAGCATTCTTGAGCAGTTGCTCCAGTCTGGAATGGACGAGACACTCGCGATCAAGTCCGTTAATTCGGTTCTGATGCTTCGTTCCCCGGATGAAATCTATGCTACGGTCGATATGGCGCTGATTGACGAATACTCGGCCCGGACTACTTTTCTGAAAATAGGCTCGTCTCCCAGCTTTATTAAACGAGGGCAGGAGGTCATTCCGGTCATGGCCAGCAATCTGCCGATAGGGATTGTACAGGAAATCGAGATTGACTTGGTAACCGTACAGCTGTATCCCGGCGATACGCTGGTGATGATGACGGACGGCATCTATGATGCTCCCGGATACGCCGTGAATAAAGAGCTGTGGATCAAGCGCCTCATTCAGGAGATTCAATCGGAGGATCCCCAAGAGATTGCCGATTGCTTGTTGGAGGCTGTGATCCGTTATCAGAGTAATGTGATTCAGGATGATATGACGGTAGCGGTAGCTCGAATTGATCATTATTTACCGCAATGGTCCACGTTGCATATTCCGGGTGTTACCCGTCTGGAGCGTCCAAGAACTGTAAGTTAGGTACATGGTTGAGGGTATTGCAAGGTGATAGGTCGAATGGCACAGGAAATATGTAGCTAAAATAGGGAAAATTTCATAGATTTCATGACATAAACATGTTAAAATTAATTTTGTTAATTTGAAGGAAAGTAAAATTACTCATATAATTGCATATTTATTAGTGCGAGTTCAAAAAAACCGGCTTTTCAGCACCTTTTTGAACAACCTCTATTCGGCAAAACTATCGAAAGGTAGTGACGCAAAGCTATAGGGACTACTTCCTCCAATCTGTAGAGGAAATGTCAGCCAGTTGCCCATATTTCTTTGGTAACCTATAGTGCAGCAGTCTGTGCATTTTAATAGGTTGCTTTTTTTTGTCTATTCACAGATCAATTCTACAAAGAAACAGGAGTGAAGTTGAAGTGGGTATCTTATTGATGGATCGGATCATTCGGGATTATTGGCTGTATGATTTGCAACCCCCGATGTCCGGGCTGGATTTGTACACGGATTACCCTCGAGATGATTCCAGAAGGGATATGCAGCAAATCCAATATCCGCTTGAACTCGATCAAACATATCTTTCCAGAGAATTAAAGACGTTTGACAGCAGACTCTGGATGCTCGCTTGTTACTATATATTTTTGTACCGAATGAGCGGCAAAGCATGGCGGATTGTCGGTGTAAAGCATGAGAAGGGTTATGTCCTTCCTCTGCGAATCCGGTGCGATGCCTCGATGAGCTTCATGGAATTGTACCAGTCGCTGCTTAATAAGCAAGAGGCGCTAGATTTTGCGGCCCTTCCACTGGAGGAAATTGAAGAAGCGGTTGGCTGCACCGGATTGGTCCATACGATCTTCGGCAGGGACCACACCTGCCAGTCCAGTTGTCTGAACTGGGATGTGGAGCCCCTGAATGGAGGAGAGTGGACGCTGCAGGTTTCTTATCGGAAGCAGCTCTTCAAGCCGAGCACCATCCACAGATTTGCTTCCTTTTTCGGATGTATTGTCAAGGCCGCAATGTATGATTCCAGGGTAACTATTGGAGCGATCCCGTTAGTCATCGAAGAAGAGATGGAATGTAAGGGGCAGGTTCAGCGGGTCAGAAACTCGGAAGCTCAAATGATCGGGCTGACAGAGAACCCCGCTGAATTCGGCAGTCCGGTGATGCGCAAAAGAGCGGCAAGCTGCAAACAGAAATATATCCTGCTGACCGGGGCAACGGGTTATCTGGGCGCTTCGGTATTGCGTGAGTTGCTCAGAACTACCCAGGCCAAGATTTATTGCCTTGTCCGATCTGAAGAAGACGATGATCCGTATGCAAGAATTGCAAGGGTTATGATGCAGTTTTTCGGCGCAGATATCATATCGGAGCTGCTCGGGAGAGTGATTGCCGTCAAGGGAGATTTGGAACGGCCGCAGCTGGGCTTGAACAGCTGTCTGACGGAGCGTGTGTCGATGCGGATCGATTCCATGATCATTTGCGGCATTCAGGAGTGCTATGCGGATGATCCCGAGTATTACAACCGGGTGAATGTTACTAGCACAGAGCATCTGCTATCCTGGGCTCGCGGAAGAAATGTCCGGGTTCACTACCTGTCCTCGATGGGTGTGCCCGAAGGGTTGGCGGAACGAGAATTGACTACAGGTATGCATGAAGCGGGCCAGACCAAGAGCACAAAGCTGGACCATCCTTATTATGACAGCCAGCTTCGGGCAGAGCGCATGTTAATTGAAGCTTGCGAGCAGGAGGAAATCGCTGTTACGATTTATCGGCTCGGCCACTTATCGGGGGATGCCGAGACGGGCGCATTTCCGCAAAACGTGAATAACAGCCTCCTGTACAGAATGCTGCGAATGATTATTGTACAGGGCAAGGCCCCGGAGCTTGATCATCTGTTGGATCTGACTCCGGTAAGCTATGCGGCTCGGGCCATTACTGCTTTGGCTATGCGGCGGGACACGGCGGGCCATCTGTTTCACCTGTGTAATCCGGTTCAGATATCGATGATAGAACTCGTAGAAAGCTTGAGAAGCTGCGGATATCCTATTGAGGTGCTGTCTGATTCCGATTACGAGAGCTGGCTGCTAGAGTGCAGTCAGGTAGACAGCTCTCATCAATGGGGCGGAGATTTACTGCACTTTGAATGGGAGGAGCTTCGCCGTGAGCCTTTCCGGTACAGCTGTATACATACGCAGGAGTTTCTGGAAGAGAGCAAGGTAGAATGCCCTGTGCCAAATGCGAATTACCTAAGACTCATGATCAAGTATGGCGTGGATGCAGGGTACTTCCCTGTAAGCAAATTGTACAAAAGTTAACTTTATCAGCTTACGCTGAGGCAACGTCTTCTTACAGTTCATGGATCGTTTTAATTGTCCTACTGTTTGCTTCGACCCGTTTGAAATGTCTACGAAATGGAAATGATAGAAAAGAGAATTATAGAGTCATTTCAAATGAAGGCGGGGATTGCAATGAAGCAAATTATGCTGATTACGGATGGTTGTTCCAATGTCGGAGAGAGCCCGGTGATGGCGGCTGCGCTGGCCAGGCAAGAGGGGATTACGGTGAACGTAGTAGGCATTGTCGATTATGGAACGATCGGTGAGCTTGGAAGTGTGGAGATTGAGGAGATCGCTCGAGCCGGAGGCGGAATGAGCCGAATGTCCGGCACTCGGCAGCTGGCTCAGACCATGCAGATGATGACGCGGAAGACGGTGGTTCAGACCATTCAGCATGCGGTTAATAAGGAGCTAAGACAGATTCTGGGACAGACGGACACAGCCGTTGAGGACCTGCCTCCGGACACTCGTTCCCAGGTGGTGGAGGTCATTGACGAGCTTAGTGAGACCAGTGCGCTTGAGGTGGTGCTGCTTATTGATGCCAGTGCAAGCATGAGACCAAAGCTCGCAGCCGTCGAGGAGGCGATCCGGGATATGATGCTTAGCCTCGGGGCGAGGCAGGGAACGAGCCGGATTGCGGTGTTTCATTTTCCTGGGGCGCACAGCGGGGAAGAAGCGGTTATGGATATGGACTGGACCACGGAGCTCACAGGAGCGCGCTCGATCTTCCAGAAGCTAACGATGCGGGGAGCAACTCCGACAGGGCCTGCCATTCTCAAGGTGATGGAATTCTTTCGGTATGGTACACTGGAAGGACATGGTTCCAGTAACTGGCTGAAGGAGCCAGACAGAGGAGAAGGGATGCTCGGTGACTACGTCGTCTAAATGGAATCTGGCGCAAGGGACAGTGGTTACCGGGCGCTGGAAGGGCGGCAAATATGTGGTTCAACGGCTGTTGGGCCAAGGCGCAAATGGGATCGTCTATTTGGTCAAACACACGGGAAGCGCACGCCTCTATGCGATGAAGCTGGGCTTTGATACACTGGATCTGCAGTCGGAGATCAATGTATTGAAGGCGGTTCAACGCACGCGCCTCCGCGGGCTCGGGGAGAATCGGAACGCTCCATATTTAGTAGAAGTGGATGACTACACTCACCATGGGAGGGAGATCCCCTTCTATGTGATGCGTTATGTCAAGGGCGAGGCTCTGCGTACGTTCCTTGCGCACAAAGGCGGACAGTGGCTTCATGTTGCCGGGCTTCATCTCCTGCAGCAGCTTCGCACACTTCATGAGGCGGGCTGGGCCTTCGGGGATCTGAAGCCGGAGAATGTGATGGTATCTCCATCCGGTGAGGTGGAGTTGATCGACTATGGGGGCGTCAGTGCGGTCGGAAAAAGCATTAAACAATATACGGAATGGTATGACCGTGGGTTCTGGAATGCGGGGAGCCGTACGGCGGAACCATCTTATGACTGGTTTTCATTTGCCGTCGTATGCATTCATCTGCTGGCGGAGGGACCACTGAAGCGTGCGGCTCAGCAGCTGCCTCAGACGCGGAGCAGAAACGATCTGCTGCTGATCGTCCAATCGGATGAGGCGCTCAGCCCCTTCCGCTCCTGGCTTGAGCTTGCCCTGCGCGGTGATTTCCGCGATACGCTGCATGCCTGCCAGGCATGGAAGAAGCTCGTAACCGGTCCATACATCGCACGAAGAGTAAGCGCCAAGACGCCGGGCTGGATGATCGGAGCGTTTGCGCTGTCCCTCACCTTGCTTGGCTGTGCGATTTACCTAAGCCTTAGATTTTAGACGGCATATAAAGAACAGATACTATTAAAGGTTGTTCAAAAAGTCATCTTTTGATCACGAAGTATTAAAAAAAGGGGGCGAACAGCTTGACTCACCCAGCGCTATATCGGCTGGTCCGCGAGGTTCGCCAAATCGGGCTTGAGCATAAGCTATGGTCTCCGGGCGATGTGATTATCACCGCCGTATCCGGTGGACCGGATTCCACAATCCTGCTGCATATATTAAATGAAATTTCGCATGATCCGGATATGAAGTTATCTTTGGTGTGTGCTCATGTGAATCATGGCTTTCGGGGTCAGGAATCTGATGAAGAGGCCGAGTTTGTACGGAGATTGGCTGAGGAGCTGAACATTCCGTTCGAGCTCGGCGTTTTTGACGTTCCTGCCTACATGAAGGAATCAGGCAAGGGCGGCCAGGAGGCTGCCCGGGAGAAGCGGTATGCGTTCCTACATCAGGTTGCCGATAAGTACCGCGCGCAGGCCATTGCTCTGGCCCATCACGGGGATGACCAGGCCGAGACCGTTATAATGCGTCTGCTGCGGGGCAGTGGTCCCTCAGGGATCAGCGGAATGAGAATGAAGCGGAAAGAAAAAAAAGTGGAACTGATCCGGCCTCTGCTTCGTATGAACAAAAACACCCTGGTGCAAGCCTGCGACCAGGCCAAAATTCCGTATGTGATCGACAGCTCGAACCTGCTGCCCAAGTATATGAGGAACGAAATTCGGATGGATGTACTCCCTTTTTTAGGGCAATATAATGAGCAGTTATCCCATTCCTTAAATCGTTTGTCCGAGATTATGGCAGAGGAAGATGATTATCTTCAATCGGAGGCTGAGCGGATTTACCGGCAAATCGTGAGCTGCGGAAAGGAAGAAACGATGGTTCGGGCACAGGATGTGGCAGGCCTACATCTTGCTTTACAACGGAGGTTGATTAAACTAATATTAAATTATCTGCCTTTGGGCACGGATGACGGCGATTTTGCCAGAATTGAAGCGATTCGGAAAGGGACCGTTCAAAGTCAGCCCACAACCTGGACTCTGGATTTGGGCGGCGGTGTCCGCTGCATTCGCGAATATGATCTCATCCGTTTTGTATCTGCCCGAGCGGAAAGTGCAATTCCTCATTATACATATGTTGTGGAATGTTTTCCGGCGGAAGTGTCTGTCATGGACACGGGGCATATCGTACATTTTACCCGGCATGAGGCTGGAGCCAGTCTGTCGGAGATGCTGCCGGAAGGCAAAGATGAGGCAGTATTCGATGCGGATGGCCTGGAGTACCCGCTGACGGTTCGCTCCCGGCTTGCAGGAGACAGCATGAAGGTATTCGGGATGAATGGAAGCAAGAAAGTGAAGGATATCTTTATCGATGAGAAAGTTCCTCCCTCTCTTCGTTCCCGAATTCCAATGATTGCAGATGCTGCAGGACGGATTGTATGGATTCCCGGGGTTCGCCGCTCATCGGTTGCAGTGGTGAACGAGCGTACGTCCTCCCTTCTCCGAATGAGAATGGAACGGGATTAATTCATTCGCCTGGAGATTACCCCAGGATTTGCATTCATAGTATAACGTAGGAGGTTTATTTACTTTGCAGAACGACATTATGGAAGTACTGATTACCCGCGAACAGATTCAGGATAAGGTCGTAGAGCTTGGGCGCCAGCTGAGTGAAGAATATGCAGACCGAAACCCGCTGGTGATTTGTATCCTGAAGGGCGCGTTTATTTTCATGGCTGATCTGATCAAGGAGATCACGGTTCCGATCGAAATTGATTTTATGGCCGTATCAAGCTATGGAGCATCTACCCGTTCTTCGGGCGAGGTCAAGATTATCAAGGACCTGGATAATTCCGTAGAGGGAAGAGACATTCTAATTGTGGAAGACATTATTGATAGCGGACTGACCCTGAGCTACCTGGTTGATGTTCTGGAACGCCGGAAGGTCAACTCGGTCAAGATCGTCACCTTGTTCGATAAACCGAGCGGCCGTACCGTTGATCTGGAGGCCGATCTGGCCGGATTTATCATGCCGGATGCCTTTATTGTCGGGTATGGTCTCGATTATGCTGAGAAGTACCGCAACCTCCCGTTTGTCGGGGTTCTGAAGCCCGAAGTATACACTCACCAGTAAGAAATTCGGGTGTGCGAAGCTAGGCTGCCTAAGTTTTTTGAAATGGCATGAGCGGCTGTGTTAAAATTACTTAAGGTTTTTGAGAGGAGGTAGGGGATGAGTCGGTTCATCCGGAATTCTGGTTTTTATTTGATACTATTCTTAGTCGTGGTGGGCATCGTCCAATTCCTCAACAGTGGAAATGAGACAACCGTCACCCCTAGTTATAGCGAACTGAGACAGCAGCTCAAGGCGGACAATATTAAGGAAATGACCGGCAAATTTGACGGTTACGCTTATCTGGTGACCGGTAATTATAAAGAGAAGGTTGGGGATGACAAGACAACCAACTTCTCCGCCTACATTCCTGCCGATGACAATGTGCTGAAGGAGATTACAGACCTTAGTGAGCAGAATGGGTTTGAGTTGACTTGGAAGAAAATGCAGGGCGAAAGCATCTGGCTGACCTTCCTGACTTCCATTATTCCGCTCGCCATTATGTTCATTCTGTTCTTCTTCCTGTTCAATCAGGCTCAGGGCGGCGGCGGCAAGGTAATGAACTTTGGCAAGAGCCGTGCACGTCTCTATAATGAAGAGAAGAAAAAGGTGACCTTCGAGGATGTCGCCGGTGCTGATGAAGAGAAGCAAGAGCTTGTAGAGGTCGTTGAATTCCTCAAAGACCCTCGCAAATTCTCCGCCGTCGGCGCACGCATTCCAAAAGGGGTTCTGTTGGTAGGTCCTCCGGGGACAGGTAAGACCTTGCTCGCCCGTGCGGTAGCCGGGGAAGCGGGTGTTCCGTTCTTCAGTATTTCCGGTTCCGACTTCGTGGAAATGTTCGTCGGTGTCGGTGCGTCACGGGTACGTGACTTGTTCGAAAATGCGAAGAAGAACGCGCCATGTATTATCTTTATTGATGAAATTGATGCCGTAGGCCGTCAGCGTGGCGCCGGACTCGGCGGCGGGCATGATGAACGCGAGCAAACCTTGAACCAATTGCTTGTTGAGATGGATGGATTCGGGGGTAACGAAGGAATCATTATCGTTGCGGCGACGAACCGTGCCGATATTCTGGATCCGGCCTTGCTTCGTCCGGGACGCTTTGACCGTCAGATTACGGTTGACCGTCCGGATGTGAAGGGTCGGGAGGCCGTCCTTAAGGTTCACGCGCGCAATAAGCCGCTGACCAAGGATGTGCGCCTGGATGTCATTGCGAAACGCACGACCGGCTTCACCGGCGCTGATCTTGAGAACCTGCTGAATGAAGCAGCGCTCCTCGCAGCACGGCGCAACCGGAAGGATATCTCCATGCGCGAGGTCGATGAGGCGATTGACCGTGTCATCGTCGGTACCGAGAAGCGCAGCCGGGTGATCAGCGATCGTGAGAAACGGATTGTTGCTTTCCACGAAGCAGGTCATACGATTGTCGGCTACTTCCTGGAGCATGCCGATATGGTTCACAAGGTGACCATTATCCCGCGCGGGCGGGCAGGCGGATATGTCATTATGCTTCCGAAGGAAGACCGCATGCTGGTAACCAAGCAGGAACTGCTGGATAAAGTGACAGGCTTGCTCGGCGGCCGGGTCGCCGAAGAATTATTCATCGGCGAAATCGGTACGGGCGCTTACAGCGACTTCCAGCAAGCAACCAGTATTGTCCGCAGCATGATTGTCGAATACGGGATGAGTGAGAAGCTCGGACCGATGCAGTTCGGCACAACGCAAGGACAGGTATTCCTGGGCCGTGATATTGGACACGAGCAGAATTACAGCGATCAAATCGCTTATGAGATTGATCAAGAAATGCAGCGCTTCATCAGCGAGTCGTATGAGCGTTGTAAGCAGCTCCTTACGGAGCATGCGGATGAGGTTCGCCTGATTGCTGAGACCCTGCTCGAGGTTGAGACGCTGGAGCTGGACCAAATCAAGCAACTGATCGAAACAGGCAAGCTGTCGGATGCGGATTCAGGCCAAGGCAGCGGAGGTTCGTCTGAGTCAGGACAGCCAATCGTAGATAACATCGGCGATGTGCGTGTCCGCATTCAAGGCAAATCAGAGGATGCAGCTCCTGCCATTCCTGGCGGAGATATTCCGAATGAAGTGCCTGGAAGCTCGGCGAACGATACCACACAGGATCCGGATGCTCATGCTCCACAATTGCCGCCGGATGAAGAGGATCCGAAGGATCGTTAATCTGAGTTAGAGGCAAGCTTAGTAATTAGACCCGGGTGCGAACTGCACCCGGGTTATTTTGCGCCTAAAATTCTAAGCACAACTATAATCAGTTGAACAAAAAGAAATTACGTTGCCCCCATACGTACAATCATGAGTTCAACTTATTTAGTTCAAATTGCATATATTTATGGGCTCAGATTGATTGACAGCGCTTGATCCCTTGTGTAAATTAGTTGTTAACACAATGTGTCCTGGATGACGTTCATTCGGGCATGCGCTTTTTTGCACAATATTATGGACTGCGGACAAGAGAGAGAATCGCGATCAATCGCGGGCGCACATAGGGGAGGGTATCAGGTGGAAGCTCTTGCACTTGAACGGAAAGCGGAGATGAACCGTGAGCTGAAGGAGAAGCTGGTTCAACTTAAGAAGGAACGGAATGCTATTATACTTGCTCACTATTATCAACGTGATGAGATTCAGGAGGTAGCCGATTTTCGCGGCGACTCTTTTTTGCTTGCCCAGAAGGCAGCCTCTACGGATGCAGAGACGATCGTCTTCTGCGGGGTTCACTTTATGGGAGAGAGTGCCAAAATTCTAGCTCCTAATAAGACGGTATTAATCCCTGATGAGCGTGCAGGCTGCCCGATGGCCGACATGGTCAATGTGGATGGTCTTCGGAAGCTGAAGGCTCAGTATCCGAATGCCAAGGTTGTTACTTATATTAACTCATCGGCCGAGATCAAAGCCGAGACGGATATTTGCTGTACTTCATCCAATGCGGTCAAGGTGATCAATTCAGTTGATGCTGAGGAGATTATTTGGGTTCCGGATAAAAACCTGGGACACTATGTTCAGCAGCATACCGATAAGAAGCTGATTATCTGGGAAGGATACTGCAACACTCATGATATGCTGACGGTGAAGGATGTTGTGGAGATGAAGGCCAAATATCCGAGCGCCGAATTTGTCGTGCATCCGGAATGCCGCCCAGAGGTTGTAGCGATGGGGGATTACGTGGGCAGTACGACAGCTATTCTCGATTACTGCAAGAATTCGCCTGCGAAGGAGTTCATCGTAGGAACCGAGGATGGAACAGGGTATCAGCTGCGTAAGGACAGCCCGGATAAAGCCTTCCATTTTGCCACCAAATTTCTGGTTTGCCCCAATATGAAGGTCAATAATCTGAAAAAACTGGTTAAATGCCTGGAGACGATGCAGCCGGAAATTTACGTGCCGACCGCCGTTGCCGACAAGGCGAGACTCTCACTAGAGCGCATGTTACAAGTTAAGTAGCATGCGCTACTCTCTGTTCAAGGGCAGGCGACAAAAGTCATGATACCGCGATATTTAGTGAATTTTGATTTGAACGAGCTACCGGTTCTGGATACGGATGTGATTGTCATCGGCTCTGGAATTGCCGGTCTTTATACTGCAATACGTGCGGCCGAAGAGCATCAGGTCACAATGATCACGAAGCGATCCCTGCTGGAGAGTAATACGAGATATGCGCAGGGAGGGATTGCGGCAGTATTCTCTGAAGAGGATTCGCCTCAATCCCACCGTGAGGATACTCTGCTGGCGGGAGCAGGACTATGCTCTTCACAGGCCGTGGATATTCTTGTTCAGGAGGGCCCGGACCGGGTCAGGGAATTGATGAAGCTGGGAACGGCCTTTGATCTGGAGAATGGGGAGATCGCTCTGACGAAGGAAGGCGCCCATAGCCACCGCAGAATACTTCATGCCAATGGGGATGCGACCGGCTATGAGATCGTGCGGGCATTATCGGAGCAGGTGATCCATTCTCCAAATGTGGAGCTGTGGGAAGATCATTATGTGATCGATCTGATTACAGAGGGTGAGGAATGTCTGGGTGCTTTAGTACAGCAGCCGGACGGACAGCGCGTTTTTTTGCGGGGGAAAAAGGCAACTATTCTCTGCAGCGGAGGCGCCGGACAGCTCTATCGCTACACGACGAATCCGGAGGTCGCTACGGCGGACGGCATCGCAATGGCTTATCGGGCAGGGGCCGAAATCCGGGATATGGAATTTATACAATTCCATCCGACCTCGCTATGCTATCCCGGCGCTCCGCGCTTCCTGATCTCGGAGGCGGTGCGCGGCGAAGGAGCGGTGCTCCGCAATATTCATGGCGAGCGCTTTATGGAGCGCTATCACGAGCTGCTGGAGCTGGCGCCTCGCGATATTGTCGCCCGGGCGATCGTAGCGGAGATGGAATTGACCAAGTCGAGCGTAGTGTACCTGGATATTTCGCATGAAGCTCCGGAAATGATTAAGCATCGTTTTCCGACGATTTATGAGACATGCCTTACATATGGCCTGGATTTGACGACCGATTGGATTCCTGTCGCTCCGGCTGCGCATTATATGATGGGAGGCGTGCGTACGGGGCCTTATGGCGAGACGAATATTCATCGTCTGTTCGCTTGCGGAGAAGTATCTTCCACCGGGGTGCATGGAGCGAATCGTCTGGCCAGCAATTCGCTATCTGAAGCCATTGTATTTGGCGGGCGGATTGTGGAGCAGATCTCCAGGCTGTCTTCGTCAGCCAAGACTGGCCAAGGGATTGCTTGCCGGGACCCGCGTCCGGCTGCGACCCTGCAGCCGATTGTAGAACGGCGGCTTAAACTGCAAAAGGTCATGGTACGACAGGTGGGACTCCGGCGCACAGGAGAAGGGTTGCTCAAGGGAATTGAAGAGCTGAAGCGGCAGTTGCTGCTTTTTGAGTCCACACTGACTAGCCGCGAGCAGTTGGAATTTGCGAATATGCTGACCAGCGCACTGCTACTGGCTGAATCTGCGTTGACCCGCGAGGAGAGCAGGGGCGGCCATTACCGGGAGGACTTCCCGGACCGTGATGATGCAAGGTGGCGCAAGCACATGATCCGTCACCGGGAAAAAGGAATCTTGGAGGAAACCAGTGATGATGTTTAATGGATATAATGAAGAACTCGTAGAATCAATTCGGGGATGGCTGCGGGAGGATGTGGGATCAGGCGATGTCACAACGGGTGTTACGATTCCCCACGGACACAGCTCCAAGGGAATTATCCATGCCAAGGAGTCCGGCATTATTGCCGGAATGCCTGTTGCCCAGCTCGTCTTCGAAATTGTCGACCCCCTTCTGGTCTTTGCACCGAAGGTCACGGATGGCGAACGTGTAGAGAAGGGAAGCATCCTGGCTGAGGTGGAAGGCAGCACCCATAGCATTCTGACGGGGGAGCGGCTGGCGCTAAACCTGCTTCAACGTTTGTCCGGCATCGCGACAAGAACCCGGACCTTTGTAGATGCCCTGGAAGGAATTCCGGTCCGTCTGGTCGATACCCGCAAGACGACGCCCGGACACCGCATGCTGGAGAAATATGCTGTTCGTACCGGCGGGGGTGCGAATCATCGCTTCGGGCTTTATGATGCCGTGATGATCAAGGATAATCATATTAAAGGTGCGGGGGGAATTCGTCAGGCTGTAAGCCGGGCTAGAGCCCATATTCCGCATACGATGACGATTGAAGTAGAGACGGAGAGCCTGGAGCAGGTGGAGGAGGCATTGTCAGCAGGAGCAGATATTATTATGCTGGATAACATGCCGCCTGAACTGATGAAGGAGGCGGTCCGCCTGATCAAGACGAAGGCCCCTCACGTGAAGACGGAGGCTTCCGGCAATGTATCGCTGGCTACCGTCAGAGAGATCGCGGAGAGCGGAGTGGATGTGATCTCGGTGGGACGGCTCACATATTCCTTTGACAGCCTGGATATCAGTCTGGATCTGGGTGAGAAGAAAGAAGGATGAGTACGATGTTTCTTGTAGTTGATGTTGGCAATACCAATATTGTGCTGGGGATCTATCGTCAGCGCGAGCTGCTGCATCATTTCCGGATCGGCACGAACCGTCAGGCGACGGTGGATGAGTATGGGGTATTGATTCATAATCTGTTCGCGATGTCGAAGATCGATCCCGAGCAGATAGAGGGGGTCATCCTATCCTCGGTGGTTCCTCCTTTGATGCATGTCTTGGAAGAGCTATGTGAAAAATATTTACATCAGAAGCCGCTGGTCGTCGGACCGGGCATTCGCACCGGCTTGAACCTGCGTTATGAGAATCCCCGTGAGGTAGGCGCAGACCGGATTGTGAATGCGGTGGCTGCCATTGAGAAATATGGCGGGCCCTTGGTCGTGGTTGATTTCGGAACGGCGACGACGTTTGACTGTGTGGATGATGCGGGTAATTATCTGGGAGGCGCTATCGTGCCCGGCATCGGGATCTCGACGGAGGCGCTGTACCAGCGGGCGTCGAAGCTTCCCAGGATTGAGCTGGAGAAGCCGAAGAAGGTTATTGGACGCAACACCGTTCATGCGATGCAATCGGGGATTATTTTTGGCTATGCAGGACAGGTGGATGGCATTGTCGAACGGATTGCCCGCGAGATGAATACCCAGCCTAAGGTGATTGCTACCGGAGGGCTGGCCGAACTGATCGCAAGTGAGTCCAAAAGCATTCAGGAGGTCGATCCCTGGCTTACGCTGGAGGGCCTTCGGTTAATCTATGAACGTAATCAATAAGCGGATGTAATGGTTTGAAACGACGCTAGCCTGGATCAGATCATTTAAAGAGGAAGAACACGCGCTTAAAAGGGAGGCTTTATTCGGTTGGAGACACAGAATGGAAAGGACCGTCTGGTACGCGGAACCGCACTGGACGGAAAAGTGCGCGCCTTTGCGGTGCGGACGACACAGCTGGTGGAAGAGCTTCGCAGACGTCATGACACGTATCCGACTACTACCGCTGCTTTAGGGCGTACGGTGACGGCTGCAGCCATGATGGGCGCTATGCTCAAGGGAGAAGAGAGACTGTCGGTGCAGGTCAAGGGCGGCGGTCCGGTCGGCCAGATCGTAGCGGACGCCAATGCTAAGGGAGAAGTGCGCGGATACGTGAGCAATCCGCATGTCCATTTGCCCGCGAACAGTCAGGGCAAGCTGGATGTCGCTGGTGCAGTAGGAACGGATGGCTTCATCAATGTGACCAAGGATTTGGGCCTGAAGGAGCCTTATCATGGCAATGTACCGATTATTTCCGGTGAACTGGGCGAGGACTTCACCTATTACTTTGCTGCGTCCGAGCAGACGCCGTCGGCAGTGGGACTTGGAGTGCTTGTAGATACGGACAATTCCGTTATTGTGGCCGGAGGCTTCATCATTCAGCTTTTGCCGGGCCTTAGCGATGCCGACATTGATATGATCGAACGGGCCGTGGGACAAATGCCGCCCGTAACGGTACTGCTGGATCAAGGATTGGAGCCGGAGGAAATGCTGAAGTGGCTGCTTCCCGATGTGCGGGTGCTGGATGAGCTGGATATCGTCTTCTCCTGCCATTGCTCTCGGGACCGGGTAGAACGTACCTTGATCAGCCTTGGCCGGGATGAACTGATTCAGCTTCGGGATGAGGATGAGCAGACCGAAGTTATATGCGATTTCTGCAACGAGGCATACGCATTTAATCGAGCGGATCTGGATGCGTTGATCGAGCAGACCTCCAAATAAAAGTTTTACAGTTATATAAGTTGAACTATAAAAGTTACGTAGAAAGGGCATAAGTGTGAAGTGTGCTGAAGTGAAAGCTTTCTGCAAGAAAGCTGCTTCGGGAGCATATGCTCGTAAGCGTTCGCCTTTGTGAGAGGATTTCTACCGTATAATATCTTAGTTCAATTAGAGAAATCCGCGAACAACAGCGATCGTAAGAACACTTCACATGTTGCCCTCAGAACGTAAAATTCAGTAGTTCAATTTATATAGTTCAAAAAGTCATTCTTACTTTGCTTGCCGAAAGGAGTGCGGGCAAAGTATTTTTTTCGGCTATTATTGACAACTCCGATCGGGGTTGTTAATATATAAATAGTAAAACCTACTTAAATACTCGGATATAAAACAACTGCGTATGCAAGCATCCAGAACTGCGGATTCTAATGATATTGTTTATTATTATAAGGAGGGCATTACCATGGCAAAGGTCGTTAACAATGTAACTGAACTGATCGGGGACACCCCGCTCGTCAAGCTGAATCGGATTGTTCCTGAGGATAGCGCTGAGATCTACGTGAAGCTCGAATATCAGAACCCGGGCTCCAGCGTCAAGGACCGGATCGCATTCAGCATCGTTGAGGAAGCGGAGAAGGCCGGGAGATTGAAGCCGGGCGGTACGATTGTAGAAGCAACGAGCGGTAATACAGGGATTGGACTTGCCATGGTAGCTGCGGCAAAGGGATATAAGGCTGTCATTATTATGCCTGAGACTATGAGCTTGGAGCGTCGTAATCTGCTTCGCGCTTACGGTGCCGAATTGGTGCTGACACCAGGGGCGGAAGGGATGAACGGCGCGGTGAAGAAGGCGGAAGAGATTCTGGCTGCGAATCCGGATTATTTCCTCGCTGATCAATTCAGAAACCAGGCTAACGTGAAGATTCACCGTGAGACAACTGGACCTGAAATCGTAGAAGCCATCGAATCCTTGGGCGGAGAGCTTGATGCCTTTGTGGCAGGGATCGGTACAGGCGGCACAATCACCGGTGCAGGCGAAGTGCTCAAGAACCGTTTCCCGAACGTTAAGGTGTATGCGGTTGAACCTGCAGGCTCGCCAATTCTGGCAGGCGGTAAGCCAGGCCCGCATAAGATCCAAGGGATCGGCGCGAACTTCATTCCTGAGATTCTGAATCAAGACGTATATAATGAAATTATTCATGTTGAGAATGAAGCGGCCTTTGAACAAGCTCGTCAGCTTGCGAAGGAAGAAGGAATTCTGTCCGGCATCTCCTCCGGTGCAGCCGTATTCGCCGCATTGAAGGTTGCGAAGGAGCTTGGCAAGGGCAAGCGTGTCGTTGCTATTGTTCCAAGTAACGGCGAACGTTACCTGAGCACCCCGCTTTACAACTTTGAAGCTTAATTCACTATAGAGGTTGTTCAAAAAGACATCTTTTGATCACGAAGTGTTACAGGAGGTTGATTCGACATCGAATCTTGCGTTCACCCTTGAAGTCCGGTACTCATGTAGGGTCTGCCTACATTCCGTTCCTCCTTCTTCGGGTTCTCGCAACCTTCTCGGTGCTAAAAAGCTGACTTTTTGAACTTGCATTTTAAGAGGTTGTTCAAAAAGACATCTCTTGATCACGAAGCTAAGCTGCCCCCGCGCTGTCTCTTATACGGCTGCGGGGGCCTTTGTATTTTCAAAATGGACAAGGTTTAGTATACTAGCAAACAATAAGCAACCAAGTGCGGAGCTGGAGGTCAGAGGCAGGGTGATGGTGGAGACGTTAATCTCAAAGGAGAACTGGGAGGCTTGGCAGTCGGAGGGAAAGTGGAGACTGCTCCCATGTGTGATCAGCATGAAGTCGCCGGAAGGTCTTCCGAAGGCATGGAAATCAGCCTGGGAACAGGCGAATGCCTATTCTTTTGTGCTGGAGAGCGGTAAAGGGGGCAGATATACGTTCCTGGGTTTAAATCCGGTATCCGTGATTCGTGGAAAGGGCAGTCATGCAGAAGTGAAGGATCTGACTACGGGAGCCGGCAGGAAGCTAATCGGCAAGCCGCTGGAGCTGATCAAGGACTGGCTGGCTCCCTATAAATCGCCGTCCCATCCCGCTCTCCCCAAGCTGGGCGGCGGTGCCGTCGGCTTCCTGGGGTATGATATTGCGAGATCGTTGGAGCGGTTGCCTGCGCTGGCTCAGGATGAGCTTGGGCTGGACGATTATGTGTGGATGCGCTTCGAGGAATTATGGATCTGGGATGAAGCCGAATCGACAGTCTATGCGGTAATTCACAAGGATATCTCGGTTGAAGAATCATTGGAGGATCAAGACAAGATCAGAACTTCTGATGATGTAGCCGCCCTTTACGATACGGCCCGGGCGAGGGCTGCAGAAATGCTTGAAGCGTGGCGGGCATTCCAGCAGGCGGAGCCATTCCCAGCGATCCAGGAGGAGCAGACACCGTCGCTTGATGAACTGTTTGCCGAGTCTAAGACATCGATGAGCCAATCGGCGTTTGAAGGCGCGGTTCGGCAGGTTCAGGAATATATCGCCGCAGGGGATGTATTTCAGGTGAATCTCTCTCTGAGACATGCTTTTCCTCTAGCTGCTAAGCCCGAAACGATCTATGAAAGCTTGCGTCTGATCAATCCCTCGCCGTATATGGGATTGATCCGCTTGCCCGAATTCCAGCTGGTCTCTGCTTCGCCAGAGCTGCTGGTCAAGCTGGAGACCGGACGCCTCAGCACCCGTCCGATTGCAGGGACTCGCCGCCGCGGGCTGACCGCGGATGAAGATGTCGCGATGGAGGCGGAGCTGCTTAGCAGCGAGAAGGAACGGGCCGAGCACATTATGCTTGTCGATCTGCTGCGTAATGATCTTGGCAGAGTGGCAACGTACGGCTCTGTTAAAGTTTCCGAGCTGCTGACGGTGGAACGATATTCTCATGTTATGCACCTTGTATCCGAGGTAGAGGGAGCTCTGGCAGAACCGTTAACGGCCTTCGAGGCGATTGCAGCCGTTTTCCCGGGCGGAACGATAACGGGAGCACCCAAGGTGCGTACGATGGAGATTATTGAGGAGCTGGAGCCGGTGACCCGCGGTCCATACACTGGAGCCATGGGTTGGATTGACTATCAAGGCAATATGGAATTAAATATTATCATACGAACGCTGGTTACACAGGATGGAGTCGGTTATATCCAGGCCGGGGCGGGAATCGTGATAGATTCCGATCCTTATCGGGAATACCGGGAGAGTCAAAATAAAGCCAAAGCGATTGCCATAGCGATCCGGCATAGCGCACGATACGCCTTCGAGGCGGAGAACAGGAGATGGAGCACATGATTCTGGTCATCGATAATTACGATTCATTTACCTACAATCTGGTGCAGTATTTAGGCGAGCTGGGCGAGGAAGTGGTCGTTCGCCGCAACGATGAGATCGATCTGGAGGGGATCACGGCGTTGAGTCCGGATCATATCTTGATCTCGCCTGGGCCGTGCACACCGAACGAAGCCGGAATTACCCTGGAGGTCATCGAACGCTTCAAGGGCGAGATTCCGATCTTCGGTGTCTGTCTGGGGCATCAGGCCATTGGCCAGGCCTTTGGCGGCAAGGTAATCCGTGCCGAGCGGCTGATGCATGGGAAGACCTCGCCGATTCACCATCAGGGAGAATCGGTATTTGCCGGGCTGCCTTCCCCGTTCACCGCGACGAGATACCACTCCTTGATCGTAGAGCGGGAGACGCTGCCCGACTGTCTGGAGATTACCGCCGAGACAGCGGAGGGTGAAATCATGGGGCTGCGCCACAAGCAATATACTGTAGAAGGCGTGCAATTTCATCCGGAGTCGATTATTACGGATCATGGGCATCAAATGCTGCGTAATTTCCTGAGCCGCCGCAAGGCGGAGGCGAGTCTATGAACTATATCGGACTGAACGGTGTTCCGGTCCGATCCTCTGAAGCCGTGGTGTCCGTTATGGATCACGGCTTCATGTACGGAATCGGGCTGTTTGAGACGTTCCGAACCTATGAAGGCCATCCCAGTTTACTGGAGCGTCATCTTGAACGGCTTAGAGAAGGCTGCCTGCAGCTGGGGATTTCATATCAGCCGGATATCGCGATCCTGCGCTCGGAAATCGCGGGATTGCTGGCTTTGAATGGCCTTCGCGACGGGTATTTTCGCCTCACGGTATCGGCGGGCGAGGGGCCGCTTGGTCTTACCGCGGAGGATTATGAACAGCCAACCGTTATTCTGTACGTCAAGTCGCTGCCTCCAGTTGCGCCGACGCTCTATACAGAGGGAAAGCAGCTCTGGCTGCTGCAGACTCGCCGCAACACACCGGAGACGAAGGTCCGGCTGAAATCACTCCATTTTATGAATAATGTAAGAGCCCGAAGAGAATTATCCGAATATGAACGTCTTCCCGATAATGGCGGCTCCAGGCTTCCGTCAGAAGGCGTGATGCTGACAGAGGACGGGGTGCTGTCGGAAGGCATTACAAGCAACCTGTTCTTTATCCACGAAGGAGTCTTATATACGCCTGAGATTGAGACGGGGATTCTTCCTGGAATCACACGGGCCGTCGTGCTTGAGCTGGCGGCAGGACTTGGCCTGTCCGCGAGGGAAGGCCGCTACAGTTGGGGCACCCTGCTTCGTGCCGACGAGGTGTTCGTGACCAACTCAATTCAGGAGCTGATTCCTGTCACACGCCTTATTCGCCGACATTCGGAGGAGGGTGAGAAGGAGGCAGCCTACCCTGCCTGCGTGCAGGTCGGATCAGGAAAGATTGGGCCATTCACCCGAGACCTGTTGGATTTATATAGAAAGAAGGTAGGAGCAAATGCAGACTCGGATTTATAAGAGAAGCTATGTATGTGGAGAGACCACCTTGACACTGGGGGAACGCACGCTGGTTATGGGCATTTTGAATGTAACCCCGGATTCGTTCTCGGATGGGGGAAAATATAATTCGCCTGATCGGGCCGTGGCTCATGCGCGTCAACTGGTTGCGGACGGAGCGGATATTATCGACCTTGGCGGGGAATCCACCCGTCCTGGACATGACCCGGTTGGAGAGCAGGAGGAGCTGGAGCGGGTCATTCCTGTCATTGAGGCGCTTCACCGCGAGATTCCGCATATCCCGATCTCGATTGATACGTATAAAGCACGGGTAGCCGAAGAGTCGCTCAAGGCGGGCGCCCATATTCTAAATGACGTATGGGGATTCAAGCGAGAGCCGGAGATGGCCAGCGTTGCCGCGGCATATCGTTGCCCTGTCATTTTGATGCATAACCGGGATAACCGCGATTACCGCCATCTAATTCAAGATATCGAGGCTGATCTGCGGGAGAGCATCTCGATTGCGAAGCAGGCTGGAGTCACGGATGAAATGATTATTCTGGATCCGGGGATTGGATTTGCCAAGGACTATCATGAGAATCTTGAGGTCATGGGTTCGCTGGACCTGCTTGCCGAGATGGGCTATCCCTTATTGCTGGGGACCTCCCGCAAGCGATTTATCCGTACCGCGCTCGAGCTGGGACCGGATGAGGTTGTGCATGGTACCGCAGCGACCGTCGCACTGGGAATTGCCCAGGGCTGCCAGATCATGCGGGTGCACGATGTGAAGGAGATAAAGCAGACCGTACGGATGTGCGACACTATTTTATATAAAAAGAAAGGGGCCGTACTGTAAATCATGGATAGAATGATCATTCGCCGTATGGAATATTACGGATACCACGGTGTGTTCGATGAGGAGCGCAAGCTGGGACAGCGATTTTACGTGGATCTGGAGCTGGAGCTGGATCTGGAGGAAGCGGGAAAGCAGGATGACCTGTCCAAAACGGTAAATTATGCCGAGATCCACATGACGGTAAAAGAAATTGTCGAGAAAAAAAGCTTTAAATTAATTGAGGCGCTTGCCGAATGTATTGCATCGACGGTTCTGGACACTTATACTAGGGTAGATGCTTTGACGGTCGCTGTTACGAAGCCGCATCCGCCGTTCGATATTCATTTTGAGGGTGTGACGGCGCAGCTTCGGCGGTCGAGAAAGTGAGTAGAGTAGTATGTTCAAACTATCTCCCTCTGACGGTTCAGAGGCTTATATTGCATTAGGGGCTAATTTGGGTGATCGGGAAGCAACGCTGATGCAGGCCATTAGCCTGCTTCATGATCATCAGGAAATTACGGTGCTCCGCTGCTCCAAGCTGTACGAGACAGACCCGGTGGGGCCTGTTGACCAGCCTAATTTTGTGAACATGGCGCTGGCATTGCGAACTACGCTTGCGCCGGAGGCTTTGCTTCAGGTCATGCTCCAAATCGAGCATGTGCTAGGGAGGGAACGAACCATTCGCTGGGGACCGCGAACGGTTGATCTCGATCTGTTGTGGATCAAGGGGAAACAAATGGATACGGACCATTTAACCCTGCCTCACCCGCGGATGATGGAGCGGGCTTTCGTGCTCGTACCGATGAATGACATTGTTAATGAAGAAGATCCGGAGTTGAAGGAGCAAATAGAAAGTGCCTTGAACGTCCTGGACGGAAAGGACGGCGTACAATTTTGGAAAACATGCAGCTGGCCCAGCGCATCCGCGCATTCCGCAAACTAAAAGGCTTTACCCAGCAGCAGCTTGCTGAGCAGACCGGTATTTCTCTGGCTGTGCTCGGAGCTATTGAGCGGGGAAACCGCCGCATAGAAGATCAAATTTTAAATAAAATTGCGAATGTTCTTGGCCTGGATCTGGAGGAATTAAAGCTTCCGGAGCGCTAGAGCCCATAATCCATAGATACATGAGAGAAGGAAGTGAACCATCATGCTGAAGATCGGCGATATTGAAATGAAAAATCAGGTCGTGCTTGCTCCTATGGCAGGCGTATGTAATCCGGCCTTCCGGCTTATCGCCAAGGAGTTTGGCACCGGGCTTGTCTGCGCAGAGATGGTCAGTGATAAAGCGATCCTTCACGGCAATAAGCGGACCCGGGAAATGCTGTTCGTCGATGAGCGGGAGAAGCCGCTAAGTCTGCAAATTTTCGGGGGGGACCGCGAATCATTGGTTGAAGCCGCGAAGGTGGTCGATCAGGAGACAAATGCCGATATTATCGATATTAATATGGGCTGTCCTGTTCCCAAGGTGACAAAATGCGATGCAGGAGCCCGCTGGCTGCTCGACCCGAACAAAATTCACGAGATGGTATCTGCAGTTGTCGATGCGGTAAGCAAGCCGGTAACGGTGAAGATGCGTATCGGTTGGGATGCCGAGCATATTTTTGTCGTGGATAATGCCAAGGCCGTGGAGGCTGCAGGCGGCAAAGCGATCAGCGTGCATGGCCGTACCCGGGAACAGCAGTATACGGGATATGCCGATTGGAGCTATATCAAGCAAGCGAAGGAATCAGTCTCTATTCCTGTCATCGGCAACGGGGACGTGAGCACGCCGGAAGACGCGAAGCGGATGCTGGAGGAGACGGGCTGTGACGGTGTCATGATCGGTCGCGGCGCCCTCGGCAATCCTTGGATGCTGTACCGTACGGTGGAGTACCTGAAGACAGGGGTTCTTTTGCCGGAACCGGAGGCTGAGGAGAAGATCCGCATTGCGATTCTTCATATGGATCGTCTCGCTGCCCTAAAGGGTGAACACGTCGCAGTCAAGGAAATGCGCAAGCATTTGGCTTGGTACTTGAAGGGGCTGAAGGGTGCGGCCCGGATTAAGGATGCTATTATGGAGGAGACCCGGCGTGATGAAATGGTTCGAATTCTTGAAGATTTCGTAGCCGGTCAGAATCACGAAAATTTGGAAACCGTGGAAACAGCTTGATTGCTGGGTTCGCGGGGCATAAGGGCGTGAAGCGTTTTCATTCCTTGCGGGTCGCGTCATTGACATTTAAGACCGGTTAACCTATAATTTTTCAGTATAAATTCGCCTCAGGAGATAACTTCCACAACATGGATGGTCTGACCTCCATGCGATTGCATATGATATTCTCAATGATGCGTGATGCGAATATTATTTCCATGACAGGAGAATCGGTTGAGATGAGTGATAAAGAAGTCATTCTTACACAGGACGGTCTGAAGAGACTGGAAGAGGAACTGGAGAACCTGAAGTCGGTGAGACGCCGCGAAGTAGCCGAGCGGATTAAAACAGCAATTGGATATGGCGATATTAGCGAGAACTCAGAATATGAAGATGCCAAGAATGAGCAAGCGTTCATCGAAGGCCGAATCATTACCCTTGAGAAAATGCTTCGCAACGCCCGGATTATCAACAACGATGAAATTGACACGGATACGGTGAGCATTGGCTCGACTGTGACGGTTAAGGATCTGGAGTACGGCGATACGATGGAATATGCGATTGTCGGGACGGCCGAATCCGATCCGCTGCAGAACAAGATATCCAATGAGAGCCCTGTTGGCAAAGCCATTCTTGGCAAGAAGAAGGGCGCTACGGTCGATGTCAATGTACCGGCGGGCGTTATCCAATATAAGATCATCGATATCAAGAAATAAGTTCATTTGAGCGGTGAATTTGAGTTCCAAGAAGCTTCCCCGGCGGAGGCTTCTTTCACTGTTTTTATTGAATAGAATCTAATTAGTGGCAAGGAGTGGGACAAGAGATGAGCGAAGAACAGAACAACCAGGAAGTCGTCCAGATCAGCGATCTGCTGAAGGTGCGTCGCGAGAAATTGGACGAGCTGCGTCAGCTTGGCGTAGACCCTTTCGGGACAAAGTATGAGCGGACGGCTATGGCAGGAGATATCCTGAAGCAGTATGACGGATTGACGCATGACGAGCTTGAAGAGAAGCAGATCAAGGTATCCGTTGCCGGCCGTATGATGGCAAAACGGGTGATGGGGAAGGCCAGCTTTGCCCATATTCAGGACCTGTCGGGCAAGATTCAGATTTATGTCCGTAAAGATAGTGTGCCTGAGGTGAAATATGCTGCTTTTGATACGTTAGATCTGGGGGATATTATCGGAGTTACCGGCGAGGTGTTCAAGACCAAGACCGGAGAGACGACGATTAAGGTTACCGACCTTGAAGTTCTGACGAAATCGCTCTACCCGCTGCCGGACAAGTACCATGGACTTAAAGATGTGGAGCTGCGTTATCGCCAGCGTTACGTTGACTTGATCGTTAACCCGGAAGTGCAGCAGACATTCATCAAGCGCTCACGGATTATCCAATCGATGCGCCGCTATCTGGACTCGCTTGGCTATCTTGAAGTTGAGACGCCTACCCTTCACAGCATTGCCGGGGGAGCTGCCGCACGTCCGTTTATTACGCATCACAATGCATTGGATATGCAGCTGTATATGCGGATCGCAATCGAGCTTCATTTGAAGCGTCTGATCGTCGGCGGTTTGGAGAAGGTATACGAGATTGGCCGGGTATACCGGAACGAGGGCATTTCAACCCGTCATAATCCGGAGTTCACGATGATTGAATTATATGAAGCTTATGCCGATTACAAGGACATCATGGCCCTGACGGAAAATATGATCGCCCATATTGCCCAAGAGGTGTTGGGAACTAAGATCGTGCACTATCAAGGCCACGAGGTTGATCTCACTCCGCAATGGCGTCGTGTATCCATGGTCGATGCAGTGAAGGAAGTAACCGGAGTGGACTTCGGCGTGCAAATGTCGAACGAAGAAGCGCATCGTCTGGCGAAGGAGCATAAGGTTCCCGTGGAGCCGCATATGACATTCGGTCATATCCTGAATGCTTTCTTTGAACAGTTTGTAGAAGAGACGTTGATCCAGCCTACATTTGTATATGGTCATCCGGTAGAGATTTCCCCGCTGGCCAAGAAAAATGAAGAAGATCCGCGGTTCACCGATCGCTTCGAGCTGTTCATTGTAGCCCGGGAGCATGCCAATGCCTTCTCCGAGTTGAATGATCCGATCGATCAACGTCAGCGGTTTGAAGCGCAGCTGCTGGAGCGTGAGCACGGAAATGATGAAGCGCATGAAATGGATGATGATTTCATCCGTGCGCTGGAATACGGCATGCCGCCTACCGGCGGACTGGGCATCGGGATCGACCGCCTGGTGATGCTGTTGACCGACGCGCCTTCCATTCGCGATGTACTGCTCTTCCCGCATATGCGGAATACGGTAATTGAATAAGACTTAGATGATGTTTGTGAAGAGATATAAAAGAGATCGCAGCAATCCTCAGTCATTCTGCAGGAGAGACAGACCACAAACGGAGAGTTCATATGAAGTGGAAAAAGCTTCATGCCTAACGTGTCACTTATGTAAAGTCGCTGAATCAGCGGCTTTTTTGTTTAGGCTTTAGCCAGTTGAGCTCGCGAAGCGTGCGAAACAAAAAACCACCCGCTATGCGGGTGGAGGAATCAAGGGTTTGACCACTAAGACCAAACCGATAGAATTGAGATGTTCAGGCTC
>NZ_BORS01000027.1:0-38178 GCF_018333295.1 Paenibacillus apis
AATCCACAGCGCAATCGGCTATTTGTCACCGGTTCGATTTGCTGCAAGCTTTGAGAAGAAAACAAAGAAAAGGGAAGCATAACCTTTCACTTAATATGTGTCCACTATCTTGACAGAGGTCCAAAAAGGCATTAAAATTACTGATTTGGGAGCTCGTGTGGTGATTATAGTGCAGAAAGGCATTAAAATTACTGGTGCGGGAGCTCATGTGGCGATTATAGTGCGGAAAGGCATTAAAATTACTGGTGTGGGAGCTCGTGCGGCGATTATAGTGCAGAAAGGCATTAAAATTACTGGTGCGGGAGCTCATGCGGCGATTATAGTGCGGAAAGGCATTAAAATTACTGATGTGGGAGCTCATGCGGCGATTATAGTGCAGAAAGGCATTAAAATTACTGGTGCGGGAGCTCATGTGACGATTATAGTGCAGAAAGGCATTAAAATGCCGGCATGAGATCCCATGCGGTGGAATTAGAGCTGCAAGAGCAAGCAAACGAAGTTGGGCGAAAAAGGGTTAGCACCTTTTCTCGCCCAACTTTTTATTTTGCGGACTTATCGGACTGCTCCTTTACTTATTACGCTACCCTGACAAATGAGTCCGCCTATTCTAGAGCAACTCTTTTCTCCGCTTCAGATATAAATAGAGGACCACGCTCGCCAGAGAGCAGACGAGGGCGCATACGCCGATAAATCCGTAGCCTGCTTGCAGACCGCGCAGCAGTCCAAGCTGGGCGTTATCTCCCTGCTCGAAGAGCTTGCGGATTCCCGTAATAATAGCGCCAATGGCATAATTGCCGAGCATGCTGCCGACCCCCATCAGCGTGACGATGAAGCTGATGGCCGTATCGCTGTTGCCGCGATAGCGGTCAGCGATGAGCGCCATGACGGTCGGATAGACCGGGGCGATGCCTACGCCAGCAAGCGCGAACAGGAAGGCACCCGGTTCACCGGCAAGAATGGCAACAAAGGTCGAGGCGGCGGAAAAGCCGGCGAGAATGATTAGTGACAGGGTGTAGCCGATCTTATCCGTGATGGGTCCAAGCAATAGCCGAGCCAGCGTGAAGCAAAGGAAGAAGGCGGACAGCATCCCTGAGGCTGCGGTGGAATTCCATTGATAAGCCTTTTCCAGATAGTTAACGAGCCAGCCGCCGACGGCCATTTCGGAAATGACGCCGAAGGATAAAATAATAACCAGCATCCAAATGACCGGATCGCGCATAAATTGCTTGATGGAGATTCTCTCAACAGTGTCCTCGGATGCGGGCGGAGTAAATCGCCCCAGAAGGGCCGGGATAACCGGAATTAGAGACAGCATCAGTACGATTAGGTACATTCCCCGCCAGTCCAGGACATGGCCGCCGATCGACACCCGCATCAGTCCGGTTGCCAGCATCGGTGCAACGATGGAGCTGAGACCATAGAAGAAATGGGCCAGATTCATCATCGTCCCCGTATTCCGCACGAAGATCTGCGCACCTAGCACGGCAAGCGCGATCTCCAGCATGCCGTTGCCGACGTACATCAGGAAATAGGAGCCCGATAAGGTGGAGTAGGTCGTGGAATAGAACATCAGCACACCGGTCAACGCCATTAAGACGAAGGAGGCAATACTGATCCACCGTACGCCCCATTTATGAATCAGAAGACCTGTAAAGGAGCAGGCCAACAAATAGCCTAGCGAATTAAGCGAGAGCAGGGTGCCAATCTGCATTTCATCCAGAAAGAAGTCGCTTTGAATCCGCGGGATGGCAGGCCCTTTCACATTTTCGGAAAATCCAAAGATAAAAAAGCCGATAAATACAGTAAGCATCGGGAAGATCAAGCTCTTCCATTTTTGCTGACGTTGTGCAGCAGCGTTTGAAGTTGACATGTTGCCTCCGGTTACTAATTTGGTTAATGGTGGGTAGCCCAAAATGTCAGTGACAGGCCGAACAGGTGCAATCGTATCATATTTCTCAACCTGCAACCATAGCCTTATTTTATGAAAATTAGAGGTTCAAGCGGGGCGTTATGTAGTAGAATGGATAAAAGCACCAAACCACCCATGGGAGGGGAAACATGGATACCTACAGGCAAAGGCTGGAGCAATTGCGTGATGCCCAGCAAGGAATTGCCCGCGAATATCAGCAACTGCTGAGCGAGTATGAAGCGAATGACATCGTTCGCGAGAATGAGCAGCTACGCGCAGGATATACGGAATACAGGCAGCAAGCGGAAGAACTGGCGGCTCGAATGCACGCCTTGAAGGAAGAGAACCGCAAGCTTCGCCAGGCCTTGTCCGAGCAAATGCTTGACGAGCGAATGGATTTCATTCGGGCCTCCAGACAGAAGCTGGACACCTATTTTTCTTCTGCATCACATAGCCATATGAACAAGCTGATTGCAGTAGAACAGTCTGGGAGAAGTAAAATTGAACATCTTTATAAACAAGCGGGGAGTTTCCTAGCTGCAGATCAGGAAGAGATGAGCGCCAAGCTTGCTCAATTGCAGGCCGAGCTGAATGGGAAGATGGCCGCACAGCGCCAGGCGCTGATGAACGAGCAAAGAAAGCTTCAGGACGATATCACATCCAGTTACGATCAGATGGCTTCTGAGCCATTGTCTGAAGAAGTGTTCCAGCGGCGGGTGAAGCAGAACCGTCTGGAAATGAAAATCGGGTTGAACCTGCTTAGCAAGCTCGGCATATTGATGCTTCTGCTTGCCGTAGGTGCGGCGTTCCGCTATACATATCTTCACTGGTTTAATGAAGGGATGAAGTCGGCGGGCTTTTTCCTGCTTGGGCTCCTGATGATGGCAGGCGGAGAATGGCTATTTCGGAAAAAGAGACAGGTATTTGCGCTCAGCCTCCTTGGCGGCGGGATATCAGTGCTTTACGGCTCGGTCTTCTACAGCTATTTCCTGCTTGAAATATTTAGTCTCGCCGCAGGGATGGCGGTATCCGTACTGATTACAGCGGCGGCTGTGGCGTTGTCTCTGAGATATCAGTCGCGCACCATCTGCAGCTTCGGGCTGGTCGGGGGATACCTGCCGTTCTTCTCCTATATGTTCGCTTACGGAATGGAAGGGAACGCCGTCTATGTCGCGATGGGCTATTTATTCCTGCTAAGCGCCTTAATCCTTGCCGTTTCGCTTCGTAAACGCTGGACCATTGTTCACTACATAAGCTTCGGACTGCATGTGATTTCTATGCTTATGCTAGTCTATCAAGCAGAACTTCCGGCGATCGGGATGCTCTATGCAGTGGCCTCCTTCGCCTTGTACCTGGGTGTGACCTTATATCTGCCGATGAAGCAGCAGGTCCGGTTGAGTGGAATGGATTTTGCCCTGCTGGCCGTCAATACAGCTATCAATTGTATTGTGCTGTATAGCCTGCTCTATAGCGCCGGATGGGAGAAGCTGGACGGCTTGCTGTCGCTGATCTTCTCCGCCGTATATCTTGTGCTGGGGATCATCTCGCAGCGTCGTCTGCCGCAGGAGAGAGGCACGCGAATTCTGTTCTATGGGACTTCGGTGGCCTTTTCCCTCTGGATCATTCCTTTGCAGTTCGGCATCCATTATGTGTCCGTTGCCTGGCTGCTGGAAGCCCTCGTTCTCGCTGTATTGGGCCATTTGTATCAATCCCGGAGAGTGGAGCGGATCGGCTGGATCATTACGGCGCTCTGCGTCTTCTCATTCATAGCTGTCGATATCTTGTTCGGGTTAGTGGATATAAGCCCGCTGGACTTCGAATGGAAGTATACCTTCCTGTCGCTTGGCCTGCTGGGGCTAGCCTTATTCTATGCCTTCAGACTGCGCCTTCCGGATGTGGAGGGCCGTTATGGCCGCGGAGAAAAGGACAGCTTATTCGCGATCAGCAACACAGCTCTTGTGAACATCTGGTTCTATGCGCTTTATGAGTCCGGAGCGATGTATGAAAGGTTGATGCCGTACAGCTCATCGCTGTACGACTTTTTCCGGCTCCTGCTCTTTGCTTGCGTTACCCTGGTCCTGGCCTACGTTCTATCGTCCGTATCGGTCCTGAGGAATGCCTTCATGACTTATTACTCGCGAATTTTGTACGGGATCGGCTACCTCATGACCATTATCGTCACGTTAACTCTGCCGGCATTGAATCCTGCAGGGGTTCCGAATGGCGCGGAGAATATTGCGGGCCTGCTTATTCTGATCGCGCTTCAGGCAATGGTGCTGCTTAGCGCACGGGATCTTCTGTCAGAAATATTCTTGTCACATAACGGGAGAAGGGAATGGTATCCGGTTCTGCTGGGGCTTTACTTGCTAGGCATCATTACAGCCTTCCTGGGCGTACAGCTCCGGCTTGGATCTATCGGCTGGCTGTTCAGCATGACCTATCTCCTGCTGGCACTGGGGTACATCGGATACGGATTCCGCCGGAAATACTTGCAGATTCGCAGAATCGGCCTGGGTCTCACCCTGTTCTCCACCGGGAAAATGCTCTTATTCGATCTCAATCTGATGACAGCCGGAAGCAAGATCCTTGCCTTCTTCGCGTTCGGTATCTTGCTTCTGGGGATTTCTTATCTATATCAGCGGGTATCAAGTTCACTTGAGACAGCGGAGAAGTCGGAGCAAGAAGAAGTGTCGGGATAAAGAGAGTCTATTGGAGAGGAACGAATATCATTGAGGACCATGTTGCGTCTGTTGCAGTTTGGTATTTTTATTCTGGGAATGGGGCTGGTAAGCGGATGTCTGGATCTTCCTGAGGCAGCTCCGTATCAAGTTCCAGAAGAGCTGGATCAGAAGATTTATGATACGAACGAAAAGGGAATCAACCTAATTCAAGAGGGTCGCTATGAAGAGGCGATAGCCTCTCTTGAGGAATCTATCGGTTATGTATATGAGGTGGATCCCGAGCTTGAACAATTAGACCGGGAGAAACGCGTGCCTGCGCTACTGGATGCTCCATTCAACAATCTAAGCTGGGCGTACCACGATATGGGCGACTATGAAAAAGCTTTGGCTTATGCGGACAAATCCATGCTTATGCTTCCTAATGATGATGTGGAGAGCGTCAATAGAGCTAATGCTCTATATGGCCTGAATAGGATCGATGAGGCACTGTCCAGTTACGAAGAAGCCATTCGACTAAATAGCCGCAATCCGGAGGCGAATTATGGAATCGGCATGATCAAGATCGATCGGGGAGACTATGCTGATGCCTTAAAGCGGTTCAATAATTACCTGAAGGAATATCCGGCTGATGGAGATGCAGCCGCCATGAGAGTATATACGCTGCTTCGTTTAGACCGGGGAGATGTGGCTCAGGAGTATGCTGATAATTTTATGGAGCGGTATTCAGATGCTTATGAAGGGACTTGGGCGAAAGGGGCCTATATTGAAGAAACCGCTGAATATGATGAGATTGCGAAGTTTTATGAGGATGTTGCAGCGCTGTATCCCTCGGAATGGCTGGCTCACCGCAAGCTAGGCCAGATTTATTATGAATACGGCGAATATGAGGCGGCATTGAAGCTTTTTCAAGGCCTGACTGTCCAATTTCCGGAGGAGCCGGAGCTGGATGAATGGTTGATTCGAGTGTACGGCGCACTCGGGGATATGGAAGGAGCAGAAGGTGTATATACTGGTTCGGACGATCCGCACCGCTTGCTAATGGTCATGGGACAATTCTATCTGGACCAGGGACATTATATGAAGGCGGTCTCCTTCTTTGGTGCCGAAATCGTGAAGAATCCTGCTAATCAGAACGGATATGCGAAGAAGCTTCAGGCGCTTAGCTGGGGCAAACGCTATGCCCGCTGCGCCGAATTCGGCGCACAGGTGCTGGAGGCTCTAGTGCCGGTCTCTGCGGATATTCCTTGGTATACTGGGTGGTGTGAAATGGAGCTTGGGAACGATGAAGCTGCAGCCAAACATTTCCGTCAGGCCACGGAGATCGATCCCGACGATTATGAGGCTTGGTCAAATCTCGCCCTTACGCAGTTGAAGCTTGGCAATGAGGCCGAGGCCCGCAAATACAGCGAGCGTGCTCTGGAAATCTATGATAACGACAGCACGGCTACCTATGTCAAAGATACCTTAAACAGTTACAGTGAGCCGCTAGGGACACGGATCAAACAGTTTTTTAAGGACAACTATCTGTATGGGAAAGATGCAGCCAAATTGGAACGCAGTCTGGAGAAGCTGGACACACCCGGACTGACCGGGTCCGAGATCGCTGCTATTATCGATCAAGCAAAGCAACCGGAAGACCGCTTTACCTTTCTAATCTACGGGGATCTCTATGACCAGTTAACGGGAGTCGGCGAAAGCGACATCACCTATACGGATATGGGCGATATCAGCTATTTTAAAATTGACGGCTTCTCTGAAACTACGGATGATCAATTCATCAGGCTGGTAGATGACATTTCTTCGCCTGAAGAGAAGACGTTAGTATTGGACTTGAGAGGTAATGGAGGCGGACTGACCGAGAGCGCCAATAATATACTTGACCTCCTGCTGCCGGAGCTTGTAACCAGCACCTTGATTTATCGGGACGGGACGAGCTACAGCTATTACTCGGATCCCGACCAGATTTCATTCCGCAGCATTGCGGTTTTTGTCGATGAAAATTCGGCAAGCGCAGCCGAACTGCTCACGCTGGGGCTCAAAACTTATGGGGATCGCGTTACGGTCATTGGACGTACGACCTTCGGAAAAGGAGTCGGACAACTTGTGTTCGAGGACAAGCAGCATAAGGTGATGCTGTATGCCGTAAATCACTATTGGAACGTAATGCAGAACAATATTACCGATACCCGGATCGTCCCGGATATTAAAGTCACGGGCAATCAACTGGAGAGCTTCATGAACAAGGTGCCGGAAGTCTCCGCCCCATAATGAAGGTGATCTAGTCCAGACCTGGTGAAAAATCAGCCTGACTCGCGACTCGAGCCAGGCTGATTTTGCATTTCACGGACGAGGGTCAGTCATTTCTCATTTCCTTATTTTTTATCGCTTCCTGTTCCCGAAAGGCCGACGGAGATAAACCGAACTTTTTCTTAAAGAGCGTTGAGAAATAAGTCGTATTGTATATGCCGACTGACTCGCTGATTTTAGCAGCGGTCTCATTGGTCGATGCCAAAAGCTCTTTGGCCTTTTCCAGTCGAATCTGATTCAGGTATTCGTTGAACGACTGCCGGGTCGCCCCCTTGAACAATTTCCCCAGATAACTTGGAGATAAGCCGGCAATATTGGACACAAGCTCAAGGGACAAATTAGGTTCGGCGTAATGCTCCTGAATGTAGGCTTGCACCTTTTCGATGACAATATTGTGCTTCTGCGCGTTAATCCAATGGTTCTTCTCCTCGATCAGGCTGCAGATATTGGCGCCGTATTTTTTGAAGATGCTCTTGATCTCCGCCAGATTCTCGGCGCCCTCAATATCGGTGACGGCATCCAGATATTCTGTGAAATTAGAGTCCGGAAGATGCCGCAAATAATCAAAATGCTTGAGCAGGGACAGCAATAACTGGATGCTGTAGGTGATCACCTGATTAACCGAACCGACAGATATGTGTTGGATAAACTGCTCGGTCGCCTCCTCAATATTGTCCGGTTTGCCGGATTGCACCGCCTCGATCAGTTTCTTCTCGCAATCGGTCGGGTAAATCAGGGTTGTCATGATATGCGGCCGGGTTGTCAGAGCATCCATGATCGATTCTTGTCCATAGATCAGCCTGTATTTTACATATTGCTGTGCCGAAGTATAGGAGAACGAGATGTTTTTTCTGCCATAGGTCATGTCGCCCACCCCGATCGAGACCGTCATTTTAAAGTAGCGCTTCAGGAAGCTCTGTACGTTGCGCAAGGCAGGCTTCAGCTCCTCCGGCCGTTCGCTCTTCGCGAATTGGCAGACGGCCACGGCTTCATTTTCCCCCGTAATCAGATAATCGCACTGTCCGAGAGGCTCCAGCATCTCCTTGGCAATATTGCCAAGGACGAAGCGCAAGAGCGGCTTTTGCCCGCCTTCGGCTCCTCCTCCCCTTGGCGGCTCCATATCGTCGATTTTAAACACAATGACACAGAAATAGGAACCGGAAAGCTCCTCCTCGATATCCTGAATCAGCTCCTCCGGGACGGAGGTATCAAGCGAATTGCTTCGCAGCAGGGAGTGCAGATAATGCTCCTGAATCGTTCGGGATGAGCGGTCGATCATGAATTGCATCGACTTTTCCTTCTCCAGCAAGGAATTGAACATTTCAGCGATGACCTGATATTCATCGATATACGAGGTCTTTAATGAGGCCGAGTTCTTTATGATCTTTTCAAATAAGGCGGAAAGCGGCCTATAGATGCTTTTGCTCAGAAATATAGAAACAAGCAGACCCGTCAGCACGATTCCTCCTGTCACAAGCAGCGTAACATTGCGAAGGTGGTCGATATTCGAGATCAGGCTTGAGTACGGGGTAACGCTTACAAAATACCAGTCCATTTCCTCGGATTTTACATAGGCGATCAGATGCTTCTTATTATCTATATTGGCCGTAAAGCTGTTCTCCGCCATATCCTCGCTCAAAATCTGCTGCACGTACTGTGTTTCGGACAAATCGTCCAGAAACTGATTGGAGTCCGTATGAGACAGGACCTTGCCTTCATCGCTCATGACGAACACGTTATTGGCCGAATCGGTAATGCCGATTTTGCGGATCGTCGTCAAAATGGATTGTTCCTCAACGTTGATATAGATGAGCGGGTTGCCTGTGGTTAGCAGCGAATAGTCCGGGTACAGCAGAAAGGTGAGAAACTTCAGCGGCACCCCGTTATTGCGGTGAGGGACGGTCAGACTCCGCGGGTAAAACTCCATGTATTGCTCGGCGCTGATCGCGTAGAGCGATGAATCGAACGGCAGTCCGGCCGTGTCGACTACCGTTTTCGTGGACGGCCGGTAGATCCCGATACTGTAGATGTGCGGGTACGCGCTTTGAATCTGGGACAACTGCTGAAAAACATGATAATTAGTTGTCTTGTTCTCCTCCGTATTATTCAGGAAAGAGGTAATTTCCGGCTGGGTAAGCAGGGAATTGCCGATGATCATGGCTTGATTATAGATGACGTCAGAAGCATAGCTGATCTGGGATAACATGGCTCTGGAATTGCGATCGATTTCCTGGACTGCATTCCTGGAGAAAAAATAAAAGAGATAAGTGGACAGCACACTTACTGTGAGAAGTATCAGCAGGAAATAGGAAATAGTCAGTTTCTGGAATGCCTTATAGCGAACAAGACGATTCATGGTGATTAGCATAAGGGTTCCCTCCGTTGCAACCGCTTTAATTTCTTCAATATAAAATAAAGCCGATTCAAAAGATACTCTATTCTTTAAAAATGAAAATCAGTTCGGATTTTTGAAAGCCCTTTATTCAAATCGTGAAAGCGAAATCCGGTATTTAAAATAGGCAACGCCAGCCCGTTGATATAGAGTTTATAGCAAGCGGCGGCGGTCCAGCCGTTCGCTGAGCTTATGCTTCCCAAGTGAGTTTTGCACAAAGCCGATTGAGGAAGCAATGCCCACCAAACATTTAGGAGGATGCGAAATTGGAAAAGAGACAGCGACGGGCATTCGGCATATTTTCTGATATCCGTAACAACCGAACATCTTACCTGCTGGTGCTTCCGGCCATGATCTACACCTTTATCTTCGGGTATATGACCTATCCTTACATGGTCATTGCCTTTCAACGATTCAATTATACGAAGGGGATTTTCAATAGTGAATGGGTAGGGCTGGAAAACTTCGAGTTCTTCTTTCGCTCCTACAAAGCGGTTACAGTCACCTTTAATACCATTTTCTTGAACGTGCTCTTTATTGTCTTTGGTACGCTGACGGCGCTTATCATTTCGCTCATGCTGAACGAGCTGCGCAAGAAGCTCTTTGTCAAGATCAGCCAATCGGTCATGCTGTTCCCGCATTTCATCTCCTGGATCGTAGTCAGCTATGTGCTGTATGCCTTCTTCTCGATGGATATGGGAATTGTAAATCAGATGCTTAATGCGCTCGGAATTGCTTCGGTCAACTGGTATACGGAGCCGGAGGTATGGCCTGCCATTCTTACGGCAATGCACGTATGGAAGGGAGCGGGAATGAGCGCCGTGATTTATTTGGCCACCATTGCCGGCATCGATGAGACCCTGTATGAAGCGGCCCAGATTGACGGGGCCAACCGGTGGCAGATGTGCCTGCGCATTACGATTCCTCTGATGATGCCTACAGTCGTCATTTTGACCTTGCTCTCTATGGGCAAAATTATGTATGGGGATTTCGGGATGATTTACGCCTTGGTCGGCGACAACGGCACCCTGTATTCGACCACGGACATCATCGATACGTACGTATTCCGCTCCTTGCGTCAGATCGGCGATCCGTCGGAAGCAATGGCTGTCGGACTGTTCCAGTCCGTTGTCGGGTTCATTCTCGTCTTCGGCACGAATGCGATTACCCGCAAATTCTTTAAGGACGGGGCCCTGTATTAAATTCCAATCCGGCAAAGGCCTGCCGAAGTAAGGTTTTAGGAGGAATTAGTCATGAAGAAGTTTTCCCTCAGCAAGGTGGTCATGTATTCCCTGGTCACGATATACTCAGCGTTGTGCCTGTTTCCGATGCTGCTGGTGCTCATGATCTCGGTGACGGATGAGGATGCCTTATTAAGGAACGGCTACAGTTTTTTCCCTGAGAAGTTTTCCTTGTATGCCTACAAATTGATTTTCACAGGCGGCTCACAGGTTATGCAGAGCTACGCCATTTCAATCCTCGTTACCATCGTTGGAACGGTACTCGCTGTTTTGGTGACATCCATGGCCGGATACACGCTGGCGAACAAGAATGTCAAAAACCGTAACCTGTTAGCGCTTTATTTTTTCATCACCATGATTTTCTCAGCAGGGATTGTGCCCTGGTATTTAATGAATCGCTCGCTTGGTCTGACCAACAATATTCTGGCGCTGATTATTCCGTCGCTCCTGTTCAGCCCGTTCAATCTTTTCCTGGTCCGTAACTTCATGAACGGCGTGCCCGATTCGCTGCGAGAGTCGGCAACCATAGACGGTGCCAACGATATTACCATTGCGTTCCGGATCTATCTTCCTCTATGCATGCCCGTCCTGGCGACGATTGCGCTCTTCTACGGGCTGGACTACTGGAACAACTGGTGGAATGCGATCATGCTGATCGACAACAAAGAACTGTACCCGCTGCAATTTATGCTCTTGCAGTTGCAGTCGGAGATCAGCATGCTGAACGAGATGACGATGCTTGCCGGTACGAGCGGGATGACGCTTCCTGCGGAATCCGTCAAGATGGCTACGGCGATTGTGACGATCGGGCCGATCATCTTCCTCTACCCGTATTTGCAAAAGTATTTTGTGAAAGGCTTGGTTATCGGCTCGGTTAAAGGTTGATCATCCCCTTTGGGGTTGACATAAATAAAGCAACATATAAGGAGGTCTATTTTATGAAAAAGCAGTACGCATTTCTACTGGCCGCGGTTCTTGTTCTTTCAACATTGATAGGATGCGGCAAGGCTTCTGACTCGGCGAACACCGGGTCGAACTCAGAGAATGGCAGCAAGCCTGCTGAGACGGTCAAAATCAAATATTTGGTTCCCGGCACGGAGCCGAAGGACTACAAGGAAGTATACCAGAAGGTTAATGAAAAGCTGGCCGCAGACGGGGTAGGCGTGGAAGTGGAAAAGGTCTATATTCCTTGGGACGCGTGGGACCAGAAGCTGAACTTGATGCTGTCTACCGGGGAAGATTTCGACCTGTTCCACGTCATGCAGGACCGTACTCCGTTCTCCAGCTACTATAATCGCGGTGCGTTGGCGGATATCTCGGATGCGATCGAAAAGTATGGGGAAAACCTGAAGAAATATATTCCCGAGGATATCTTCGATGGCGCTAAAATCAATGACAAGTACTATATTGTTCCTTCCTATTGGGTTGAAATGGCCAGTGAAGGCCAGTTCAATATTCGGCGCGATATTCTCCGCGAGAATAATCTCGAGGAGCCGAAGACTCCGGCTGAATTGATCAGCGCCTGGGAGGTTGTCATGAAGAACTGGAAGGGAAACAACAAGCCGTATCTGGGCACACGGGCGGACTTTGACCCGATCTTCCTGCACACGTCCATTCTGCACCGGACTTATGACTCCTTCCCCTTCACGGTGAAGGATAAGTTCTTCTATGTGAATCAAAACGGCGAGGTCAAGTCCTGGATTGAGACCGAGGAGTTCAAGAAGGATGCGTCCTTTATGCGTGAATTGTACACCAAGGGGATTTCCAATCCCGATATTCTGGTCATGAAGCAAGAGCAGGTAGACGCGCAGCTCGACAGCGGTGAATGGTTCGTTCGTCTGGGCACCGGCGGAAGCCTGAGCGGGCTCCAGAAATACAATCCCGAAGCCACTGTAGATGATATCGGAGTTGTATGGTTCAACCCGGAGAAGGAGTACCTGCGTCCGCTCACCTTCAAGAACGGGAATGCCGTGCCGGTCAACAGCAAGAATCCGGAAGCGGCCGTTAAATTCATGGATTGGATGCTGGCAAGTCAAGAAAACTATGATCTGGTACAATATGGTATAGAGGGCAAGCACTACACCGCGGACGGTGAGAAAGGATTCAAACCGATCAAGGATCCGAATAACAACAACAATCCTGGATATAGAGGCTCCGACTCGCAGAACGGCAACGTCAACTTTATGCGGTTTGACTTGGAGAACAGCATTCCTGAGAACAACGCCGTCTTATTTGAGGCCAAACCGGATGCAATAAACAGCATTGCGGCGAACTTTATCTTTGACCCGACGAATGTAAGAGCCGAATACACCAACATATTGTCGGAAGCTTCGGCAAGCATTACTCCAATTTATATGGGTGTTCAGGATTACGACGAGGCCTTCCCGGCAGCGCTGGAAAAGATGAGAAGAGCGGGCCTGGATAACGTGGTTGCCGAATATCAGAAGCAATTTCAGGAATACCTGGCTTCTCTTAAATAAAGAAGCGAAATCAAAGGAAGGTGTGGAGAACGTTGACCCTGAAGCAGAAGAGAATTGAATTTGAAGCATCCAAAAAAATCTATGAAAGTGCGACCTTGGTCTTTCATGGCGTGGACGGCTTTGATGTCTACAATATTTCAATTCCATTCCAACGGGACGGGAAGCGCTATTTGTTCGGGCGGGTGGAACGGCGCAATGAATGGGCCCGCTCGTGGGTGCGCCTGTTCGAGGAGACAGGACGGGATGAATGGACCGTAGTAAAAGATAGCATGATCTATACGCTTGAGGATCCCTACATCACCGAGATCGGAGATGAGCTCGTTATGGGCGGGACCCATGTGCAATACCAGTCCGGAAAATACAGCACGTTCTTCGGGTACTTTTTCCGGGGTACCGATCTTCACGACTTGTACTATTTCACAACCGGCCCTAATAAAATGAAGGACATTCGTCTTGTTCCGTTGGCGGATGGCAGGATCGGCGTCTTCTCCCGTCCGCGCAATGCCGAGATGAAAGGCAAATATGGAAGCGAATCCATGATCGGCTTCACGGTCATCGACAGGCTGGAGGAGCTGACTGCGGATGTCATCGAGAGCGCACCGTACATTCACGGCATCTTCGGAGAAGGTGAATGGGGAGGCGTCAATCAGGCCTATCTGCTCGACAGCGGCAAAATAGGGGTTATCGGTCATATCTGCCATCAGGATAAGGATGAGAGCGGTCTGGAGGTGAAGGTATACCTGAACATGGCCTTCGTCTTCGATCCGGCAACCCGGGAGTCCGTTGACCTTCAGCTGATCGGCAGCCGCCCCTGCTACCCGCCCGGGCCTGCTAAAATACCGCATTTGGTCGACTGTGTCTTTTCTGCGGGCATTGTGATGCGCCCGGATGGCAAGGCTGATCTTTACAGCGGCATTGGCGACTGCGAAGCAGGGCGTATTACAATCGACTATCCGTTTGAAGGACATGGGCGTCTTGTCTAGAAGAGGCAACCATTGCGTACACTAGGAGGATACTGATATATGAAAACCCAAAATATGCCGATCATCGGAGCGCTGGCGTCCAGCCCCCTCATTCGCCGTCACCCGGCTAATCCCGTGTTGGATGCCGCCCGCGTGCCGTACCCCACCGCGCTTGTCTTCAATGCGGGCGTCGCCAAGTTCGGCGGACGCTATGTCATGGTATTCCGCAACGACTACGGTTCGCTGGAGAAGCAGACGATCGAGCCGAGCCATACGACGGATCTTGGCATTGCCTTCAGTGACGACGGCATTCACTGGACGGCGGGACCGAAGCCGATCTTCAAGCTGCGGGACGAAGAGATTGTGCGCGCTTATGATCCGCGTCTGACGGTCATCGACGGACGCTGCTATATGTGTTTCGCCGTAGATACGAAGCATGGCATCCGGGGAGGCATTGCGGTGACGGATAATTTCGAATCCTTCGAAATATTGAGCCTGTCGACGCCAGACTTACGGAATATGGTACTGTTTCCGGAGCGAATTGGCGGCAACTACGTCCGGCTGGAGCGCCCGTTTACGGTGTACAGCCGCGGCGGAGCCGACCGGTTCGACACCTGGATCTCGGAGTCGCCGGATCTGACCTATTGGGGCCGTTCCGAGCTGCTGCTGGCGGTAGAGCAGGTGCCGTTTGCCAATGACAAGATCGGCCCTGCTGCACCGCCCGTGAAGACGAGCAAGGGCTGGCTCACCACGTTCCATGCGGTGGATATCGACCCCGCCAGAGGGAAGAACGGCTGGGAGCCGTCATGGAAGAAACGGTATACGGCCGGCATTATGCTGCTGGATCTCGACAATCCGAAGAAGATCCTCGGGATGAGCAGATCACCGCTGCTTGCGCCTGAAGCTTCGTACGAGACGGATGGGGGCTTCCGCAATGACGTTATTTTCCCCGGCGGCATGGTGCTGGAGGAGGATGGAGAGGTAAAAATCTATTACGGCGCCGCCGATACGGTGGAATGCCTGGCTACCGCCCATGTGGACGACCTGATCAAGCTCTGCCTGGAAGGATGAGGATAGCCCACAGCCATTACTCCGATCCCGACCAGGCTTGATGCAAGGCTAGTATGCCATCGTCGATCCGGTCGGATGGAATGCCTCCGAATCCTAGAAGGAAGCGGGGCGGCAGTTGCTCCGGCCGCTGATTCCAAAAGGGAGCCTCCGACGCAATCCGAATACCGGCCTGTTTCGCCTTGCGAAGCAGGCCGGTCTCCTGTTCCGGGCTCGACAGCTCCAGGATGAGATGCAGTCCGGCGCTACTGCCGGAGATCGCGGCCTTGCTCCCAAAGTGGCGGGTAATGGCCGAGGACAACTGCAGATTCTTCTTTCGATACAGGCTGCGCATGCGGCGAATATGCCGTTCGAAATGACCTTCCTGAATGAATATCTGCAATGTCCGTTGATGGATGCGCGAACAGGATGCCTCAAACAGGACGTTACAGCGCCACGAATGGAAGCCCGGAACAAGCGGTTCGGGAAGCACCATATAGTGGATGCAAAAGTCGGGGGCCAGCACCTGCGAGAATCCGCCGAGATAGACCACATGCTGATTGGGGACGAGCCCCTGAAGGGACGGAATTGGCTTTCCGGCATACCGGAACTCGCCGCCATAGTCATCCTCGATCAGGAAGCTGTCCGTTTCTTTAGCCCATTCCAGCAGCTCCAGCCGTCTCTTGACCGGCATCACGCATCCGGTAGGGAACTGGTGGGAGGGAGAGATATAGACAAGCCGGGCCCCGCTCTGCCGGAGCAGATCCGTGCGCAGGCCGCTCGCGTCCAGCGGGATGGGGCTCACATCAAAGCCAAGTGACCGCAAGGTGTTTGGAACGAGCGGGTAGCCGGGGTCTTCCGTAGCCACTCGCCGCAAGCCGCCGGACTCCTTCAAAATCTGCCCGAGGAATTGAATCAGCATATGCTGCTCAGCAGCGACAACAATCTGATCCGGAGTGCATCTTACGCCGCGAAACTGACGAAGATAACGGGCGATTTCCAGCCGCAGCTCCGGTTCTCCCTGAAAATCGCCGTAGAAGAGCAAATCCCGGGTATCCGGGCGGAACAATTGGTTGTTGATTCTTCTCCAGATGCTGAAAGGGAATAGGCTGAAATCATTTTTTGATAAATGAAAATCAAATTGATATGGATTCCCGTCCGGGGGATGGCTTTCAGGGGGTGTGTCGCCTGCCGATAAAGGAAGTGGGTTCCCGGAAGCAGGGGGGACATCCCCCTTCAGCCGGATCCCCAGCTTTTGATAAGTCTCGGGCAGCTTCACGACGAAATATCCACGTCTTGGACGGCTCTCTATGAAGCCTTCCGCCACTAGCTGCTGATAGGCAAATTCCACCGGGGTCGTGCTCATATTTAAATATTCCGCATACTTCCGGATCGAAGGCAATCTGCTGTCTTCCCGGAGTACGCCAGCTATTATTTGCTGCTTCAACGCTTCATATATTTCCTGATAACGTGGAGTCGATGCCGTGCCGCAATAGACAGGCGATGGGAAGCTGTTCATATCCATGGGATTACCGCCCTTCTGCAACCAGTCTGTCCTTACAGATTTATATAATCTGTATATTTTGAAGTATACAGTATCATGGTACATTAGGTTCGATCGAAAAATAAAGGAGATATGAAAAGGATGAAGCAAATCAGGTTTTTAGCGGGGGAGAAGGTTTACCTGCGGCCGATCAGCGTAGAGGATACGGAATGGTACTTTCAGCAGTTATTTGATTCCGAGACCAGGCTGCTAACCGGCACCCAGCGTCATTTCACGAAGGAAGGCATCGCTTCCTATATTGAACGGAAGAATCAGGATGATACCAGTGTGCTGCTCTTGATTGCCCTGAACGATACGGATGAGCTCATTGGAGATATTGCACTGCAGGACATGGATGTCTATAACCGGAATTGTAATATCCGCATTGCAATCAGCTCCAACGCCGAGACCGGAAAGGGCTATGGAAGCGAGGCGCTTAAGCTGATGCTGGAGTATGGCTTCGGAGTACTCAACATGCACCGGATCGAGCTGAATGTCTTTGACTATAATCCCCGGGCGCTACATGTCTATGAGAAGCTTGGCTTTCGGCGGGAGGGGGTCCAGCGTCAGGCCCTGTTCTACAACCATGCTTACCACGACTCCATTACGATGAGCATGTTGGCGCATGAGTTCCGTGAGCTTCATCATCGCTGATAGGCTTCTCAGATGTAAAAAGAAAAAAGTCTGTCCGCTGCCCTTGCTAAGGGGATGCGGACAGACTTTTTGTGTTGGGTTGACCAAAGTGGTTGAGTCCGTTAGCGCAGGGTTCAGTTGGACAACGCATAGTTCAGTACGACATCGTTGGCTTTGACGTAATCCTCAAAAGCAGGAGTCATCTCTACATCAGGGATAAAAGTGCCCTCGCCCGGATTTTTGTAGCTGAAGCTGCTGCTGAACTCGAAGTACTTTGTACTGTAACCGATGGGAAGCTGCGAGTTGGGCAACTGAAACATTCTTACATCGCCATAGCAGTCGATGGCTCCTCCTGAGCGCTCCCCGACGGTGACGGCATTCGGCGCAGCTTCAATGGTGCGGTAAATGGCAAACATTCCGGAGGAAAATGTATTTCGTCCGATCAGAATGAACACCTGCATGTCCGGGTGCTTGGCGGTATAGTTCTTCAGCGCTTTGGTGAATGGGTTCAGAACCTCAGAGTTACCTCCGCCATTGCTTCGCAAATCCAGGATTAGCCGCTTTGGCGACTGCTTTTCGATTTCTTCGAACATTTGCTTGTTGAAGCTGCTGAACTTCAAGCCTTCTTGCTCAGCACAGGCATTGTACTCGAAATAGATCGTCTGGTGCTCCGGGAGATAACGGTACTCATAGTTTTGCTCATATAGGCCGGTAAAAATGTCTTTTGTCGCTGTGTTTATCCAGTCCGCCTCTTCCCCGTAATTGAGGATCGGGATAAGGAGATCCTGCTGCTCTCCCTCCTTCTCAAGGGTAAACAGGGTGCTTTTCTCATTGTCGATTATTCCCAGCCCATGCATATGGACCGGCGAGGCGAAATACTCCGGAAGACGCGCCATCAGCCAGCTTTCGTTCTCATAGGAGACAAGCTCGGTCAGCTTGTCCACAACTTCATCGATCGGAACTCCATTGACGGCGGTTATCCGTGCGTTCAAGGCTTCCTGAAGACCTTGATCGGCATTCACTACGTAGATGTCTTCTCCGAACATGTAGAACTGAAGCGGATAAGTATAGCCGTCCCAATAATTGATGGAAGTGTGGGCATCCTTGATCTTGGCGATGATCTTATTGAGTTCAACAAACACCTGGTTATTATTGAGCCGGTCCACCTTGTCGGCCAGCTCCTTCAATTGCCGGTTAAATGCTTCCTCCGTCAGATACGTGAACGGATACTTATGCTTACTGGGGAATTCTTCGGCAAAATACAGAATATCCTCCCGAAGGAGACGGTTGCGTTCCTCATCTGTGAAGCTGCCCCGCAGAATGATCTCTTTGGCCTGCTGCGGATCCAGCTTCTGCGCAGAAGCTTCGGCATCGGTAGTTACAGAAGCTTTGTCGACAGGAGAGCCGCCCCCAAGACAGGCTGTTAACGAGGCAGCAAGGGCGGAACACAAGAGCCATACAACGCTGAAACGAATAAAGCGCTTCTTCTTCATCTTCATGGAAGCATGCCTCCTTTCTTGAAATGAATACCAATATTTTTCCATAGGGGGCAGTAATCCGATAGGAACAAGATCACGTTCGGCAGCTGTGGTATAATTGGAACAAATGTTCGAGTTCGATCGGCTGCTGAAAGAAAGGATGGCATGGGTGGTTTGAAGAAGACGAGGAATCAAGAGACAGAGGTAGAAGTAGAAGTAGAGGCAATCCCTTTCATTCAAATAGCGGTCCGGCCGTTGGTGGAATATGTGCTGCGCAGCGGGGATCTGAACAGCGGGTTCAGCCGGCCGAATGCGCTTGTGGAGGGAACGAGGGCACATCAGCAAGTGCAGCGGCAGTATGGCGAGCAGGATCAGAAAGAGGTGTATTTGTCTGCGGAGATTCCGTGCGGCGAGTTGGTCTTTCTGGTGGATGGACGCTGTGACGGTCTGCTTGTGCTGGAGGACGGCGGGCTGATGATCGACGAAATTAAGTCGACCTCCGGCGATTTGACGCTCATCGAAGCCGAAACTTATCCGGTTCATTGGGCCCAGGCGAAATGCTATGCCTATATGGCAGCTCTGGAGCGCGGGCTTGAGCATATGGCGATTCAGCTGACCTACATGCAGCTTCCGTCCGGGGAGCTGAAGCGGTTCCGGCAGAAGCAGGAGTTCGCAGAGCTGGAGGCCTTTGTTCATGAGCTAGTGAAGAGCTACGCGCCATATGCCCGGCTTCTGATGACTCACCGCGGCCAGCGCGATCAGAGCATTACCGCATTGCAGTTTCCTTTTCCGGACTACCGGGCAGGACAGCGCAAGCTGGCGGGCGCGGTATACAAGTCGATCCAGGAGAAGGTCAGCCTGTTCGCCAAGGCGCCGACGGGCATCGGCAAGACGATCTCGACGATCTTTCCGGCCGTCAAAGCGATCGGGGAGGGACATCTGCAGCAGATCTTCTATCTGACAGCCCGGACGACGAATCGCGCGGCGGCGGAAGCCGCCTTCTCCTTGCTGGAGGAGGGAGGCTTGCGGATGCATGCCGTGACCCTGACCGCCAAAGAAAAGGTATGCCTTCAGGAGCAAGTAAGCTGCCGCAAGGAGGACTGTCCTTTCGCGGACGGCTTCCATGATCGGATCAACGGCGCGGTGCTTGATATTTTAACTAATGAGACCTTGCTTGGCAGGCAGGTGATTGAGACTTATGCGATTAAGCATCGGGTTTGCCCGTTTGAATTTTCGCTGGAGCTGGCTTATACCGCAGATGCGATCATCTGCGATTATAACTATATATTTGATCCCAGAGTCTCGTTAAAAAGAATGTTCGCCGAGCAGAAGGGCAAGGCTGCACTGCTGGTGGACGAGGCGCACCATTTGGTGGATCGGGGCCGGGATATGTATTCCGCAGAGCTGGCCAAGCGCCCCTTTCTTGAGCTGCAGCGGGCGTACAAAGGCATCAACGATGGCGTGTACCGTGCTGCGAAGGCCGTTAACAGCTGCTTTGTTGCCCTGCGCAAGGAAGCGGATGGACCGCATCGAATCGATACGGACAAGCCGGAAGCTCTGCTCAAGCTGGCGGAGGATTTTCTGGTTGAGGTGGAGCGGGAGCTCTTCTCGCCCATGACAGGCGGTGCCTTGGCAGAGAAGGCGGAGCTGCTTCTTGAGACATATTTTATGGCGAACAACTTCCTGCGGACAGGCAAGCTCTATGATGAGCGATACATCTGTTATACGGAGTTTGCATCCAATGAGGCACGACTGGTCCAGTTCTGCCTCGATCCTTCTAGCTTGCTGCGCGAGGCCGGCAAGAGCTTCCGCTCGCGCATTTTCTTCTCCGCAACGCTGTCGCCGCTGTCCTACTTCCGGGATATGCTCGGGGCGAACGAAGAGGATTATACTCTGAGCGTACCGTCGCCGTTCTCCCGGGAGCAGCTTCAGGTGCGGATCCTTCCGTATTCGACCCGATACCGGGACCGGGACCGGACGAAGGCCTCCATTGGCGGATTGCTGAGGACGGTGCTCCTGGAGCGCAAGGGTAATTATTTGTTCTTCTTTCCTTCCTATGCCTATATGAACCTGATCTATGAAGAAGTGGCCGTAGGCCTGCCGGAAAACATAGCAGTGATGCGGCAGACGGCATCCATGTCGGAGGCGGAAAGAGAGCAATTCCTTGCGGCTTTCGAGGCGGAAGACGGACAGACATTGGCTGCATTCGCCGTTATGGGCGGAATTTTCTCCGAGGGGATCGATCTGGTAGGCGATCGCTTGATCGGAGTGGCCGTAATCGGCGTCGGGCTGCCGCAGATTGGACTCGAACGGGAATTGATTCGGGATTACTTTCAGGCCCGGGAGAAGGACGGATATGATTATGCCTATGTTTATCCCGGCATGAATAAGGTGCTTCAGGCTGGAGGGCGGCTGATCCGCTCGGAGAATGACCGCGGACTGCTGCTGCTCGTGGACGATCGCTACCTCCAGCCGCATTATGCCGGGTTATTGCCGGAGGAGTGGAAGTAGCCCGTGAGCGTGTTCAAGCTTGCTGCCCTTGACAACTAGTTCTAAATTATTTATCTTTATATTAAGATATAACAAATTTAAAGCAAGGAGGGTTTCGCTTGAGCTATCCGCAGCAGGATGCTTTGAACCTTCATATTGCGCTAACCAGAGCCAGTCAATGGGTAAATGCACATATGGACAAGGATATACGCAGATTTGGTCTGACGCGATCGGAATTTGGAGTGCTGGAGCTGTTGTATCATAAGGGCGCTCAGCCGATCCAGCAGATTGGCGGCAAGGTGCTGATGAGCAGCGGCAATATCACTTATGTAGTGGATAAGCTGGAGAAGCGCGGCTTTGTACGGCGCAATGCCTCGAAGGAAGACCGCCGTTTGATTTATGCGGAGATTACGGAGGAAGGTACCGCATTCATTCAGGAGGCATTTCCCAAGCACGCAGAGGTCATCGCTGAAGTCATGTCCGGTCTGTCGGAAGAGGAGAGACGGATTGCTGCAGAGCTGCTGAAGAAGCTCGGCAGACATGCACAGGCTACCTTTAAATAAGATTTTACCGATTGTGCAGGAAGGGCCTTTTGTTCGATTCCATTCTATGGCAGAATTAGGTAATATAAACGATATCAACCTTGAACCTATGAATTATGGCGCCGGGGGTGCAGGGCCAGGCTTTTCCCGTGATGAGCCCCTGAGCCGTAGGGGAGAGAAGCTGATGCTTCCTGCCTGGTTTGAACAGCAAAGAGAAGCCATCGAAGCAAACTTGGAGCCGATTCAGGTTCGGTTATTGGAGGGAGACCAGGAATGAAGCATATATTTCAACAAGGGATCGATGCTAAAGCGCCTGTGCTGCTGTTATTGCACGGAACCGGAGGGACAGAACAGGATCTGCTCCCGCTTGCCGGAATTATCTCGCCGCAATCGTCAGTACTCAGCCTCCGTGGCAGCGTTCTGGAAAACGGTATGCCCCGATTTTTCCGCCGTCTGGCAGAAGGGGTATTTGATGAAGAGGATCTGGTTCTGCGCACTGAGGAAATGCATAGCTTCCTTGGCGAAGCAGCAGACAACTACGGATTTGACCGAAGCAATATCGTAGCGATTGGCTACTCCAATGGAGCCAATATCGCGGGCAGCCTGCTCTTTCATTACAGTGGGGCGCTGCGCGGTGCGATTCTGCACCACCCGATGGTTCCGCGAAGAGGCATAGAACTGCCGAAGCTGAACGGGCTTCCGGTATTTATCGGAGCAGGGACAAACGATCCGCTCTGTTCTCCGCAAGAGACAGAAGAGCTGGAGCGGTTGCTTGCCGGAGCAGGGGCCAATGTCACGGTACAATGGCAATCCTCTGGTCATCAGCTCACTAAGGGAGAGATTGACGCGGCATCCGCGTGGTATCAGCATCATTTCTAAACTAACAGCAGTCAGCCCCGTCGCGGAAATGCCGACGGGGCTGACTGCTGTTTACGATGCGGATTGAATGCATGAACGGCGGCGATTAAGGATAGGTGATTATCTCATCAACTCCGCCAGCAGCTTATAGGAATGCAGCCGGGCCTGATGATCATAGACCTGTGTGGCTACGATCAGCTCGTCTGCGGCGGTCTCCTCCAGGATCTGTTCCAGCTTCTTACGGACAGTCTGAGGCGAGCCGATAGCCGCGAAGCTAAGCTGACGATGGACAAGCTCCCGCTCCTGTGGAGTCCAGATCGTGTCCATCGAATTGACCGGCGGACGAAGCTGCCCTGGCTGGCGGCGAATCAGGCCCAGGAACTGCTGCTCCTGGCTTGTCGCCAAACGCCGGGCCTCTTCATCGCTGTCCGCCGCGATGACATTGACCGCGACCATCGCATAAGGCCGCTCCAAGTGCGGCGAGGGCTCGAACCGGGAGCGATAAAGCTCCAGCGCCGCGATCAGATAGTCCGGCGCGAAATGGCTGGCGAAGGAGAACGGCAGGCCGAGCACGGCTGCGAGCTGAGCGCTGAAGCCGCTCGAGCCAAGCAGCCAGATCGGGATGTTCAGCCCTTCGCCCGGAACGGCCCGGACCCGCGGCGGCAGAGCCGGGCCGTCGCCGGGCCGGAAATATTCCCGAAGCTCGCGGAGCCGCTCCGGGAAGTCCTGGCCGTCGCTGCCCGGACCGCGGCGCAGAGCCTGCGCCGTGAGCGGATCAGACCCGGGCGCACGCCCGAGTCCAAGGTCGATCCGCCCCGGATACAGCGACTCCAGCGTGCCGAACTGCTCCGCCACTACCAGCGGCGAGTGGTTCGGCAGCATAATTCCGCCCGAGCCGACCCGGATCGTGCTCGTGCCTGCGGCGATATGGCCGATGACCACGGCCGTCGCAGAGCTGGCAATGCCAGGCATGCCATGGTGCTCGGCCAGCCAGAAGCGGTTGTAGCCCCAGCGCTCGGCATGCTGGGCCAGATCAAGCGAGCGGCTCAGCGACTCGGCAGCCGAGCCTGAGACCGGAATTGGGGCCAGATCCAAAATAGAGAGAGGAATCGCCGTTGTACCTCTATCCGTACGATCGGCTTCCGTGTGAAGGTGATAATTCAAGTCAGACATAGAGCAAAGACCTCCTGTATTCAAATTTGCGCTACGTAATGGCAAGTCGCAAGGATAGCTGAATTGCTAATTGGACACTATCATACCAAAAGTAAGTTGATGAGTAAAACTCCCTTAGGATGATTTAGTTCAGTCAAAGCAATCCGCAGGCAACAGCGATCGTAAGAATATTCCACACATTGCCCCCAGCGTGCGTCATCCTAATTCTATATAGGAACTAAAGAGTTTCATATTTCTCGCATAAGAAGTATAATAAAGTGAAACCATATGGTTTCCTATATAAAAATCCGAAAGGGAGTATTTCTAATGTCTACTCAAGCATTACCCGATATTCGCAAGACAATCCTTGTACATGCCCCGCTCCAAAAGGTGTGGGAAGCCGTATCCACCCCCGAAGGGCTGGCGGCCTGGTTTATGCCCGGCAATCTGCAGCCGGTGGCAGGTCATGAGTTTATTCTCGAGGCCGGACCCTTTGGTCAATCCCCTTGCAAGGTGCTGGAGGTTGAGCCGGAGAAGCGGTTGTCCTTTGCCTGGGGCAAGGATTGGACGCTAACCTTTGAATTGGTGCAGCAGGGTGATCAGGTTGAATTCACGCTGATTCACAGCGGCTGGACAGCTGAGCAATTGACTGAATTCGGGGAGCCGCACGAGCTGGTAAGAGGCCGGATGGACGGAGGCTGGAGCGGCATCGTGAAGAAGCTGTCCGCCTTCTTGGAGGGCTGAGCATGCCAGCTTCATCGGCAGCACAGCAGCAGGATATTTTTCAGGCGGTAGCGGATCCGACCCGGCGGGAGCTGTTAAGCCTGATTGGCGAGAGGGAATTGCCGCTCAAAGAGCTGACGCCGCATTTTCCCATGAGCCGTACCGCCGTATCCAAGCACCTGCATGTTCTTGCCCATGCAGACCTCGTCCTGGAGCGTAAGGTTGGCCGAGAGACCAGATATCGCGTCAACGCGGATCCGTTGCTTGAGATAAAGCGCTGGCTGGACTACTTCGACCGCTTCTGGGATAACAAGCTGAACATGCTCAAGCATTATGTAGAACAGGAACCAACTGAATCCGAGAAATCATAAGAGGGTGTCCCAAGTAAAATTCTACACTTTGATAACAAAATAAAGTGATCTTCATATAGAAACCAAGGGGCAAAGCGACCTTCTCTCGCTTGAATCCTTGGTTTCTTGCGTCCATTGCGGCTTTCTTGATCAAATGAGGAGCGAGGGGAAATCCGCACGACCTCCAAACTTACTTATGGTAAGCCTCGAAGCGCCTTAGTGCCTTTCTGCACTATAACGCCACACGAGCCCCCACACCACAATTATAATGCCTTTCTGCACTATAATCGTCGCATGAGCCCCCACACCAGCAATTATAATGCCTTTCTGCACTATAATCGTCACATTTGCCCCCACACCAGCAATTTTAATGCCTTTCTGCACTATAATCGCCACACGCGCCCCCACGCCAGCAATTTTAATGCCTTTCTGCACTATAATCGCCGCACGCGCCCCACACCAGCAATTTTAGTGCTTTTCTGCACTATAATCGCCACACGAGCCCCACACCAGCAATTTTAGTGCTTATCGGCATTTGTTTCGCGACGCACGGCGTTGCCTCACTTCGAAAAAGGTGTCCCCAATCATCTGCGATGACTTTAGGACACCCCTCTTATTATTCTACCCGCGCACCTCTATAAATTGAACTGAAGAAGCTACGTAGAAAAGGCATAAGCGTGAAGTGTTAAAAGCCTTCTGTAAGAAAGCTACTTCGGAAGCATAAAGAGATAGAGTTCGCCTTTGGGAGCGGATTTCCTCCTTGTAGGAATTCAGTCCAATAGAAGGAAATTCGCGAACAACAGCGATCGTAAGCACACTGCACACGTTGCCCCTAGCGTGCACTATTAGTTCAACTCCCCTATCCCTTTACAGCCCCTGCTACAACGCCTTTTACAATGTACTTTTGCAGGAAGATGAACACGATAATGGATGGAAGTACAGCCATCACCATGGCTGTCATGGCATACTGCCAGTCCGAAGTATATTGGCCGACGAAGGTGTAGGCCGCCAGCGTCAGCGTCTTGGTTGCAGGCGATCCGTTGACCATTAGGAGCGGAAGCAGGAAGTCGTTCCAGATCCACATCACATCGATAATAATGATGGTCGTCGTTACGGACTTCAAGAGCGGGAAGATTACGCTGAAGAACAGGCGGAACCCGGAGGCTCCATCAATCGTCGCGCTCTCGTCAATTTCCCGGGGAATCCCCTTCACAAAGCCGTGGTAAATGAATAGGGCCAATGGAGCGCCGAAGCCCCAGTACAAGAGGCCAAGTCCCCAGGTGCTTTCCGACAGATTCAGGTTTTTAGCCATTTGCAGCACCGTCAGCATGATCGATTGGAACGGGATCAGCATCGGCATAATACAAAGGAAGTAGATCAGGGAGCTGGCCCGGGATTTGGTTCGAGCCAGCTTGTAGGCTGCAATCGAAGAAATCAGGACAATCCCGGACAGTCCAAGCCCGGTAACGACCGTATTGTTCAGGAACAATCTAGGATAATTGATGTACTGCCACACATAAGAGTAATTTTCGAACGCGAGCTTCTTAGGCAATGCGATGACATCGGTCATCAGCTCGGAGAAGCTCTTCAATGAATTGATGATGGTCAGGAACAGCGGATACAGGAAGATCAGGGAGATCACCACCATGACAACTTCAAGCAGGATGATTCTCCAGTCTCTCTTCTTTTTCATTAGGCTTCAACCTCCCTGCGCTTGAATATTGTCAATTGAATCACCGTAATGATCAGAACAGCAATGAACAGAATCAAGGCCTTTGCTGTGCCGTAACCGTACAGATTGTTCTGGAAGGTATCCCTGTAAATATCGTAGGCAACGCTATAGGTTGTCCCTCCCGGTCCTCCGCCGGTCAGCGACAGAATAACGTCGAACACCTTGATCGAGTTGGTCAGCGCCATAAAGACCGAGATCGTAATTGAAGGCGCGAGCAGCGGCAGTGTCACATTGAAGAACCGGCGGACCGGTCCCGCCCCATCCACCGTGGCCGCTTCCTTGAGATCATCGGGAACCGATTGAAGCCCGGCGATGTAGATGACCAGATAGAAGCCGATGGATTGCCATAACGATACAAGCAGGATGGAAATGAAGGCCAGGTTCTGCTCGCCCAGCCAGCTTAGCCCGAACAAGCCCCAGCCTGTACTGGCACCCAGGGATTCAAAGCCTTGCATAAAGATGAACTTCCAGATGAAGCCGACAATGACCAAGCTTAGAATATATGGAATAAAGAAGGCTGCCCGCAGCCAGTTCGTGCTCTTCAGCTTCATATCGAGTACAAGGGCAAGCAGGATGGCCAGCACGTTCACCAGAATAATATAGGCCAGCGCATACTTGATCGTGAACCAGGCTGCATTGGAGAAGTTCGCATCTCCCATAAAGATTTGTTTAAAGTTATCCAGCCCCACGAATTTCGGGTGCTTGGAGATCCCGTTCCATTGGGTTAGGGAATAACGAATCGTCATCATAAACGGATAGTAAAATACGACAATAATGCTGACCAATATCGGCAACGTAAATGCGCCAAATTCCAGTCTCTCAGCTCGTCTTCTTCCACTTTTCAACTGTATGCACCTCTTTTGTCGGACGAAATTTGTAAACCGAGCATTGCAGATATGCTGTGCTATAGTGTAAGTATAGTGTAGTTATTAGGATGCCCTAAATGGATTTAAGAAATCAGTTAAGGGTAAAAAGGTGAACTGAAAATATCCCGATACGTACCCCTTAAGATAAAGGATGAGGCAAGATGTTCGATGGACTGAAACGCACTCTGCGGGCAGGATATGCCCGTTTATCCGGACGATTGGCGAACAAGCTCATACTGTTCTTCTCCACGATCATTATCCTGGTTGTGGTGTCGTTGACCCTCATCTCCGGGCATATGCTTCGTAAGGAATCCGTCGCTAACAGCATTGAGAGCACGGAGAACAACCTGAAGCTCGTCAACCAGAATCTGGAGGATTATCTGGCAGACATTGAGCAGCTGTCCCTTCCGCAAATCCGCTATGATGATTTACTTCAAGCCATCGTTAATGAAGACACGGACTACGCCTCCAAAATGTACCTGGATCAATACCTGCGCTCCCTGTTTTACTCACGCTCGGATCTGAACGGTATTTTCCTGTATCTGATCGACCAGGAGAAATACTACTCTATTACCCGCGAAGGCTCGGATACAAAGGCCCGGGTAGGCTTCCAGATCGGCATTGCGGATCAGCCCTGGTTCGAGCAGGCAATGACCAGCCCGAGGAGCCATTCTTTTCAATCCTTTGCTCAATCCAATGACCAAATTGGCTATACAGCGCTCAAAAACCCCGGAATTATGGCTTACCATCGGGTCATACGTTCCATTGCCTCCCGTGAGCCGCGGGCGGTTATTTCTTTTTATATTCAGCCGGAAGTGATTGAAGAGATCCTGCAGGACATTCCCATGGAGCAAGGGGAGCACTTGATTTTTTTGGACCCGGACAACACCCCTTTTTATGCGGACGACCTTTCGTTTTTTGAGCAAATGAAGGATACGAGCCAGTGGGATTACCTGGATGCAAGCGGTAGCGGTACCGACCCGGTCATTCGGAGGACCCCCGAGGGAAGTCAGTACTTGATCGTCAGCAATACGGGAGAGACGGAGAAATGGAAGCTGGCCAAGCCGATCCCCTATAGCAATATCTATGAACCGGCAAGACAGGCGAGGAATGTGAGCTTTCTGATTGGCGCCGCATTTCTGATTCTGTCGATCGTTCTGATAGCCTGGATAGCCAATGCAATCACCAGGCCGTTATACCGGTTATCCCGACAGATGAGGAAGTTCAGCGAGGGCACCTTTGATGCAGTGGCTTTAGTAAGAGGACAGGATGAGATCGCCGACCTGAATCGGCACTTCAACAAGATGGTATTCAGAACGAACGAGCTGATTAATGAGCGCTACAAGATGAAGCTTGTAGAGAAAAATGCGATATTAAAGGCGCTTGAAGCCGAGATCAATCCCCATTTTCTATACAATGCACTGCAGGCCATCTCCACCAAGGCACTGCGGAGCAAGGATTTCGAGGTAGCGGATATGATCGGAGCGCTGGGGCTGACATTGAGATATTGCATCGGAGGCAAAGACATCGTATTGGCGCGGGAGGAGCTGCAGCATATCGACCGTTACCTGGCATTGCAGAAGGCGCGCTTCGGCGACAGGCTCGAGGTAGAGCTGGAATGGGACGAATCCCTGAAGTCACTGCAGATTCCGAAGCTGTCTCTCCAGACGCTGATCGAGAACTCCATCAAGCATGCTGTCGAGAAAGTGTCCGGCACGGTCAAGATTAGAATCAGCGCAGCATTCGCGGAAGGGCATTTCGTCATTACCGTCGGGGATAATGGGCCGGGGATTCCGCAGAAGCGGATCGATCAGTTGAAGGCCCTCTTTCAGAAGGACTGGGAGGAGACCCAGGAGAGCGAGAATATCGGTCTTAAAAATTTGAATACGCGGCTCAAGCTGCTATATGGAGAACATGCCGAGCTTAGAATTAGCAATACAGATCATGGAGTATCCATCACAATGATGATTCCGCGGGGTGAAGATAGCGATGTACAAAGTATTGATTATTGATGATGAACAGCCGCTGCGTGAGGCGATTCAGATTTTAGGAGAATGGGACAGGCTGCAGGTCGGTGAGGTGCTGGAGGCAGCCGATGGACGAGCCGGATTGGACATGCTGCGGGCGTACAAGCCTGATCTGGTTATGATGGATATGAAAATGCCGGAAATGGGCGGCTTGGAGCTGCTGAAAATTATCGAGCAGGAGTTCCCTGAACTTCCCGTCATCGTCATCAGCGGGTTCAATGATTTCGAATATGCGAGACAAGCTCTCCGGTCCAATGCCCTGGATTATTTGCTCAAGCCCATCAATCGACAGGACTTGAACCAGGCACTGCAGAAGGGAATCGATCTGCTGGAGTCCAGAAAGCAGACCCGCAGCGAGTCCATTTCCCGCAATATTACGTACAACATGTCTCTGCCCAAGCTGAAGGAGAAGCTGTTCCTCTCCCTCATTGAACGCAGCTACAACAAGAGCGCCGACCAGACCTCCATGTCTTTAATTGGCGCAGATGACAAGGGAAGATATTATGGGGTCCTGGTATTGAGAGTGCTTAACCTGAAAGCGGTATGTGAACATAGATTCAACTCGGACACAGAGCTTCTTTCCTTTGCGGTAGCCAATGTATTTAACGAAATGACGGAGTCGGGGCTTACCTGTTTCAGCTTTGCTGACCCCAAGGAGGAAAGGGAGATGATTGCCGTCTATGACGGAATCGGTGCGGACGCCAGGGAATGGCAGTTCCGTGCCGGACAATTGCTGCGAAGTGTAGTTACCCAGCTTCATGCCTTGTTCGGCATTATATCCGTCGGCGGTCAGGGTGCTCCGGCACTGGACCCCAGGAAGCTGGCGGACTCTTATGAGGAGGCAAGAATTCGAGTATATAGCGTCGACCTGCTCAAGCTGTCCGGACGGTCTGCCGTGGGCATGGCAGAGGATCGCAGAGCACTGGAGATCCCTTCGCTTACCAGTCGGATGGCACTGATCAAGAGCAGCCTGGAGAACGGAAATCAGCGTCAGGCCGCAACCTTGGGCAGCGACTATCTTCGCCAAATTAAGTCGACAGCTTTTTTCAGAATTGGAGATGCAGACCGGCTGCTTACCGAAATGGTCGTACTGTTCAATGACATGGCCCGGGAGCATGGCGTAGCCGAAGAGAATATGCCGAACCCTGGGGAGAAATCGCTCAGAGCCTTTGGGTTAAAGACCGACTTTTCCAGCTTTGACGAACTGGAGAGCGTGTTTGCAGGTATATTGGAGCACTACAGCGCGCTTATTATGCAGGCGGCTTCGAGCCCGCGCTCCTTTGATGCCCAGCAAATTAAAGACTTTATTGACAACCATTATTATGAAGACATAAAAATATCGTATTTTGCCGAAAAATATTACCTGAGCAGGGAATACTTAATGAAGCTGTTCAAGCAGCAGTTCGGTTACGGAATTCATGAGTATGTCCAGAAAATACGGATGGATAAAGCGCTGAGGCTGCTCGATAATCCGGCGCTGAAGGTCCAGGAAATCTCGGAAATGCTGGGCTACAAGGACAAGAACTATTTTAGTAAAGCCTTCCGGAACTACTATGGAGCCTCGCCCTCCGAATACCGGAACCAACCAAGCGAGGATCAGGATAATAAGGATTAGAGGCAAGAAAGCGATTTCACTTTTTTACCCTTAATTCGCCACTTATCTACATTTTTATCCGGAGGTTCTCTCACTACAATGGGGAGTATAACAGTTAAAGCAATTCCAACACTAACAATGAAAGTGGGGGTACTAAGGGATGAAGAAAAAAAGAGTATGGGCAGGCTTCTTCAGTTTAGCGTTGGTTATGGGGCTGCTGTCCGGGTGCGGCGGCAATAACACCGCAAGCAATGGAGGTACCAATTCGGAAGGGGCCGCAACTGGGAACGACAGCAAGCCGGTCACCATTTATATGTTCACAGCTTCTCCAGAATACACAGATGCGTTTAACACGTATATATCGGAATATAAAAAGGTCAAGCCTAACGTGACGATCAATCTTGAGATTATGCAGGCCGACTACAACACGGTACTGAAGTCGAAGATCGCTGCGGGAAGCACGCCGGATGTATTCCAGACGACGGCAGGCGGAGATATTGATACCTTTGCCGATTATAGTGCGGATTTGACAAATGAACCGCTTGCCTCATCGATGACGGATGCGGTCAGATCGAATATGACTTCTTCGGACGGGAAGGTGCTGGGCCTTCCAATTAAGGGGAACCTGTTCACCCTTATTTACAACAAGAAGCTGTTTGCGGATGCAGGGATCGAAGCCTTCCCGAAGACAACGTCCGAGCTGGATGAAGCGATTACCAAGCTGGAAGCCAAGGGAATCACGCCATTCGCGAATGCCTACAAGGAATGGTGGGTATGGAAGCACATCTTCCAACACTATGTAGATGCAGCGGCGAAGGATGCAGGCATGGAGCCTAAAGACCTGGTGAACAAGTTCATCAGCGGCGAAGCGAAAATCAAGGACTACCCGGTTCTGTATGACAATTTCTTCTCCTTCATCGATACGACGGTTGCTCATGGCACAGACAAGCCGCTGGAACGCGACAGTAATGCCCAAGTAAGTGACTTCGCATTAGGCAAAGCAGCGATTATGACGGGTAAAGGCGCATGGGATGAGGAGGCCATCAAGAAAATCACACCGGATTTTGAGCTTGGGATTGCAGGCTATCCGGTAAGTGATGATGCGGCAGAGTCCTTCATTATTACAGGTGCCGACCAAGCGCTGCGGATTAACAAAGATTCCAAGGTTGTAAATGAAACGATTGAATTCTTCAACTGGTTGTACACTTCGGACTACGGCAAGAGCTGGTTCTCCGAGGTAGCGAAGGTTATTCCTCCGATCAAGGATGCTCCGCTTCCCGATCTGGATATGCCGAAGCAAATGGAAGAAATTCTGAAGACGGAACCGTCGGGCGACCTGTCGGTGAACTACTCGCTGGATACCTTCCACCAGAAATTCGGTGAATTGATGCAATCCTATATTGGCGGCAACAAGACGAAGGATCAGGTCATTCCCGAAATCGAACAGGCTTGGGTGCAGTTGGGCTCGGCTCAATAATACAGCGGATCTGTAGCGTCAATTCGCCGCAGTGCTCGGAGGGGTGCTGCGGCGAATTGAACTATTTTTTTATAGGCGGGTGTTATGATGGTACAAAACCTGGTCATTGTAGAAAACGGACTTCATCTTGTCATTGAAATTACAGATCAACTGGATGTGCGGCTGCTTCATTTTGGTTCGACGCCTTACCAGGCCTCCTTTATCGAGGAGAAGCAGAGACCCGGCTTTCGGCTGATGGAGCTGCAATTAACCGGCGAAGACCGGGATGAATACCATGGGCGTACCCATCGGGCTTCTTACCCTGGATTGCGGATGAAATACGCAAGTCATGAGGATACGCGAAACAGCATGGGACGTAAGCTTTCGATCGCCTTAGAAGATAATGAAACCGGATTGAAGGCAATTCAGCATTTTCAGTTTTTTGATGGCATCGGCATGCTTCGCTCTTGGGTAGATCTGGTTCATGAAGGCAAGGAGCCGGTCGGGGTAGAGTACGTGTCTTCTTTTGCACTCACAGGCATTGATAAAGAGGGCGTGCTCTCCCGTGATGAGAAACTAAGGCTCTATATCCCGCATACCGGCTGGCAGAGCGAGCTGCAATGGCGGACTTACAGTCTGCCTGAGCTGGGGCTGTCCCATGTAACGGATCGATCCTCCAAGCGGATTGCTTTCAGCAATACAGGCTCTTGGTCAGCTGCCGAGCATATTCCGATGGCCGTTCTGGAAAATCAAGAAGCCGAGAGCACGCTGGTATGGCAGATTGAGCACAATGGCTCCTGGCATTGGGAGATGTTCGACCAATTCGATTATGTCACCCTGCTGATCAGCGGACCGACCGAGCACGATAATCAATGGTGGAAGCAGCTTAAGCCAGGCGAGAGCTTCTCCAGCATTCCGGTCGCGGTAGGGGCCGCGAATGGAGGCTTTGAACAGGCGATTGGGGAATTGACCCGCTATCGCCGCGCCATTCGCCGGCCGAATGAGGATAATCGCAAGCTGCAAATTATTTTTAATGATTATATGAATTGCCTGTGGGGAAGCCCGACGACGGCCAAGCTGCTGCCTTTAATAGACGCGGCTTCTGAGGTAGGCTGCGAATACTTCTGCATCGACGCCGGTTGGTATGCGCCGGGTGAATGGTGGAGCGGTGTTGGAGAATGGCTTCCATCGGAGCAGCGCTTCCCGGAAGGCATCAAGTACGTGCTCGACTACATCCGCGGCAAGGGAATGGTTCCCGGTCTCTGGCTGGAGCTGGAGGTCATGGGGATCCATAGTCCGAAGCTACAGGATACCGATGACAGCTGGTTCTTCATGCGGCATGGCAAGCGGGTGATGGACCGCAGCCGTTACCAGCTGGACTACAGCAATCCGAAGGTTGCCGCGTATGCCACGGAAGTCATTCGCCGGCTGGTGGAGGATTACGGTGTAGGCTATATCAAGATGGACTACAATATCAATGCCGGCATCGGTACAGAACGGGAATCGGACAGCTTCGGAGACGGGCTGCTTCGTCATAATCGGGCTTACCTGGCTTGGCTGGATGGCATCTTTGCCAAGTACCCGGCTCTGGTGATCGAGAATTGCTCCAGCGGCGGGATGCGGATGGATTACGCCATGCTTAGCCGATATAGCATTCAATCCACCAGTGATCAGGAGAACTATGTGAATTACGCGGCGATTGCGGCCGCGGCCCCATCTGCATTGACACCCGAGCAAGCGGCGGTATGGTCTTATCCGCTTCAGGAAGGAGACGATGAAGAAGTCGTCTTCAATATGGTTAATGCCCTGCTGCTGCGTGTGCATCAGAGCGGCCACCTCGCGGAATTGAATCCTAGACGCAAGGAACTCGTGAAAGAAGGTCTCGATTACTACAAGACCATCCGGTCGGAGATACCCGAAGCCCTTCCTTTCTGGCCATGGGGGCTGCCGACCCAGCAGGATGAATGGATCGCCATGGGGCTTCGCGCAGATGGGCGGCAGTTTATTGCGGTCTGGCGAGCCCGTGATGCGGACGGCAAGGGAGATCAACCTGCGGCGCGCGTGCTGGATCTGCCGGATCTCCGTGGGAAGCAGGTGGATGTCCAGTGTGCTTATCCACTGAACTTTCCAGGTGAGCATACATGGAATTCTGAATCAGGCAAGCTTGAGGTCACTCTGCCAGCAGCAAGGACAGCCCGCTTGTATGAAATCAAAATCATATAAAGATTAAAGGATAATGAGTAAGCTTCTTGGGGTTCCAGCCGTCATATAGATGACGGAGGAGCCTTTTTCATTTGGTGGGAGCTGTCTCAAAAGGAAAAGGAGGACTCCTGCCCTATCCGCAAGCTATAGTGAAGAAGGTTACTCTAAATTCCGCTCATCTTTTTGTTCGATCTCCAGTTGCTTTGCTGCGGCAGGATTATTCTTCATCGCCAAGCGGCTGATTAGTTCTCCGGCACCGTGACCAAAAATGCCACAGCCAATCCCAATACAGATATAAGGCAATGCCTGCAGCATCCCCTGTGAAGCTTCAAATGCCTGGATGAAATATAGACCACAGATCAGCAGTCCGAAGCCTCCGATGGTAAGAAAATAAGGCAGTATCGTTTTGCTCATACCTCTTCTTCCTCCTCATAAATAAAAATGTCTTCGATACTCATACCAAAGAAACGAGCAATCCTGAACGCTAAAAGAATGGATGGGTTATAACGTCCGTTTTCCAGCGAGCCTATAGTTTGTCTTGATACTTCAAGAGCGTTGGCTAGTTCTTCTTGCTTAATTCCACGTTGCTTGCGGATTTCTTCCAAACGATTGTTCATGTATTTGCCCTCCTATCATGGAAAGCATACTTTCCATGATAGGAGTATATAGCTTATCATTTCAAATGTAAAGCTAACTTTCCATGCCTGTTCCCGTTTGTTTACATCCTTCCTTGACGAAGCTGAAGGATAGGCGGACAATACAATAGTTCGGCATCTTTTTTGTGACATGAGGAAGGGAGATTTATGTTCGATGAATTCGATGAAAAAGTTTTTTAAATTGGAGCAGCATGGGACCAGCGTGAAAACGGAGCTGCTGGCCGGGCTCACCACCTTTTTGGCGATGGCCTATATTCTTGTCGTGAATCCGGCGGTTCTATCGGCCGCAGGCATTCCGTTCGATCAAGTGTTTATGGCCACGGTGATTTCCGCAGTCATAGGTACTCTGTTTATGGCGCTGTTCGCGAACCACCCGATTGCGATTGCTCCGGGGATGGGGTTGAATGCTTACTTCACAAGCGTCGTAGCGACGACCGGCCTATCCTATCAGGTTGTCTTGGGAACAGTCTTTCTGGCGGGACTGCTGTTCCTGCTGCTCAGTCTGACCTCTCTGCGCGAAGCGCTGATCCGGGCGATTCCGGACAGTCTTAAATATGGAATTACCGGCGGGATCGGTTTGTTTATTGCTTTCCTGGGCTTAAAAATGTCAGGTATTGTCGTAGCGAACCCCGAAAATCTGGTTACCTTCGGCGACCTGCATCGTTCAGTCACATTGCTGACGATTCTGGGTCTGTTCATCACTTTGATTTTAATGGCTCGCCGGATTCCGGGAGCTTTGTTCATCGGGATGGCAATCACTGCACTGATCGGATATTTCACGGGACAGCTGCATTTTGACGGCTTCTTCGCTGCACCGCCGGTCCCTGTCTTTTTTGATATGGATTTGCCGGGTGTATTTTCGCAAGGGCTCTACACCACCGTATTCGCCTTCTTGCTCGTAACTCTGTTTGATACCACCGGGACATTGATCGGCGTTGCCGAACAAACCGGTGCGATGAAGAATGGCGAGCTGCCGCGTGCGAAGTCGGCTCTGTTGGCGGATGCGACTGCAACGACGATCGGCTCCATGTTCGGCACGAGTCCTACCACCGCTTATATCGAATCGACGACAGGCGTGGCCGCAGGCGGGCGTACCGGGCTTACCTCTCTGGTCGTCGGCTGCTTGTTTGCCCTGTCTTTCTTCGTCTCGCCGCTCGTCGGTGCCATTTCCTCGCTTTCCGCCATAACCGCGCCTGCACTCATAATTGTAGGCTGCTTCATGATGGAGGGCCTGGCAAGAATCCAATGGAAAACCTTTGACGAGGCTTTCCCTGCATTCGCCATCATGCTGATGATGCCGCTCACTGCCAGCATCGCAACGGGAATCGCGGTTGGATTCATTACTTATCCTGTGATGAAGCTTGTCAGCGGCAAGGGCCGCGAGGTGCATCCGCTGCTCTATATCTTCGGTCTTATCTTCGTGATTCAGCTTGTGTTCTTCCCGGCTCACTAAGCCGCTAAGCACCGTAGTTCCCGGTAGTAATAAAGAATTTATTGTTAGTAATTAAGAATTTATTGTTACCAGGTCTTAACCTCGCTGTGACCTATTTCCGGTTTTTGCATTATATAATGAGTGTAATATATAATCTCCGGTGTTTGAAATTCCGGAAAATGGTTATTTATTCTTATCATGTCATGGTGATTTGAAATTGCCGGAGACTGGAAAGGCGGGGTTAAGATGAAAAGAAGATTAAGTGTCGTGCTCGCTCTGTTCCTTGTTGTCGTGATGTCTTCGTTGGTTACGTCGAGTTCGGGCGCTGCAGATCGTAAAGACAGCACAGCCCGCCCGGCCATTCGGGATGGACAAGAACTTACCGTATATATAGACCAGCTGAATTTGACGGGGGATGGCAGCGGCGAGATCGTCGTAGACCCGGTTCAATGGTATACAGGGGAAGAGGCGAAGGCTGAATTCGCCAAATACGAGCCTGATGCAGGAATCGACGGGCCGCCGGACGGTTACTTTATTGTTAATGAGAGCGAGCTCCTGCTGCCTCTGGCCGTGGCGGAGGATGCTGTAGTGATTATGCAGGTATATGACCGGACCGGAGATTTTGCCGATGTCGGCATTCAGTGGAATGAGCGCATTTCGTTGTCGAAGCTGGACACCTTGCTTCACCATACCGATATCGTGGATGTCCGCGATTTTCCGTATCATTTGACGATCGAGGATGGGAAGGTTACTAAGATTGTCCAACAATACATCCCTTAGAGGAAGTTCAAAAATCGGCTTTTGATCACGAGGTATTTCGAGATGTTGATTCGACGTCGAATCTTGCGTTCACCCTCGAAGTCCGGTACTCATGTAGGCTTCTCCTACACTCCGTTCCTCCTTCTTCGGGTTCACGCAAGCTTCTCGGTGCTGAAAAGCCGATTGTTTGAACACGTATTGAAAAAGGAAGTTCAAAAATCGGCTTTTGATCACGAGGTTATTCCAAAGCTGCCTATTCGACATCGAATCTTGCGTTCACCCTCGAAGTCCGAGCGTATGCTTACGAGGTATGCTTCCTTTGGAAGCATTTCGCTCATGTAGGCTTCTCCTACACTCCGTTCCTCCTTCTTCGGGTTCACGCAAGCTTCTCGGTGCTGAAAAGCCGATTTTTGAACACGTACTGAAAGAGGAAGTTCAAAAAACCGGCTTTTGATCACGAAGTACCTTGAAGCTCACAGCAGCATTTTAATACTTGTAACAACAAAGACCTGGGGATTGGTCCCCGGGTCTTTTCTTTATTTAGGCTTTAGCCAGTTGAGCTCGCGAAGCGTGCGAAACAAAAAACCACCCGCTATGCGGGTGGAGGAATCAAGGGTTTGACCACTAAGACCAAACCGATAGAATTGAGATGTTCAGGCTCAATTG
>NZ_BORS01000028.1:0-30905 GCF_018333295.1 Paenibacillus apis
GTAGTCTTCTTGCGATTTACAAAGAACTTCATCCCTAGATGGGATAAACACGGAGGAGCCGGATGCGATGACCCGCATGTCCGGATCTGTGAGAGGCCTATGCGCATGCGCATAGGCCTACTCGATTGTTATTCAGATGGGTTCGTATTCATTTCGTCCAGGTGTGCAAACATCATTTTCAGAATATCCAGGGCCAGCTGTTTTTCCTTTGGGGTTCGGTCGAGCATAATCTGACGGATCTGGTTCATGAATTGGTCGTCACTGATGGCGATAGAATCATGGAGCAGGTAGTCCACCGTTACGCCAAGCTGATTAGCCAGCTTAACCAAGGTGTCAAGGGAAAGGCTCCGTTCTCCTCTTTCAATTTGTCCGATATAGGCATCAGAAACCTCGACTTTTTCAGCGAGTTTTTCCTGAGTCCAATTCATTTTGTGGCGTTCTTCCCGAAGTCTTTTGCCTAGTGCATTGTAGTTCATAGTTCCCCTCCTATATTTACCATAGATAGAATAGCAGGCAAAGATAATAAACTAATTGTTTTGTTTTTATTTACTGACAGCATTAATTGGTTTATTATGGAATTGATAGAAAGGGGAAGAGGTATGACTTTGAACTGTAATATTTCAATTATTTTTACAGTGAAGAACGCTGGAATTGGCTTGTACATGACCATGGAATCACTCAAGGTGACGCGGACGCATCTCCCTTATGAAGTCATTATTGTAGACGAGGGCTCGATCGACGGCTGCTGTGATTTTCTAATGTATTATCATTTTCCAAGCCCTCTGAAATTATTAAAGGGTCGGCCGGGGATTCCGTCCCGCAATCTGGCAGCCGCCCATGCCTCAGGGCAGGTTATTATATTCTGCAACTCCAGTTTGTACTTTGAGGATGATTGCCTCGAGCTGTTATCCAGAAGAATTATGGACGAAGAAGTCGAGGCTCAGTCTCCCCGGATAACCATACAGGCGCATGCGGGCAGCAGCAAGGGTCTGGAGGGCTGCGGAGGAATCCTTGATTCCTTCTCCATGTATCCGCTGCTTTACGAGGGAAGCGATGAATTATGCTGGCTGTCGCCGGATTGCTGGGCTGTGAATCTTATGTGCTTCCGTGATCTGGGAGGCGTCGAGGAAGGGTTCAGCAGCAAGGAGCTGGAGACGGCTGAATTTTCGATAAGGTTATGGTTGTCCGGCGGCAGCTGCAGAATACAGGAGGAAGCAACCTTGACTGCGGTCTACAGGCCTAATTTTTCCTATGAGACGGTAAGCTATCGATGGGAGGATGATCTGCTGCTGCTATCCCATTTGCATTTATCTGATGAGAACATCCATAAGTGCCGGCAGCTGGTGCTGCAGTGTTCAGGCCCGGAGGTATTGCAGCATGAGAGAGAGATTGTAAGGATGGCTGCTTCGTCTCGCTATAAATATGCGTCCCGTCGTAAGCGAGAGGACTCCTGGCTGTTTAACCGATTCAAAGTGGGCGTATAACCGTTCTGTTGTTTGGTTTGCGGGCTGCGGTGGTAATGTACATTTTGAAACGGAATGCACGATAAGCATAAGATTTGCGTGCAGGCCCATCCTAAGAGGTGGATTTCAAAATTGTACGATGAAAGGAGATTACATCGATGTCAGGAAACGGACAGACCAAACAAACGTTGCCTCCTCAACATCAAGACAGACAGCCCGGAATTGAATCTAAAATGAATCCTCAGCCCGAATATGAGGGTAATTATCTTGCAGCCGGCAAGCTTCGCCAAAAGGTTGCGCTGATTACGGGCGGAGACAGCGGAATCGGAAGAGCCGTTGCGGTTGCCTATGCCAAAGAAGGGGCTGACGTAGCCATTGTATACCTGAATGAGCATAGCGATGCCGAGAAGACCAAAGCAGAGGTCGAACAGGAAGGGCGTAAATGTATTCTGATTCCAGGAGATGTCGGGGAAGAGAGCTTTGCGGCTAAAGCAGTCAAGCGAACGGTGGAGGAGCTTGGAGGACTGGATATTCTGGTGAACAATGCGGCAGAACAGCATCCCCAGCCGGGGATTGAAGACATTACCGCAGACCAATTGGAGCGGACGTTCCGGACCAATATTTTCTCCATGTTCTATTTTGTAAATGCTGCATTGCCTCATCTGAGCAGGGGCAGTGCCATTATCAACACCGCATCGGTTACAGCTTACCGGGGGAACCCGTCACTGATTGATTACTCTTCAACCAAGGGAGCGATTGTCAGCTTCACGCGTGCCCTGTCCATGAATATTGTAGGAAAGACAGGGATCCGAGTAAATGCGGTCGCACCAGGTCCCATCTGGACACCTCTGATCCCCTCGACATTTGATGCAGACCAGGTCTCCAAGTTCGGAGGGGACACGCCAATGCAGCGTCCGGGACAACCTGAAGAACTGGCTCCGGCTTATGTGTATCTTGCTTGCGATGATTCCTCTTACATGAGCGGTCAGGTGCTGCATATCAATGGCGGAGAGATAGTTAACGGATAAGAGGCAGGTTCTTACAGCCGACTGTTTGGAGACGTACTTGAATATATACAGCACAAGCTCTCTGCCGGAATGGGATCGGTCCCATGAAAATCGGGCGGAGGGCTTTTTTCATCCTTTAACTTCAAAGTTTGAAATTTGTATATTATTTGAACATTCATTTCGTTACCATGATATTATTAAATTGCATGTAATCAAGATGTGAGAGGAGATCTTTGGCATATGGGTAAATATGAAGAAAGTGTGTATCGGTTAATTGTAGAAACCTCCACCAACCTGCCCGGAGATGTGCGGAGAGCGGTTCAGGAAGGCAAAAACAAGGAAAATCGGGGAACGAGAGCCGGACTTGCTCTATCGACGATTGCTGATAATATTACCATGGCCGAGGAGCAGGTATCTCCAATTTGTCAGGATACCGGGATGCCGACATTCCTGATACATACACCGGTTTTGGTTAATCAGCTTGAACTGAAGCGGGATATTAAGGCGGCCATTAATCGGGCAACGAAGGAAGGCAAGCTGCGTCCGAACTCGGTGGATTCCTTAACCGGGGAGAACAGCGGCGATAACCTGGGACCTGGCACACCGGTGTTTCATTTTGAACAATGGGAAGAGGATTATATTGATTTGCGGCTGATCCTGAAAGGGGGCGGCTGTGAAAATAAAAATATTCAATACAGCCTTCCGGCAGAGCTGGAGGGGCTGGGGAAAGCCGGACGGGATCTGGATGGAGTGCGGAAATGCATCCTGCATGCGATCTATCAGGCCCAGGGACAGGGCTGCAGCGCCGGTTTTATCGGGGTGGGGATCGGAGGCGACCGCACCACGGGCTATGAGCTGGCAAAGCAGCAGCTGTTCCGTATGGTGGATGATGTGAACCCTCATCCGGATCTGGCCCGGCTGGAAGAATATATTATGGAGACAGGGAACCAGCTCGGCATTGGCACGATGGGTTTTGGCGGTGAAGTGACCCTGCTGGGCTGCAAGATCGGTGCAGCAAACCGGCTTCCGGCAAGCTTTTTCGTCTCCGTGGCCTATAATTGCTGGGCATTCCGCCGTCAAGGCATCAAGCTGTCGCCAGAGACCGGAGAGCTGCTCGCTTGGTTGTATCCGGAAGGAAGCGGGTTCGGAATGGACCGAGAGGATGACGCATCGTTACGGCAAGCAGAGGACAATGCGGAAGTGCAAGCACCTCCTTCTGGTGAAACTGCGCAGGGAACCCGCGAGATTTATTTGCAGACCCCGATTACCGAGGAGCAGATACGCTCTTTGCGGGTAGGAGATGTGGTCATCATTCAAGGAGAGATGCATACCGGCAGGGACGCTCTTCATAAATACTTGATCGATCATGATGCGCCGGTTGATCTGAATGGAGCGGTTATTTATCATTGCGGTCCGGTCATGCTGAAGGATGAAGAGGGCTGGCATGTCAAGGCCGCCGGTCCGACAACAAGTATTCGCGAAGAGCCCTACCAGGGAGATATTATCAAGAAGTTCGGCATTCGCGCCGTGATCGGCAAGGGTGGTATGGGGAAGCGCACTTTGGCAGCTCTTCAGGAGCACGGGGCGGTCTATTTGAATGCGATTGGGGGAGCAGCCCAGTACTACGCCAAGTGCTTTAAAAAAGTAAACGGCGTGGACTTTATGGAATTTGGCATCCCGGAAGCGATGTGGCATCTCGAGGTGGAAGGATTTGCAGCTATAGTCACTATGGATTCGCATGGGAATAGTCTTCACGCCGGCGTAGAGCAGGCATCCCTGGAGAAGCTATCGATGTTTAAGGAAGCGGTGTTCTAATAAAATGAGGACTTTTCGCAGACGGCTTACACTGATCATGATGAGCCTGGTCGGCATTTCGATGCTGGCAGCCGGAGTAACGATGGCTCAGGTCTATAAGGACTCGCATATACGCGCATTAAAGGAAAATATGGCCCGGGAAATTTTACTGCTGGAGAGCACCTTTGATTTCTTGCCGATGGACAGCGCTGAAGCATCCGACTATTACACGGCAAAAGCCCGTGAATTGGAGGACGTAACCGATTCCCGGGTCACCTTCATCATGCGGGATGGAACGGTCGTCGGGGATTCCGAGATGACTTCCGCGGAAATGGATAACCATGCTCATCGGGAAGAAATTGAATCCTCGGTAAGGGATAAGATCGGCAGCGCAATTCGCTACAGTGAGACTATTGGCGAGGATATGCTCTACGTGGCACATGGGGTTACTTCAGCGAACGGGAACTTCGACGGGTTTATCCGGCTGTCTATGAGTCTGGCTGCGGTAGGGCAGGAAATGAATAAAGGCTGGTACTACATGGGCGGAGGGCTAATGATTTTGTTCCTGGTTGCGGCCTTCGTCAGCTTCCGGGTAGCGGCGGGATTGACCCGGCCTCTGGAGAAAATAACTCGTGTGGCGAACCGGATATCACGGCTGGAATATGATGCGCGAGTGGATCTGTACCGACGGGATGAGATCGGACAGCTTGGAGCCGCCATTAATGGGATGGCCGACAGCCTTCAGCAGCAGCTAAAGGTCATTCGCGATAATGAGGAATTAATGGAAAGCGTCCTTGCGAATATGACCGGGGGCATCATCATGATCGACAGCTCCGGCAATATTGCCCTGCTTAATCGGGTAGCAGAGAAGATCATGCATGTGAGCTCTGATCAGATTCAAGGGAAATCGTATCAGGTCTTGAAGCGGAATTACGAGCTGCTTAAGTTTGTAGAAGAAGGAATTACACGTCAGGAATTTCTTCGTGAAGAACGAACGATCTACAATCCGGAGGAGCGGATTCTTCAGCTGGACGCGGTTCCGATGTTCGAGGATGACGACAGCTATAAAGGATTGCTGGTGCATTTGCAGGATGTCACGGAAATTCGCCGGCTGGAGCGGATGCGAAGTGAATTTGTTGCCAATGTATCCCATGAATTGAAGACCCCGATTGCTGCGGTCAAAGGTTTTGCCGAGACGCTGCTTGCGGGCGGGGTGGCGGATAAGGAGACGGAGCGATCCTTCCTTCAGATTATTCATGATGAAGGAGAACGCCTGAATCGCTTGATCGGTGACATTCTGGAGCTGTCGAAGATTGAATCCAAGCGCGCACCGCTCGAATATGCGCCTGTGCATCTTAAGGACTTGTTCGACAATATTATTGAAATGCTGGGCTCTTCGGCTGCTAAGAAGAATATCAGTCTCAACCATTATATTCCCGAGCATTTATTTATGGAGGGAGACGAGGACCGGCTTCGGCAGATTTTCGTTAATCTGCTGTCAAACGCGATCAGCTACACGCAAGAGGGCGGGAAGGTCAGAATTGATTGCGAAATCACGGGGACGCCGGATGAGGAAAAGATCACAATTACCATTAACGATACCGGAATCGGTATCCCTAAAAAGGACCTGCCGCGAATATTCGAGCGCTTCTACCGTGTAGATAAGGCTCGCTCGCGCAGCTCAGGCGGTACGGGGTTAGGCCTTTCTATCGTCAAGCATCTTGTTGAGCTGCATCGGGGTACAATACGGGTAGAAAGTAAAATCGGGGAAGGGTCTTCGTTCATCCTGGAGCTTCCGATTATGCAGCATACCTCAGAGACGGGCTCAATTTGATGAACGTGGATCGTTGTTAGGTATTTTACACCCCGTTAACAATTCCGTGATATGCTTGGCATGTTCAGCGCTTTGTCTATGACGAAGCGACAGGTTGAATAAAAGAAGGGGGAAACAGCGTGACTCAACGATTGTTGGTCATTGAAGACGAACCGACACTGTCGAGGCTGCTATCTTATAACTTAAGCAGTGAGGGCTTTGAGGTTATTGTTGCTGATCATGGCCAAATCGGCTATGATACCGCGAAGAGTCAGGAGTTCGATCTGATTCTGCTTGATTTGATGCTTCCAGGGATGAACGGAATCGAGATTTTGTCCAAGCTTCGCGGGGAGGGCAGCAAGACACCGGTCATCATTCTGACGGCAAAAAATGCGGAGGAAGAGGTCGTGCAGGGGTTAAAGGCCGGTGCCGATGATTACATTACGAAGCCCTTCGGTGTTGCAGAGCTGTTGGCCAGAGTAACGGCGGTCCTTCGGCGCACAAGCGGCGGGCATGAAGATCGGGAGCCTTCTCTGGAAGAACGGGAGGATGCCCAGATTACGCTGGGACCGTTATCCATCTATCCTGAGAAATACGAAGTCACACTGAACGGGGAAGCTATCGTACTCAGACCTAAGGAGTTTGAAGTGCTGCTCTATCTGGCGCGGAAGCCTGGAGTCGTTATGACTCGGGATGACCTGATGAACGCCGTTTGGGGCTTTGATTATATCGGAGGACAGCGTACCGTCGATGTTCATGTCAGCTCGCTGCGCAAGAAGCTGGAGCTGGATCCGGGATCGGTATATATCGATTCAATTCGGGGAGTGGGATACAAGCTAGTTGTGAACAAAAAGAAAACCGTCCATCATTGAGACCCATTGATGGACGGTTTTTCACTTTTTTCAGCCAGGGACTTTATTCTCCGCTAACAATTGTCGACTATCCTCTGAAAAGAGAGTGTATTCCGTACATAGGGAGTGGTGGTCGTGGCAAACCTGACCGTTATGGAGAGACCTGCTGTCGTGGTGAACGTGGCTGATTTTAGCAGGAACGTTCCAGTAATACGCGGAGATCAGAAGTGCAGCGATGTATTGAACATGTTCAAGCGGGATTCCGAGCTTCCGTGCCTCGTCATTTGTGACCAAGGGGAACGCCCTCGTGGCCTTGTTATGAGGGATTATTTCTATCGGCATCTTACAGGCAGATTTGCGCCGGATTTATTCTATGAGCGTCCTGTACGTGATTTTGCCCAACCGGAGTATGCGGTATATGAAATATCCACGCCCCCAGGAGAGCTGTTGGACCACGCGCTTCATCGGACCGGGCATTTGTTCTATGACAGTTTGATTTTAACGCAGGACGGGAAATACTATGGGGTAATGACACTGCAGGATTTGATGCTTCTCTCGAGAAAATTACAACAGGAAGCCGAGGCTGAACGGCAAAACACGTTGCAACGGAGCGTTACGCTGGTTGAAGATATCGGAAGAACCGTCGTTCAGGCCTCTGAGGCTTCAGAAAGAAGTCTGGAGGAAACGCAGCAAATGTCGAGGCTTGCATTGGAAGGTCGAGAAGAACTGGAAGAGGTCACTGAAGCGTTTAATCGTGTGAAAAAAGTCACATTATCTCAACAAAACCAAGTGGATGAGTTGTCTTCCTGCTCACAGGATATTTCTCGAATCGCAGCGCAAATTCGTGAACTTGCAGAACTGAGCGGTATTCTGGCTCTCAATGCTTCGATTGAAGCCTCGCGGGCAGGAGAGCATGGACGCGGATTCGCAGTCGTGGCAGAGGAAGTACACCGGCTTGCTAAAGAGACCAAGCAATTGTCGGGAAATATTGAAGAGACCCTGGACAGGGTGGGTGAGCTTGTAAAGGCGACGGATCAATCGATGCGCGTCACCAGTGGGGAATTGGAGCAGAGTCAGACCCATGTTGTCCAGGCGGGCGATACCTTTGGGCAACTGGTTGAATCGGTGCGGAGAACCGAGCGAACAGGCCGGGAGTCTGCGTCAGCCACGATTCAAGCGCTCAAGATGACAGAGATGGTGAATAAAGAGCTCACTGCATTGTCGTGAAATTTTACACTGCGTTAACATTTAGGCTCATCCCGCTTTACATAGCTTATGTAAAATCAATATGAAACAATCGAACCAAGCATCGGTACAGGTCCCAATGACAATTGAGGCCTTGCTTCGCATGTAACTTCTTATGGTGGTGAAGGCATGTCAACAATCATCCGAATCAATAACTTGAAACTGTATTACGATCAATTCCTCGCCTTGAAGGACGTATCACTGGATATTCCCGAGAAGGCAATTACTGCGTTCATCGGACCATCGGGATGCGGGAAGTCAACCCTTCTGCGGACCTTGAACCGAATGAACGATATGATCCCTGCCACGCGGATTGAGGGTTCTGTTCAAATTGCCGGTTCCGAGGTGTATGGTGAGGATGTTCAAGTGGAAACCTTGCGCAAGCAGGTCGGTATGGTGTTCCAGCAGCCGAATCCGTTTCCGAAATCAATATATGATAATGTCGCCTACGGACCTAGGCTTCATGGCTCTCCTGGCAAGGCGGAGCTTGATGAACTGGTGGAGCAAAGCTTGCGCCAGGCAGCATTATGGGATGAAGTGAAGGACTTCCAGAAGCGCTCGGCGCTAAGCCTGTCCGGCGGGCAGCAGCAGAGATTGTGCATCGCTCGCGCCATTGCAGTGCAGCCCCAAATTCTGCTGATGGATGAGGCGACTTCCGCACTTGATCCAATCTCTACGCTGAAGATTGAGGAATTAGTTCAGGAGTTGAAGAGTAAGTATACTATTGTGATGGTTACGCATAACATGCATCAAGCTGCCCGCATTTCGGACCGCACGGTATTTTTCCTGAATGGAGAAATTATTGAGGCGGACGATACGCGCAAGCTGTTCTCAACTCCATCGGATTCGCGCACAGAAGATTACATTTCCGGACGATTCGGATAACCTAAGGAGGCAGCTGTACATGATACAAAGAAAAGATTTCGATCAAAGCTTGGAGGAATTGCGGCAGCTGCTGCTGAAGATGGGCAAGCATGTAGAGAACACTTTGAGCGAGTCGATCTCTGCCCTTCAAAATCTGGATGAGCCTAAAGCTCGAGCCATTATCGAGAAGGATGTCGAGTTGAACGAAATGGAAGAAGAGGTTATGGATCTGGGAGAACGGCTTATTGTGACACAGCAGCCGGTCGCGAAGGACCTGCGGCGGATTATCGTCGCTTTTAAAATCTCGAGTGATCTGGAACGCATGGGAGACCTGGCAATTGATATATCCAAGGTAACCTTGCGCCTGAAGGGTGAAGCCTTAATCAAGCCTTTGGTCGACATTCCCAAGATGGCCGAATTGGCCAATGAGATGGTTCAGGAATCCTTGCAGTCTTATCTTGACGAGAACACGGATCTTGCTTATAAGATGGCCAAGGATGATGACGAGATTGACCATTTGTACAGCCAGATCATTCGCGATCTGTACACGTATATGACAGCGCATCCGGAGTCCTTGCATCAGGCAATCCACCTTACTTTGGTAGGACGTTATATTGAGCGGATTGCTGATCATGCGACGAATATCGGAGAGAGCACGGTTTATCTGGTGACTGGGCATCGCCCGGACTTGAACGTATAAACGGGATACAAAATTTGGAATAACCCCTCACGGCTTGCTGTGGCGGGTTATTCTTTTTTTGCTTATGCTATTTGTTTTTGGCAAAAGGGAACCATGTGTTAGAATAGAACGAGGAGTATGCTGAAGGAGAAGGTGTCACATGGATAAATTGATTCTGATTGACGGCAACAGTGTTATTTACCGCGCTTTTTTTGCGATGCCGCCGCTTACCAATTCCAGCGGTCTGCATACGAATGCTGTATACGGCTTCACCAATATGATGCTTCGGCTCATTCAAGAACAGAAGCCAACACACCTTCTGGTTGCCTTTGATGCAGGCAAGCAGACCTTTCGGCATGAAGGCTATCAGGAATATAAAGGCGGCCGGGAGAAGACACCGCCGGAGCTTTCGGAGCAATTTCCGTTATTGCGGGAGCTGCTGGAGAGCTTTGGCATTTCTTGGTTTGAGCTTGCGGGCTATGAGGCGGACGATATCATCGGTACGCTGAGCCGGCTGGGCGAGGAATCAGGACTTGAAGTGCTGGTTGTCACCGGTGATAAGGACATGCTTCAGGTTGTAAGCGACAAGGTCACGGTAGCATTGACCCGTAAGGGCATTAGCGAGGTCGAGCCTTATGGCCCGAAGGAAATTGAAGAGAAATACGGATTGACTCCGTTGCAAATTATTGATTTGAAAGGTCTGATGGGCGATGCGTCAGACAATATTCCCGGCGTTCCCGGGATTGGCGAGAAGACAGCGCTGAAGCTTCTCCATCAATTTGGTTCTGTGGAGGAAGTGCTTGCTCGTACCGATGAATTAAAAGGCAAGATGAAAGAAAACCTGGTCAATCATGCGGAGGATGCGGTGATGAGCAAAAGGCTTGCTACGATTCACCGCGAAGTGCCGATCGATCGGGCTTGGGATACGATGACGTTCAACGGCTTTAAGGAAGAGACCGCTGTTCCTATGCTACGTAAGCTGGAGTTTAAGTCGCTTCTTGAACGCTTGAATTTCAGCGGCAGCGAAGGCGATGGACAAGCGGATGGAACAGCAGCTGAGGCCTCGCAAGTGCAAGTGGATGTTACGATCGTGGAGTCTGCTTCCTTGAAGGAACTTGAAGCGGTCTTGCCTGAAATCGCGGGGCTGCACGTAGAAAGCCGCGGGGACAATCCTCATCAGGCAGAGCTGCTCGGCATGGTGCTCTCAACCAAAGAGCGGCATTTCTTTCTGCAGCCCGAGGTGTTGAAGAGCGAAGAAGCGGAAGCGGTTCGGGCATGGTTGGCGGATGAGCAAGCTCCCAAGCGGGGTTATGATCTGCATCGCGCAGACCTAACCTTGTTCTGGCACGGAATTCCGTTTGCCGGAGCAGAATTCGATATCCAGTTGGCAGCGTATCTGCTTGATCCGACCGAGAGTGATCAGACGCTAAGCGCATTGTCTGCCAAATACAATCTGGCCCCCTTGCCATCCGATGATGAGGTGCTGGGCAAGGGAGCGAAGTTCAAGGTTCCGGATCTGGAGATTTTCAGCACTCATCTGGCTCGAAAGAGTGCGGCGGCGATTAGCATCGTGCCGGAGCAGCGAGCTGCGCTAGAACAGAATGAGATGCACAAGCTTTTCTATGAACTAGAAATGCCGCTGTCACGTATCCTGGCGGATATGGAGAAGCAGGGCGTGGCCGTTGACCGGGAAAGCCTCATGCAGTTGGGACAAGAGTTTGAAGCTCAGATCGCGAAGCTGGTATCGCAAATTTATGAGATTGCAGGTATCGAGTTCAATCTGAACTCACCGAAGCAGCTAGGGGAAATTCTGTTCGACAAGCTGGGACTTCCTGTGATCAAGAAGACGAAGACGGGATATTCAACCGATGCTGAGGTGCTGGAGAAGCTGGCACCGTATCATGAAATTGTCCAGTATATCTTGGAATACCGGCAGCTTGCCAAGCTGCAATCGACTTATGTAGAAGGGCTTCTTAAGGAAATTCGCAGTGAGACGGGGAAGGTGCATACCTATTTCCGTCAGACCATTGCAGCAACCGGACGTCTGAGCAGCCAGTTCCCGAATTTGCAGAATATTCCGATTCGGATGGAAGAAGGGCGGAAGATCCGCAAAGTATTTGTCCCTTCCGAGGAAGGCTGGTATATTCTCGGTGCCGATTATTCGCAGATTGAATTGCGGGTGCTTGCGCATATTTCGGGGGATAAAGGCTTGCAGGAAGCATTTCTCCATGACATGGACATTCATACCAAGACGGCAATGGATGTGTTCAGGGTATCCTCGGACCAGGTTGATGCCAATATGAGACGTTCCGCCAAAGCGGTTAATTTCGGGATTGTCTACGGAATCAGTGATTACGGCCTGTCACAAAACCTGAACATTACCCGGAAAGAAGCAGCGCGGTTTATCGATCAATATTTCGATGCCTTCCAGGGTGTGCGGAAGTATATGGATGATATTGTCCGGGATGCCAAGCGGGATGGCTATGTGAAGACCCTGCTGGAGCGCAGACGATATCTGCCTGAAATTAACGCATCGAACTTCAATCTTCGGTCGTTTGCTGAGCGAACAGCCATGAACACGCCTATCCAGGGGACGGCGGCCGATATTATCAAGCTGGCGATGGTGCTGATGGATACAGCCCTTAGCAGCCATGGCTTGAAGAGCCGAATGCTCCTTCAGGTGCATGACGAACTTGTCTTTGAGGTGCCGCCCGAGGAGCTGGAGCTGATGAGCAAGCTGGTCCCCGAGACGATGGAGAAGGCGCTGAAGCTATCCGTGCCGCTTAAGGCTGAAGTAAGCAGCGGGTGGAACTGGTATGAAGCAAAGTGAGAAATGTGATGTTTTTCTAACCATAGATAAGAGGTGAATGAAATGCCGGAATTGCCGGAGGTCGAGACAGTCAGACGAACCCTGGCAGGGTTAATAGTCGGCAGAACGATTGAGAGGGTCTCGGTGCATCTGCCGCGAATTATTCAGCGGCCCGATGATGTCCGGGTGTTCGAAATGCAGCTTGCAGGCCGCAAGATCGAGGATGTGGGACGCAGAGGGAAGTTCCTCTTGATCCGAATGGACAACCTCGTTCTGGTATCTCATCTGAGAATGGAAGGGCGATACGGTCTTTATCAGAGCGGTGATCCGGTCGAAAAGCATATCCATGTCATCTTTCACTTTACAGACGGGATGGAACTCAGATATAAGGACGTACGTCAATTCGGAACCATGCATTTGTTTGCGCCGGGACAGGAGCTGATTAGCAAGCCGCTGGCCAAGCTGGGGTTGGAGCCGCTGGATGAATCCTTTACCTATGAAGCCTTTTGCCATGTAATTGCAGGGAGAACAACGAAGATAAAGCCAGCTCTGCTGAATCAGGAATACATTGTAGGCTTGGGCAATATTTATGTGGATGAGGCTTTGTTTCGGGCAGGTATTTATCCACAGTCTCAGGCGAACCATTTAAGTACGGAGCAGCTCCGGAGGTTATATGAGGCCATCTTGGCCACCTTATCGGAAGCCGTGCTTGCCGGAGGGTCTTCCATTAAATCCTATGTGAACGGACAAGGAGAGATGGGGATGTTCCAGCACAGTCTGAATGTGTATGGAAGACAGGGGCAGCCCTGTCCTGCTTGCGGACAACCTATCGAGAAGATTACGCTGGCCGGGCGGGGAACCCATTACTGCCCGGAATGCCAGCCTGCGGGAATGGAGTGAATGCTGTGAATATCGGACTTACGGGAGGCATTGCCACCGGCAAGAGTACCGTCTCACAAATGCTCGTTGCACGCGGCGCTGCATTGATTGATGCGGATGTGGTAGCCAGAAGAATCATGGAGCCCGGTCATCCTGTACTTGCAAAAGTTGTTGAAAGGTTTGGCGAAACCGTATTGCTGGCGGGTGGCCAATTAAATCGCAAACGGCTTGGAGAGATTGTGTTCTCGGACCCCGTGGAGCGGAAAGCGCTTGAGGACATTACGCATCCGGCGATTCGCAGGGAGATGAAGGCGGAACTGGATGCCTTGGAGCGGGAAAACCCTGAACGCCTGGTGGTTGCCGATATCCCCTTGCTATACGAGTCAGGACTTGAGAATTTGTACGAGGAGATTATGGTGGTCTATGTACCGCAGTCTCTCCAGTTGGAGCGTCTCATGCAACGGGATGCGTTGACGGTGCAAGAAGCAGAGCTAAGGCTTGCTGCACAGATGAATATCGAGGAGAAGAGAAGACGAGCGGATATTTTGATTGATAATAGCCGGAGTTATGAAGAGACCGAGAGTCAAATCGATGATTTCTGGCGGAGCCGGGTTTTATGAGGTGGCTGAGAAAAAAGAGAGTTCTGTTGATGTTGTTGTTAGGCTTTATCGTGATCCTGTTCTTTAATTCTTCTTGGTTGGCCTTATTCTATCCGATCTATTATAAGGAAGAAATCCGGACGCATGCAGGAACTTATGGACTGGACCCCCTGGTTGTAGCTGCGATTATTAAGGTAGAGACGAACTATAAGCCGGGGGCGGAATCTCCAAAGGGAGCGCTTGGCATTATGCAGATCATGCCGGATACAGCGGATTGGGTTGTACAGAAGGCGAAGATGGATGAAGTGGAATTGAGCAGGGTGAAAGAAGAAAGCGGCTTGAATATACAGATTGGAACTTGGTACTTGGACTGGTTAGGCGATCAATTTGATGGCAATATGATTGCTATGATTGCTGCCTATAACGCCGGTCCGACGAATGTGAAGAATTGGCTCAAAAGCGGCCGTTGGGACGGCAAGCTGGAGACTGCGAAGAATATTCCGTTTGGTGAGACAAGGCACTATGTGCAGCGGGTTGCACATTATTACAAGCAATATTCAAGGATCTATTCGGATTTCTGATCTGGGAAGTTTAAAAAAAGGAAGCACAAGAAGGCATTCGCCATCTGTGCTTCCGTGCTCGTTCAGAAGTTATATTTGTCCGTTATTTAAATTGACCTGCCAATTGTTGTTCGGCCAGAGTCACCAGACGTTTTGTAATATAACCACCGATCGAACCGTTTTCGTAAGAGGTCAAGTTACCAGCGTAACCGTCTTGCGGGAAAGCAATGCCCAGCTCTTGAGCAACCTCATATTTCATTTGCTCCAGCGCTCCGGAAGCTTGCTTCACCACCAGGTTATTAGATGAATTGTTTTGGGCCATGTTGTTGTTCACCTCCTTGAGTTGGTAACAGTATTATGCTCGGCAAGCGTGAAGTTCATTACTGAATCTTACAGTTATATATTGGAAAGGAGCAGAAGACCTTGAAATGTCCTTATTGCGACTACCTTGGAACGAAGGTGCTGGATTCCCGCCCGGCCAATGAAAATCGCTCGATTCGCCGGCGGCGTGAATGTGAGAAGTGCAATCGCCGCTTTACTACCTTTGAAATGGTTGAAGAAATGCCGCTTATTGTGATTAAGAAGGACGGAAGCCGGGAAGAATTTAGCAGGGAGAAGATGCTGCGCGGTCTGATCCGGGCTTGCGAGAAGCGTCCGGTCTCGGTGGAACAATTGGAGTCGATTGTATCGGAGGTCGAACGCTCCATGCGTCAATCTGCGAATGCTGAAGTAGAGAGCCGCGGGATCGGAGAGCTGGTCATGGAGCAGCTCTATCCGGTAGACGAAGTGGCTTATGTTCGTTTTGCATCTGTGTACAGACAGTTTAAGGACATCAATATGTTCATGAAGGAACTGAAGGGCCTGCTGTCTAAAAATACGGATGATGAGTCCTGAGCATTAATGTAATGAGGTGAGTAATCGAGATGAAGGAAGATTCCGCTTCCATCTTGAAATCGTTAACACCGGCAGGCCTCGCTATTGGCTTCTTGGCGGGGACCACCCTGGGCAGCAGTGTGTCTTTCCTGATGGAGTTGCAGCCAAGCCGGCTTGTTCTGACTGTAGCTCTCTTAGGGTTGACAGGAGCCGTTCTTGGCTTGGGAGCCGCCGCCTGCATAAGACGCTGCATCACTTAGCAGCATAGATTCTATAATCACAAAAAAGGATTTGACCGAACCCGTTTTCGGTCAAATCCTTTTTTGCATTCAGCTACAGTTCAACCTGATATAAAAGTTGAAGCAAAAACATCGCGGAATGACGTATGAATTTTTTACATTGCGTTAACATAACCAATACACGACCTTTATACTTGCTTCTTATAATCGATATTGTACAAACAAATAAGGGGGAAACCTGAATCATGAAGAAAAGTTTGATGTTGGTTATGACGATTTTATTGACTGTAACACTTGCAGCATGTGGACAAGGCTCGAACAACACAGCTTCGAATACGCCTGATACGTCGTCCAATACCGGCAGCACAAATAATACAGCAAATGAAGCACCTGAACAAACAGAAGAATTGAGCGGCTCCATTCTTGCAGTAGGCTCTTCCGCACTGCAACCGCTTGTTGATGAAGCTTCCAAGAAGTTTATGGATCTGAATCCTAAAGTATCGATTCAAGTCCAAGGCGGCGGCAGCGGTACTGGCTTGACTCAAGTCTCCGGCGGCCAAGCAGATATCGGTAACTCCGACGTATTTGCAGAAGAGAAGCTTGAAGCAGGACCGGCTGCAGAGCTGGTTGACCATCAAGTAGCTGTAGTAGCCATGGCGGCAGTTGTTAATCCTGCAGTAGGCGTGGATAACCTGACCAAAGATCAATTGGTTAAAATCTTCTCGGGTGAAGTGAAGAACTGGAGTGAAGTCGGCGGTTCAGATCAAGCGATCCAAATCGTAAACAGACCATCGAGCTCCGGTACGCGTGCTACTTTTGAAAAATATGCATTGGGTACAAAGACAGAAGATCTTGAAGGATCCATCCAAGAGGATTCCTCGGGTACCGTAAAAAAGCTGGTTGCTGAAACTCCTGGCGCGATCGGTTACCTGGCTCTTTCTTACCTGGATGACTCCGTAAAGACTGTGAAATATGAAGGCGTTGAAGCAAATGAAGAGAATGTAACAAATGGCAGCTATCTGGTGTGGGCATACGAGCATATGTATACAAAAGGTGAGCCAACTGGAGCTGTCAAGGCGTTCCTCGACTTCATGGTTTCCGAAGCAGTTCATGAGGATATCGTCGAACTTGGCTACATTCCGATTTCGAAAATGCAAGTAACACGTGATGTTGACGGCAACATCACCAAATAAATAATTGCCTACAACAACATAAGGCCAGCAAAGAGGCGAGCATTCGCCTCTTTCTGTGCTGAACAAAGGGAGAGGTACTATGGCTCGTTCCAACGATAGCCGCAGAGTGAAACAGCATATCATCGAAGAATGGACAGGGAAAATTCTGACTTCCTTGTGTATCGTTCTATTAGTCGTGACCATTTTTTCTATGGTCTATTTTGTTGCGACTAAGGGACTGAGCTCATTTTTCAAGAATGGAATCAGCTTGGCTGAGATGCTCGGGGGGACCTCGTGGAAGCCGGAAGGAGAACCGCCGATGTTCGGTGCCCTGCCGTTCATATTCGGTTCCTTTGCGACTTCTATGCTTGCGGCGCTAATCTCTGCTCCGCTGAGTATCTGCGGGGCTCTGTTCATGGTGGAAATTATGCCGAACCTGGGGAAAAAGGTGCTCCAGCCAGCAATTGAACTACTCGCCGGGATTCCTTCCGTTGTCTATGGATTCGTCGGACTGAGTGTCATTGTCCCCTTTTACCGGAATATATTTCCGGGACAAGGTCTCGGGATTTTGGCAGGTGCTTCCGTATTGTCTGTCATGATTCTGCCTACGATGACTTCGATTGCTACAGACGCGCTTCGGGCTCTGCCATCTGGTCTGAAGGAAGGCTCCTACGCGCTTGGCGCAACCCGGTGGCAGACGCTTTCGCGAACGGTCATTCCCACTACGCTTCCTGCCTTGATGACAGGAGTCGTGCTTGGAATGGCACGTGCATTCGGCGAGGCGCTCGCTGTGCAGATGGTTATCGGGAACGCGCCGCATATTCCGAATTCCTTGTTCCAATCTACCTCCACACTTACCAGTGTAATCACGCTAAGCATGGGGAACACGGTTATGGGTACGATTCAGAACAATGTCCTGTGGACGCTTGCTCTGATTCTGTTGCTGATGACCTTCGTCTTCGTCTTCGTTGTACGTTGGCTTGAAAGGAGAGCAATTCGATGAGTGCGAAAACAGTAGACAAAATTGCAACAGGAGTCATCATATTATTTGCTGGCATCATTGTTCTCATTATGGTGGGCTTGCTAGGATTTATATTGGTACGAGGACTTGGTCATATCAGCTTTGACTTCCTGACTTCTCCGCCAGAGACGATCCGTGAAGGCGGAGGAATCGGGCCGCAGTTGTTCAATTCCTTATTCTTGTTGGTGCTGACACTTATTATTACGGTCCCGCTCGGTTTAGGCGCCGGCATCTATATGAGTCAATATGCCAAGCCGGGAAGGGTGACAGACTCGATTCGCCTGATTGTTGAAGTGCTCTCTTCCTTCCCGTCGATCGTTGTAGGTTTGTTTGGTCTCCTTGTCTTTGTAAATACGTTTGGCTTCGGATTCTCCTTGTTCTCCGGTGCGCTAGCCCTGACGGTCTTTAACCTGCCATTGATGGTGCGCATTACCGAGCAAGGCTTGGCAAGTGTTCCGCTGGCACAGAAGGAAGCCAGTCTGGCCCTGGGGTTGTCCAAATGGAAAACGATCCGGTCGGTTATGCTTCCGATTGCTCTCCCTGTTATTCTGACGGGAACCATTCTGGCCGCCGGACGTGTGTTTGGCGAAGCGGCAGCCTTGTTATTTACGGCCGGGATGAGCAGCCCGCGTCTTGACTTTACCGACTGGAATCCGTTCAGCCCGATGTCTCCCTTGAATCCGTTCCGTCCTGCCGAGACGCTGGCTGTTCATATCTGGAAGGTTAACTCGGAAGGGCTCGCCCCTGATGCGCCTGAAATTGCAGCCGGTGCTTCAGCCGTACTGATTCTGACGGTTCTGTTGTTTAACCTGTTGGCCCGCTTTGTCGGACGTCAGCTCCAAAAGAAATTTACGGCATCAAGATAGGAGGATACCCATGCGTAATATTGTTATGTCTACGAAGGATTTAAATGTATTTTATGGAGAAAAGCATGCGGTTAAAAGCCTCTCGCTTGACTTTGCAACCAAGGAAGTCACAGCGCTTATCGGGCCTTCGGGCTGCGGGAAGTCTACATTTCTGCGCAGTCTGAACCGGATGAACGACTTGATTGCGGATGCGCGAATCACCGGAGAGATTCGGATTGGGGATGAGGATATTAACCATCCCAAGACAGACGTGGTCCTGCTGCGCCAAAAGATCGGCATGGTGTGGCAAAGACCGAATCCTTTTCATAAATCGATCTATGAAAATATTGCCTTCGGTCCGCGTTACCACGGGATCCGAGACAAAAGGAAGCTGGATGAGATCGTGGAAAGCTCTCTGCGCAAGGCTGCGCTCTGGGAGGAAACCAAGGACCGTTTGAACCGTTCGGCATTATCGCTCTCGGGGGGACAACAGCAACGATTGTGCATTGCGAGATCGATCGCTGTAAGTCCGGACATCATCCTGATGGATGAGCCCGCTTCCGCCCTGGACCCGGTATCCAGCGCCAAAGTCGAGGAATTGATTGCCGAACTGAAGCAGGAGTATTGTATTGTGATCGTCACCCATAATATGCAGCAAGCAGCCCGGGTGTCGGATTATACCGCTTTCTTCCTGATGGGAGAGATGGTGGAGTACGGGGCAACAGATCAAATTTTCACCAATCCTGAAGATAAACGAACCCATGATTATATTTCGGGCAGGTTCGGTTAAGCTCATTTTATAACTAGACATTTGGAACATGGATGAAATTGGAGTAATATAGGGATGGTGCTTGTACGCACCATATCCCATACATAACAGGAGACGTCATCCATGAACATACTGGAGTGGATTGAGGAGATGTTCCGCAGCTACGGCTATTTTGTGCTGTTGTGCGGGCTTCCTCTGGATTTTATCGCTCTTCCGATCCCGCCGGGACAAACGACACTCACCTATACCGGTTATTTGGCTTTTAAGGGAACGCTTGAATTGCTGCCGGCTATCCTGGTTGCTTATGCAGGATCAGTTATAGGTATAACGGTTACCTATCTGATTGGACATCATGTAGGCGCACCGCTGGTTCAACAATACGGAAAATGGTTCTTGATCAAGCCGTCTCACCTGGAGCGAACGCGGAGAACATATGATAAATACGGAAATAAAATGCTGTTTATCAGCTTCTTCATTCCGGGAGTCAGACAGCTCTTCGGTTATTTTGTAGGAATAATAAAGATTCCCTACAGAACCTTTGCTTTGTATGCTTACCCCGGAGCCCTGATTTGGGTCACTGCCTTTATCGGCATTGGCTACATCTTTGGAGAGCAATGGCATTTGGTTATACGTCTGGTCGAGAAGTATCTGGCCTTCTTCTTTGGGGGAGTGTTCATCTTGATCGTGCTTTTACTGGCGATGAGATGGAGAAAGTGGAAGCGATGGCAGTTGCGCCGAACCGAGGTCGACAAGAAATGAGCGAATTAAGTGAAAAAGTCAGTTAATGCGCTCTGCCCTTTGTTTGCGCCTGCTTCCTGTTGTAATTTAATTAGCGATAGAAATGAAAAAAATTCGCCCAGCGTAGTAAGACCGGCTGCGATGATTGCAAGATCATCGGCGGACAAGTCGCTAAGGACAATTTCTTTGTTTTTTCCTGGGCTATTATTCGTGCTTCTGATACCTGCCTTTTTTCTGCCGGCCAAATGTACCACCCGCTTAAGATCATCTTGTTCTATGATGTATGTTATGCTCGCCGGAGATAGATGCAATGGGCAGGCCTGAAATATAGGCACCCCCGTGCCGTGACAATTAGTTAGGGCCCTTAATATGATACCCTATACTGATGTGAGGAGGGGAAAGCATGTCGGGATGCAATGAAGTTGGCGTTGGAGGACTTTGGACATCCACAGGTGTAATTCTTGTGTTGTTTATCCTGCTGGTGATTATCTCCAGAACATTCGTATAACTTTAAGAATTTGCATGCAAGAGCACTGCTAACGGCAGTGCTCTTTGCTATTTCATTATATTGTCAAAAGACATAGAAGTTCTGATAAATAACAACAATATATTACATTTAACAATGATTTCCTATTTCTTTTCACACAAAAGACACAGAGGTCGTTATAATGAATGTTGAGGGATAATTTACTTTTTATTCCTATATATCGCACTATTTCCACTTTTATTTGCAGCAAATAACCTTCGCTCCTATCCCTTAAGTGATTAAGAAGAGGAGGTGAACACAAAAGCAGATTCAGTTTAATTGGACAAGCAGGGAGTATTTCGTTCAGGTGATGTTCGTTTTCAAAAAAATGAAGGAGGGATTTCTAATGACTGAAACTCGTTATACCCGTTCATTGTATTTGAAGGCACTTGGTTCACTCGGAGTTCTCCTCTTTGCATGTATCTGTATGTTTGTGCTTGCCGAGAAGGCATCCGCACATGGATATGTTGAATCCCCAGGGAGTCGGGCTTACTTATGCAAGCTGGGCCAGAACAGTGATTGCGGCGCTGTGATATATGAACCTCAGAGTCTGGAGGCACCGAAGGGATTCCCTGCGGCCGGTCCGGCAGATGGCAAGATTGCCAGTGCTGGCGGAATATTCCCTAAGCTCGACGAACAATCGTCAAGTCGCTGGACCAAGGTTAACATGACTGCTGGCCAGAATACATTCACCTGGACTTTAACCGCTCCCCATGCTACTTCAAGCTGGAAATACTATATCACGAAGCCCGGCTGGAACCCGAACGCACCATTAACGCGCGATTCATTCGACTTGACGCCGTTCCACTCCGTCAATTATGGAGGAGTTCAGCCTCCGTATACGTACTCGGACACGATGAATGTGCCTGCTCGGACAGGCTACCATGTTATCCTGGCGGTATGGGAAATTGCGGATACAGCAAATGCCTTCTACAATGTCATTGATGTAAACTTTGGAGGAAGCAACCCCGTGGATAATCAGGCTCCGACAGCACCAGGGAACCTGACCTATTCTAACGTGACCTCGACGACGGCATCCCTCTCCTGGTCGGCTGCGACGGATAATGTCGGTGTGACTGGTTATCGGATCTACCGGGGAACTACTCAGATCGGCTCGGTATCGGGTTCGGTTCTTAGCTATACGGCAACCGGGCTCAGTCCGGCTACAGCTTATACCTTCCAGGTCAAAGCCATTGATGCAGCGGGGAATCTGTCCGCCGGCAGTAATACAGTCAGCTTGACGACCGGAACGGCGGCCCCGGATACGCAAGCGCCGACTGCTCCAGGTAATCTCCATGTGATGGGGACGCCTACGGCTTCCAGTGTGCAGCTGATGTGGAATGCGGCTACAGATAATGTAGGGGTGACCGGCTATAAGGTGTATCGCGGCGCCAATCTTGTCGCGACTTTATCCGGCACGACAACTTCATACACGGTAACTGGCTTATCCGCCAATACAACGTACTCTTTTACAGTTAAAGCGATAGACGCAGCAGGTAATGAATCAGCGGCAAGCAATCCGGTCAGCGCCACAACGGCTTCTGCATCCAGCGCTCAGCCATGGGCTGCCGGAGTAGCCTATGCGGTCGGAGATCTTGTCAGCTACAATGGCAGCACCTACGAATGCCGCCAGGCGCATACTTCATTGACAGGCTGGGAGCCTAACGTTGTTCCCGCCCTCTGGCTGCTGAAATAAGGTAATAGGGCTGTCCCAAAGGCCTCCAGCGAAAATCTAAAATACGCTAGGAAACAGACGAGAAAATGTTTGCGATCGCTGTCGTTCGCTGATTTCAAACAGGAAGAGGCCTCCCAAAAGCTTACGGGAGGCCTGTTTGCATTAAGAGACTCCTACTGCATAGAACTTCTTGCTTTCCGTTGTCATTAAGATATTACATTTCGTACTGCAACCTCAGGATCACAATCCGCTTCATAATCCACGCCATCTGTCTCAAAGCCGAATAATTGGAAGAATTCCTTGCGGAAGCCTTCAAGGTCCGTAAGCTGAAATACATTACTTGTCTCCAGCTCTGCCCAAATACGGCTTACCTCTTCTTGGATATCTCCTCGCATCTCCCAATCATCCAGGCGAATCCGCTCCAGTGAATCAACAGGCACCGATCCGTCTGTGTAGAGACGCTCTGTGAATAAGCGAACCATCTGCTCAATCGTGCCTTCGTGAAGACCATGCTCCTTCATCGTCTTGTATAAGACCGACATATATAACGGCACTACCGGAATTGCGGAGCTGGATTGCGTGACGAGTGCTTTGGTCACTGCGACATAGGCGCCGCCTCCACCGGCAGACAGCTGCTCGTGAAGCTCTCTGGCGGTTTGCTCCAAATGATCCTTAGCTTTGCCGATGGTGCCTTCACGGTAAATAGGCTGAGTGATCTGAGAGCCTATGTAGGAGAAGGCTATCGTAACGGCATGCGGAGCCAGGACCTCGGCATCATTAAGGACCTTAATCCAATCCTGCCAGTCCTCGCCGCCCATCACTTTTACCGTGTGTTCAATTTCTTGCTCCGATGCAGGGTCAAGCGTAACCAGGCTGACTTCTCCTGTATGGAAATTAACAGTCTTGTTCGTGTAGCTCTGCCCTATCGGCTTCAGCACAGAGGTGTAGGTTTCTTCTGTCTTGGGATCGTACCGGCGGGCAGTGGCAACACTGTAAATGATCAAATCCACCTGTCCCAATTCCCGGGCAATGACTTCTGCGGTCTTCTGTTTGGTCTCGGGGGTGAATGCATCTCCAGTCACGCTGAAGGAACGAAGTCCTGCGGCATGGGCAGCTTCCTCAAAGGCTGCTGAATGATACCATCCGGCGGACGCCGTCCGTGAACCGCTTGCTGTACTTGGGCGATATACGCCGATGGTATTGGCCCCTGCGCCAAAAGCGGCCACAATCCTGGAGGCTAGGCCATATCCGGTTGAGGCGCCGATGACGAGAACATTTTTTGGGCCGGAAATTCTTGGACGCTGTTGTACATACTCGATTTGCTGCTGCACCTGACGGGCACATCCCTCCGGATGAGCAGTCGTACAAATAAATCCCCGGGTACGTGGTTTTATTATCATATAGAAGGTCGATCCTTTCTTTACCTGATGGAAGCTATTTCAAATTTGGAGAATCCTTGTTCTATTGTAACATGCCTTTTAAGTGAGCAATAGAGTTCAGAAAACGTTCGAATTCGTTAGAAATGATTTTGATTATTTGTGATTGATTTTGAACGAATATGTGTTAAGATATAGATCGAATGATGGGGTTGGAGGGAATGTCATGCTGACAGAAGAGCGTTATGCGATAATTATAGAGCGCTTGCAACAGCGGGGAATTGTTAAGCTTCAGGAGCTGGTAGAGCTGCTCGGGACATCGGAATCAACCGTTCGTCGTGATCTTGTTGACCTGGAGGAGCAAGGGATGTTGCGGCGAATTCATGGCGGGGCAGCACTCCCGAAGGATAACCGTCAGGAGCCCGGAATGAATGAGAAAACATTCAAAAACATTCAAGAAAAGGACTTGATTGCCCGTCGGGCGGCCAGACAGCTTCGTGATGGCGATTGTATTTTTCTAGATGCGGGTACTACTACTTTAAAGATGATTTCCTATATAGAAGCGGAGCAGGTGACGGTGGTTACAAACGGGTTATCCCATGTGGAGGCGCTCGTGGGTAAGAACATTCGCAGTTATTTGCTGGGCGGGATGATGAAGATGCATACCAAGGCCGTGATCGGAAGTATGGCTATGCAAAACATGGAGCAGTTCCGGTTTGATAAATGCTTTCTGGGAGCCAATGGGGTGGATGCCCAAATGGGGTATACTACACCTGATCCGGAGGAGGCGCTTATCAAGCGCAGGGCGAAAGAGCTGTCGGGAGCAGCCTTTATTCTTGCAGATTCCAGCAAGCTTGGCGAGGTGCTATTTGCCCGGATGTTCGATCTTGATGATGCTTATCTCATTACAGACGCTGTTCCGGATGCGTTAAGGGAATCATTAACTCACAAAACTAAAATAATTGAGGGATAGCCATGATCTATACAGTAACATTGAACCCGTCTATTGATTACATCGTTCATGTGGATGGACTACAGCTGGGAGAACTGAACCGCATGCAGAGCGATCTTAAGCTCCCCGGGGGCAAGGGGATCAATGTATCGCGCATCCTTAGCAGGCTTGGTGTGGAAAATACGGCACTAGGCTTTTTAGGCGGTTTTACAGGAGATTTTCTCAAGGAAACCCTGGCCTCGGAGAACATCACGACAGATTTTGTTCAGGTTACAGGGGATACCCGGATTAATATCAAGCTCAAGCATGGGGAAGAGACCGAAATTAACGGTCAGGGTCCCACGATTACTCCCGAGGAGGCGGATGAGCTGTGCCGGAAATTGGATTCACTCGCTGTCGGCGATATTGTCGTGCTGTCCGGAAGCGTACCTTCCTCACTGGGAGGTATGTACTATGACCGGCTGATTGAAGCTTGCGGCAGGATAGGCGTTCGTTTTGTACTGGATACAACGGGGGAAGCGATGCTGCGGGGTGTCTCGCACAGGCCCCTATTGATCAAGCCGAACCATCATGAACTGGCAGAGCTGTTCAATGTTGAAATCAACTCGATCGATCAAATTATCTATTACGGCAAAAAGCTGCAGGAGCAGGGGGCCGAGCATGTTCTCGTCTCGATGGCGGGAGATGGCGCGGTCCTGATTACTAAAGAGGGAGTCTACCGCTCCAATGTTCCTCAAGGGACTGTCCGCAATTCGGTCGGTGCCGGAGATTCGATGATCGCAGGGTTTGTGGGAGCATGGGCTCAAGGCGGAGATGTGATGGAAGCATTTGCTACAGGGGTTGCGTGCGGAAGCGCCACGGCATTCTCTGATGACTTGGCGGAGACAGAACTGATTCATAAGCTGCGCAAGCAAGTTGAAATCAAATTTGTTTAGGAGGGGTAAGCCGAATGAAAATCACGGATCTGATGCTCAAAGAGACGATGATCATGAATCTGCAGGCAACAACGAAAGAAGCGGCATTGAATGAGTTGATTGCGAGTCTGTCGGCCAGCGGCCGGATCAATGATGCTGTGGAATTCAAGCAGGCGATATTAAGACGGGAGGGCGAATCAAGCACCGGAATTGGCGGCGGAATTGCGATGCCGCATGCCAAGACGAAGGCGGTTAATGAGGCAACGGTCGTCTTTGCGAAGAGTGCCCAAGGTGTTGATTTTGAGGCCCTGGACGGGGAGCCCGCGTACCTGTTCTTCATGATCGCAGCGCCGGACGGTGCGGGAAATACACATATGCGGACCTTGGCTTCGCTTTCCCGGCTATTGATCGACAGTGACTTCATCCAGCAACTGATGAACACATCGTCACCGGAAGAAGTGACCCGATTGTTCGATGAAAGACAGAGTGCAGAGGAAGCAGCGAAGGCAGCGAAAGAAAACGAAAAGCCTGAGACGGATGCACACAATGCAGGAGGTACGCCGGCCACGGTTGCGGGTGTGACCCAAGTAACCGACACGGCCAAAGCAGTCGGCGATGCTGTGACTGTGATATCTACAGATGCGGATCGTGATAGTGGCGATCATCGTGAAGAACCGTTCGTCATTGCCGTGACGGCATGTCCGACGGGGATCGCCCATACGTTCATGGCAGAGGATGCCTTGAAGAAGAAGGCCAAAGAAATGGGCGTGAATATCCGTGTCGAGACGAACGGTTCTGAAGGCGCAGGCAATGTACTGACCGCTGAGGAGATTCGCCGGGCGAAGGGGGTTATCGTCGCCGCTGACAAGAAGGTGGATATGGACCGCTTTGATGGAAAGCCGGTGCTTCAACGTCCGGTCAGTGACGGAATCCGCAAGCCGGAGGAGTTAATCCGTAAAGCCGTGAACGGTGAAGCTCCAATTTACCGGAGTGCAGGAGCAGGCGGTCAAGCTGAAGCGGATAAAGATGGGAAGACCAGTGTAGGCAGCAAAATCTACAAGGATCTGATGAACGGTGTTTCCCATATGCTTCCGTTTGTAGTTGGCGGCGGGATTCTACTGGCCTTATCCTTCCTGTTCGAGCAGGTTCTGGGAAGTGACCATCCGCTGGTTACGCTGTTGATGGCGATCGGCGGAGGCGATGGTGCGTTTCATTTCCTGATTCCGGTGCTCGCAGGCTTTATTGCCATGAGTATCGGCGATCGTCCGGCGCTCATGCCGGGGATGGTCGGCGGCCTGATGGCGGTAGGCGCCAATGCGGGCTTCCTTGGCGGTCTGGCGGCGGGCTTCCTTGCCGGTTATGTCGTCATTGGTTTGAGAAAAGTGTTTGCAGGTCTGCCTAAAACGCTGGAAGGCTTGAAGCCGATCCTGCTCTATCCGATCTTCGGTCTGTTGGTTACGGGTGCGATTATGCATTATCTGTTCGGGCCATTCTTCAGCTGGATTAATGAGGGCATGATCAACGCACTGAATAATCTTGGCACAGGCAATATGGTGTTGCTGGGCGTGCTGCTTGGCGGTATGATGGCGATCGATATGGGCGGGCCGTTCAATAAGGCCGCGTATACCTTCGCAATCGGTGTCTTCACTTCCAGCGGCAACACGAATGGCATGATGATGGCAGCCGTTATGGCCGGAGGGATGGTTCCTCCGCTTGCGATTGCCCTGGCCACGACATTGTTCAAGAACAAGTTCACCGCCCAGGAGCGCCAGTCCGGCTTGACGAACTATGTGCTTGGCTTCTCCTTTATTACGGAGGGAGCCATTCCGTTCGCCGCTGCCGATCCGCTGCGGGTATTGACGACAAGCATTATCGGCGCAGGGATTGCCGGCGGATTGACCCAATGGTGGGGAATCAATATTCCGGCTCCGCATGGCGGTATTTTCGTAGCGGCCCTGGCGAACCATGCCCTGCTGTTCCTGCTCGCCGTGGTCATTGGTGCGGTAATATCCGGCTTGGCGTTCGGACTATGGAAGCGACCGCTGGTAGGCGCGGAAAAACTGGCCGCACCGGGAAAATAATTTGAAGGATGTACGATAGAACTGCCGATGGTAAAGCGTGAGGAGACGCTGTCTGTCGGCAGTTTTTTTACACATATACTTCTTGACAAGTTATGAAGGATTTTATATACTCAAAGGGTCGCTGTGAAACCAGCGTTAACTAAATAAGGGGCCTTAGCTCAGCTGGGAGAGCGCATCGCTGGCAGCGATGAGGTCAGGGGTTCGATCCCCCTAGGCTCCACCAACACCTAACACTAAACGGCAGAGATGCCGTTTTTTTGTATTTACTACGGAGTGCTGTGTGTCGCTTATTAAGGAAATAGCATACTGGCATCGGTCGATATCTGCTGTTACAATAGAATCTAATGAGGTGACGTCTAATGCCAACTGAAAAATATACACCAACAGCAACGCCCAAATGGTTGGGCTATGCCCTTCAGTCACTCGTGTTCATGTCAGGCCAGCAAAAGTCGCATTGTGCCAGCAATGAAATTGCTGAACATGTTTGCAGTGAAGCCACGTTAACGCGCCGCGTCCTGTCCCGACTGGTCAAGGCGGGAATCGTTGAGGCGAGAGAAGGGCGGGAGGGTGGATATGCCCTTCACAGAAAACCGGAGGATATCTCTTTTGCTGATGTATACCGGGCGATTCAGATGGTTGAGCCGCTTTATGCGGGTTTGCTTGATACAACCATCAGCGGGCCTTTTGCCGAAGAAACCCGGGAAATGTTCACCACCGTGATTAATGAGTCGGAAAAACAGTTAATTCAGGTTTTAGAGCGGCATACAATAGCGGACTTGATCAAGAAAATCAACGAGGGAAATTAAAATAACCTTAAACATAAACTGTGATTGACGAAAACACAGTTTATGAATATAATGTAACTCGAGATATCTCATTTTTTTGCCTTTAACTATGATTTTATAAATCACAGTAAATGAAAGGAGGATTCATTTGACCGACATTCAGCCCTTTTCCATACGAATGATTATCGCTCCATTAATTGCCGTTGTCATTGGCATGGTGATGGTCATACTGGATAGCACCATTGTTAATGTTGCTTTTCCAAAGTTTCAACAGGAGTTTGAGAGTACTTTGGCTGTCGTTCAGTGGACGTTCACCAGCTATACTCTGGCATTGTCTGCTGTTATTCCCCTTGCAGGCTGGATGACGGACAAATTTGGAGCTAAGCGTATTTTTTTGACAACCGTTGCGCTCTTTACCGTGGGATCCGTACTATGCGGTATGGCACAAACCATTGAACAATTGATTATTTTCCGAATTGTGCAAGGACTTGGCGGAGGCATGGTTGCTCCGATTGGCATGGCAGTGATTTACCGGTTGACGCCGCCCCATAAGATAGGGACAGTCATGGGTGTGCTGGGCATTCCTATCCTGATTGCTCCTGCGTTCGGTCCTGTATTATCAGGTTGGCTTCTAGATTATGTATCTTGGCAATGGATCTTTCTCATTAATCTGCCGATTGGCATTATAGCCATTGCGGTAGGGATGAAATACTTGCCGGTCTTTCCGCAGGTTGAAGTGCCAAAGTTGGATAAGCTTGGGATGATACTGGCTCCGGTGGCTTTCTCCATGCTGGCCTTTGGAGTAGCCGAAGGGACTACAGACTGGACGTCCGCCCGTACTGTGATTGCTCTTACTGTCGGATCGGCGGCATTGTTCGGATTGATTGTAACAGAACTGCGGCACAGGCAGCCTTTGCTTGAATTGCGTGTGTTCAAATCTTCTGATTTTACACGAGGTATTCTGCTTTTATGGCTTGTGCAAATCGCATTGTTTGGCGTTATGGTCCTGTTTCCGGTATATCTCCAGACTGTTCGGGGCTATTCGTCACTTGATACGGGATTGATAATGCTGGCTCAAGCGGTCGGTTCGATCCTTTTCACACCTGTTGGGGGGCGTATGTTTGACAAGGTGGGCGCCCGTCCGCTGGCGCTGATTGGTTTAACCGCCGTATCGGCTGCGCTATTTTGGCTATCGCAAGTTTCACCGGAGGCCGGACTGTCGATGCTATTGCTGCCCTTGTTTATGATTGGCTCCGGTATGGGGCTTATTATGATGGCGCTAAATACTCATGTTCTCAATTCCGCTCCACGTTCTCTTGTCGGAAGAGTCACTTCACTCACTACCGCAGCGCAGCATGTAGTAACATCTTTGGCGGTAGCGGGTCTTACGGGATTTCTTGCCTATCGATTGAATGAGACGACCATGAATGTGGAACTGCAAAATATTGCCGCAGCTTATAGTGATACGTTTCTATTGACTGCTATATTGGCAGCCGCAGGTATCGCTCTCAGTCTTGCACTGCGGAAGCCACAGCTTCTTGATCCAGCAGTTCCGACACAAGTAGATGATACCCATAAGTGAACAAAAGAGAGGAGTTGCTTGTCATGCAGACAACGACACAACAACAGATAGCCAGGTCCGTTACGATAGGCAGAACATTGATAGCGGGTTCGGCGGCAGGAGTTATTTCAGCCATTGCAGCTAATCTGCTGGCCTGGGGAATTATCGCGGCCAATGACTTTGAATTCGAAATGTTAAACGGGGTTTCGATTACACTATCCGCATTTTTCGCTAATGTAATAGGGGCATTGATTTATCGTGTTTGGCTAAAGAAATCGTCTCGGGTAGTGATATACTATGCAATCTTGAGTTTGGCAATGGCTGTATTGATGACCGTCAACACGGCCTCAAATCCGATGGAGCCTCATATTGGAGCTGTGGCGAATCCGCTGCATTTTGCAGTCGCGTTATTATCGTTGGTGTTAATCCCGAAATTCATGCAGCGCGCTGCTGCGGCAGTGTCGAAAAAAGGTTAGCAGCCGGGCCGTGCGAAGATAATGACCATTCTGGGAGAGCGCTCCACTGGCAGCGATGAGGTCAGGGATTCGATCACCCTGGGCTCCATATCAATGAAAAATTCCGGTCCGAATGGATCGGGGTTTTTCGTTTTAATGATTGCTAAACCGGGAAATTCAAACGGGAGCCCGAACTGAACCTGAACCCTAGGTACGCCAGCTCCCCATTTTTCCTAGTTATAATGAACGAAACCGACATCCTAATTGCTACTACGTAGGTTAATTGTGGAAATAATGAGAAGTAAGCTCAACCCATTGGACTTTCCACAATCAGAGCTATAAAACAAAAAGGAGTCGGTC
>NZ_BORS01000029.1:0-27600 GCF_018333295.1 Paenibacillus apis
ACGACCATTATACCACGGAATACGTAGATAATGGACGAATTCGGGAGAAAACCAATCATTCTAGTACTAAAAAACGGAATATGAATTGCTGAAGTTAGTGAGTTGTAAACAGTTAATAGACAGTCTCCAAAATGTCCGTTAGCACGTCCCAAATTTTGCGTTAGGAAATAAGTGAATTTAGGGCATTAAAATTGCTGGCACGGGTGCTCGTGAGGCGATTATAATGCAGAATGTCACTAAAGCTTCGAGGCTTGCCGAAAGTAGGTTCGGAGTCCTACTATCTAGGAGCCGGCAACGGCAGTTTCATCCTCTTCATGGCGAAAATTCCGCGCAATGTACAGGAAGGGTGTCCCTGCTGCCGTCAGTACAAATTTAAATAAGTAGGTCGTCAGTAAAATTTCCGTCCATACCTGCAGACTGTATTCGCCGGCAAATGCAATAGTACAGAAGATCAAGGTATCGACAAACGAGCTTACCATCGTACTCCCGTTATTTCTGATCCAAAGCTGGTTGCGGGCGGGATATAATTTGCGGATCCAGGCATATAAGCGTACATCCAGAAACTGGCTCACAAAATAGGCGCTCAGGCTTCCTAAGGCCAATCTTGGCATCAGGCCGAAGATCGTCTCCAGCGAGGCTTGCCCCGTATCGCTTGGCTGACGTTCAAAGACCAACGTCATCTGCATCAGAATCGTCGTCATAATCAATGTGAAGAAACCGAACCATACCGCCTTCTTCGCTTCCTTACGTCCAAACTTCTCATTCAACAGATCGCTCGCCAGATACAAGCTGACATACATCGTATTGCCCAGCGTCATCACGATGCCGAACATTTCAATCGTTTTGATCACCTGAATGTTAGCCACCACAGTAGCCACACCTATCCAGGCGTAGATTCCTTTTTTACCAAACAGCTTGTAACAAAGCAGAAAGAAACTGAAATTTACAAGCATATACAAAATACCCCAAGCAACATTAAACAACCGCCTTCGCCTCCCAAACGACAAATTATCACAATTCAGCCTTCTTTACTACACTTTCTTCCCCAAAGTAACGATAATGAAAATGAAATACACAAAATTGTTTATTTTCAAAATCCTTTTTTTTCTATAGAATAGAAATAATGAACAGCGGTCAATTTCCATTGTCCGCCTACAATACATAGAGAAAAACATAGAGAAAATGAAAACTGGATAAATGGAGAGGATGTTCATGCTGAAACTGAGTCATTCTATCAACCGCAAGTTTATGGTTACATTTACAGTGGTTATCTTATTATCTTCACTAATGTTTACTACCAGCTTCTATTTGGTGTCTACCGGAATTATTAACCAGCAGGTTCTCCCCCAGTTCGACAAAGTACTGAAAACCAGCTCCAAGGATATTTTCAGACAACTTGATACCTCCCAGGCTCTTCAACTGTTAAATGGAAAGGAAAACTCACGCTTTGCCGTCGAGTCTTATCTGACGCAAAAGGTAGAAGAATTCCAGCTGGATTCCGCCTACTTATTCGACCTGCAGGAGAGCGAGGCCACGGTCATCGGGGTCAGCGAGGATTCCTTGATGAAAGTCGGGGACAAGCTTGAGATTCAGGAGGCTATGAAATCTGTAGAATCGAAAGGCAATGCCTCCATCACAGATCTTTATGCAGACCAGTATGGTTACCATAAGACCGCCTATATCGCACTGCCTGGCAGCACGGCTATCCTTGCGGTAAGCATGGATGCTACTTTTATCAAGGACAAGGAAGCCTTTATCCTCTGGATCTGTCTCTTGATTTCGCTTACTGTCATCGTGATCGGCTTGCTTGGGGCCTATATCGTCAGCAGCCGAATTTCCAAGCCTATGAAGAAACTGGTCATCGCGACTGAAAAAATGGCCAAGGGCGACTTCAGAGAAACTGTTGATTATACTTCCAAGGATGAGGTCGGCAAGCTGGCGGAGAGCTTCCGAAGCATGAGCAAGCAATTGCAGGATATGATCGGCAAGGTTATGACGACCTCCCGGGCCGTGGTTGATGGGTCCGGATACTTGAATCAATCGGCCGCGACCTTTAAAGAACTGACGGAGCGTTCCGGCGCAGCTACGAGCGAAATCGAAAAAGGCAGCTACACGATTGCTTCCACTACGGCTGAAAATGCTCGTGCAATGGAGGAAATCTCTCAGGGCGTGCAGCATATTGCTACCTCCTCGGCTGAAGTAACCGTGAAGATCGGTCAAGCTTCCAATGAAGCAATGACAGGCAACGAGCTTGCTCAAACCGCCGTCTCCCAAATGAAGCTGGTCGAAGAGGCCGCCTCCAAGTCAAGAGAGTCGATTGCGGCGCTTAACGACCGGTCGGAGTCGATCTCAACAACGGTCAGCACGATTATGGAGATTACGAAGCAAATCAATATTCTGTCACTCAATGCGGCAATCGAAGCGGCCCGCGCAGGCGAGCATGGCAAAGGCTTTGCGGTTGTTGCTGAAGAAGTGCGCAAGCTTGCCGAGCAGTCGCGGCTTGCAACAGATCAGATCAGCGAGAATTTGCTGGGCATCCGCGAGGAAGCGATGAATTCTGTACAGGCAATGGATCTAGTCGGTGACGAGATTCATTCAGGCACGGAGCGCGTAACACAAGCAAGCAACGCTTTCGAGCAATTGACTGCATTAATCAACAATATCAACATGACGATCCAAAGCGTCTCCGCTTCTACGCAGGAGGTCTCCGCCGGAACGGAGGAAGTGACTGCCTCCGTGGAAGAGGCCGCCAATATTACGGGCAAATCGTTGAAGAGTATCGAAGAAATTGCCGGTTATGCGGAACAGCAAATCAAGGAAATGGAAGAGCATACAAAGATCGTGCAGGAGTTATACAATCATGCCTTGATCCTTCAAAATGAAGTGCTCAAGTTTAAAATCTAGAATAAAGCGGCTGCCCGAAGGAATCAAGCTCCTTCGAGCAGCCGCTTTTGGATTTGGATCAGATCACATTAACCTAACATCTAAAGGAACAAAATCACTGCGGCCAGCAAAAGAAGACACTCCAAGCCCTCGTTAAGCGCGCCATACACATCTCCCGTTAATCCGCCCAGCTTCTTATTGACTCTACTGCCTGCATATACTCCGGCAGCTAGCGTCAGCAATGGAGCAGCAAAGAAGTAGATTCCATAGGAAGCAGCCGGAAGCCCGATGGTAACGCCAAACACCAACAAAGGAATCGTCATCCCCAGGAATGTGATCAAGATTGCCGATACTGCGGCGCTTTGGGCATTAGATGCGTTCAGGCCTCCGAATTTTGCAGCAAGTCCTTCTCCGTCTCTGGCCGATGGCCATTTGCTCATAGCGTACACCATGAACCAGCGGCTCCATACGGGCACCGTCAACAAGGCGCAGGAGATAGCCAATTGCCCGGCAGCAATAAGCGAGGAGAGCAGCGCGGCCTTTAGCATCAACAGCAGAACGCAGGCCAGCACCCCCATGGCTCCTACACGGCTGTCCTTCATGATCTCCAGCATCTTTTCTCGTGGCCGGTAGCTAAGCAGGGCATCTGCACAATCCATCCAGCCATCAAGATGCAAGCCCCCTGTCAGCCAGACCCAGATGATCAAGCTGATTACAGCGGCGGGCAGCGGCGGGAGCAGCCAGGAGGCCAGCAGCGCCGCGGCACATATACTTACGCCGATAACGGCTCCAACTAACGGATAATGGCGCGTACTTGCACGCAGCAGCTCCGGTGTGAAATCCAGCTCCGCTTTGACCGGGAAGCGGGTCAGAAACTGAAAGGCCGCTTGAAGCGGCTGTACCGTCTGTCTCATAACCGATACTCCCTGCCCTTTAACTCGATTGGAATACCGGCGGTTACCAGAAATACCTGGTCGGCAATCGCTGCGATGCTTTGATTCAGCCGTCCTGCCAGATCCCTGTACTGTCTCCCCAATCTAAATTCCGGAACAATCCCGCTTCCTACCTCATTGGTCACCAGAACAAGCTGACCTGAATATGCCGACACAGCTTCAACAAGCCTACGAATGCTGGACTCTGTCCGGGATTCCTCCCCCGAGCCGTTCTCTTCCTCATCGCTTAGCAGCACATTGGAAAGCCATAAGGTAAGACAATCTACAAGCACAACCGATGAACTGCTCCCTGCTTGAACAAGGGTCGAGAGAAGCTCCGGCAGTCGGAGAGGCTCCTCCAGCGTGGTCCATTTGAACCCGCTCCCCTCCCGCTGGCCCCGGTGATGCTGAATACGCTCCTTCATCTCCTCGTCAAAAGCCTGTGCAGTCGCAATATACAGCCCGCTCCCGGAATCACTGTGCTTTATGCACCAGGACTCGGCAAAGCTGCTCTTGCCGCTTCGCGCGCCGCCTGTGACCAATACGATCATCGCGCTTCCCCCTCAGGCGAAGATGCAGTCCCATCAGAAGCTGAAGAGACGCCGGCGCTTGTGAATGTCGCCATCTCCGCCATGATTTTGCAGGCAGCATCTACAAGGTGAATAGCCAGCACACCGCCAGTCCCTTCCCCTAATCGCATATCAAGATGCAGCATAGGCTCCAGACCAAGCTCCTTCAGCAAATGAACATGCCCAGGCTCTTGAGATACATGGGAAGCAATCATATACTGGACAGCATCAGGCGCGAGCTTAGCTGCGGCGAGTGCAGCCGCACTCGAGATGAATCCGTCAATAATGACAGGACAGCGCAGTGCCGCAGCTGCGAGGATAACGCCCGTAAGACCGGCAATTTCCAGGCCGCCTACCTTGGACAGAACATCCACCGGATCATGACCATTCGGCTTATGCAATTCGAGGGCCCGATCTACAGTAATGATTTTGAGACGAAGCCCATCATCATCAATTCCGGTCCCCCTGCCAACGCTCTCCCGGGTGGAGATGCCCGTCAATCCGCTCATCACAGCCGCACTTGCCGTTGTATTGCCGATCCCCATCTCTCCGGTCACAAAGAGTCTTACACCGCGGGAGAAGGCACTCCGGGCAACCTCAGCGCCAGCCATAATAGCCGCCTCCGCCTCTTCCCGCGTCATCGCCGGTTCCTTGACCATATTAGCTGTCCCGTACCTGATTTTTTTCGATATCAACCCAGGGTGCTGCAAGTCCGTCTGTACCCCGATGTCAACACAGAGCACCTCAGCATCCGCTTGACGGGCAAGCACATTGACAGCCGCACCGCCATTCAGGAAATTACTGACCATTTGCGCGGTAACCTCGGACGGAAAAGCACTGATTCCTTCTTCACATACCCCGTGATCTCCGGCCATTACAACAACGGCGCGTGCGGGATAGGAGGACATGACTTTTCCGCTCACTCCGGCGAGCTTGACGGCTAACGCCTCCAATTTGCCGAGACTGCCGGGGGGCTTCGTCAACTGGTTCAGATGGGCCAGAGCCGCCTCTTCCGCAGACTTGTCCACCGGAGCAATGCTATCCACCAGGCTTGAGATCGTCTGATTCATCGTTTCAACCTCGCTTCCAAGATATCGAATTATCGTATTCCTATTCTATCAGAATTATCCGGTGAGGTCTGTGAAGGCCCCTTTCGATACAGCAGCTGTGGTTCGCCGTGATCGGGATGCGGCACATTATACGCATGAACCGCAAAAATTCTCCGGATCAGCTCAGGCGTCATCAACTGCTTCGGGCAGCCAGAGCCAGCAACTTGCCCTCGATCCAGCACAAGCAAGGCATTGCAGTATAAAGAGGCCAGATTGAGGTCATGCATAACTGCAATCACCGTCAAGTCCTCTTGCTGCCGCCATGTCTCGACCAATTCCATAAATTGCAGCTGATAGCGAATATCCAGAAAAGTAGTCGGCTCATCCAGTAAAATAATCTCAGGCTGCTGAGCCATTACCTTGCCCAAGGCAGCCCGTTGACGCTGGCCCCCGCTCAAACTGCTTAGCGGCCGATCGGCAAGCGAGGTCAGGTCAAGACGTTGCATAATGTCTTCCAGAATATGCTCCGCATGCTCATCCATATCCGTTCCTCGCCAGTTCTGAAAAGGATAACGCCCCATTTCCAATACCTCTCTGACCGTAAACGAAATGGGAGGAAGGCCATCCTGCTGCAATACGGCAAGACGCCTTGAGAGTTCTTTACGTCGATAGGATTCGATCGGCTTGTCATGGAGAAGGACTTCCCCGGCGTCCGCCCTCTCCGTACCGGACAGCAAATTCAGCAACGTGCTCTTGCCGCTGCCGTTCGGTCCGATTACTCCCCAGAACTCCCCTCGCTTGACCTTCCAGTCAATATCCTTTAAGGCCTGCTGCTTGCCGTACGCTTTGGACGCCTGCTTTACCTCGAGCATCATGACTCACTCTCTCTGACTTTTTTCTTTCGGTACAGCAAATACCCGAAGAACGGAGCGCCTATAAATGCTGTAATCACACCCAGTGGAATCTCCGTAGGCGCAAGCAGTGATCTGGCTGCCAGATCGCTCCACATCATAAAGATCCCCCCGCCAAGAGCGGATAACGGAATAATCAATCTGTAATCAGAGCCGGTGAACAAACGGATCATATGGGGAATGACCAGGCCGACAAAGCCAATGACCCCGGACACCGATACAGCAGCTGCCGTCATTAATGTGGCGACAAGCAGAGTCAGCAGCTTGGTCCGTTCCACATGAAGCCCGGAATGAGCCGCTTGTTTCTCGCCAAGCGCCAGCAGATTCAAGGAGCGGGCCTGGCTCCACAGGAAGATCAAGCCTGCCAGTAAATATGGAAGCAGGATGGCCGTATACGACCATCCTCGGAGGTTCAAGCTTCCCATTGTCCAGTACATAATTTCATTTATCGTCTTCTTCGACATCGCGGTCAGGAACGACACAATCGCACCTAAAAAGGACTGCATCACTACGCCGGACAGGATCAGGCTTTCCGCAGGAATCTTCCCCTGCTCACGGGCAAGCCAGAGCACAATGCCCAGTGTCAGCGCCCCCGTAGTAAAGGCAACGACCGGAAGCGTGAATATGCCGATCCAGGAGAACTGCCAGCCAAAGAAAATGAGCACCGCAGCTCCGACAGCCGATCCGGAGGATACGCCGAGCGTGAACGGGTCTGCAAGCGGATTGCGCAGCACACCTTGAAACGCAGCTCCCGCTACAGCCAGCGTAGACCCGACCAACAGTCCCAGCAGCACCCGCGGTAAGCGGACCTGCATCACAATCGTCTCCGATGCGGCACTCCATTGCGGTTCTACCATGCTGCCGATCACCGGAATGCGATGAGCAAGAATCGCGGTAATCTCCCGTGCAGGCACGGATACAGAGCCGAAGCCGACACAGATGACCAGCGTAACGCACAGCAGTCCCAAGCCGAGAATACCGTAGCCGGTCAGCTTGGATCTCATGGCTGGATCAGGTCCGGATAAATCGCTGCGGCAACCTGAATCAAGCCTTGAGTCACACGCGGACCCGGACGGCTTAACAGATTGTCATCCAAGCCAACAATACGGTCTTCCTTCACCGCCGTGATTTGCTCCCACCCGCCTCTTGACTTGATGATCTCGGCCAGTGTGCGATTCTTTTCATCTATTACACTTTGCGCATACAGAATGACATCCGGATTCTTTTGAATAATGTTTTCTTCATTGATTTCGCTCCAGCCGGTAATGTCGGAAGCCACGTTCACTCCTCCGGCAAGCGTAATCATTTCATCCATGAATTCACCCTTGCCAACCGTCCAGCCCGTCGAAAATTCGATATATACTTGCTTCTTCTGATCATCCGGTACGGATTGCACCGCATCGGTTACTTTCTTCAACTCGGCTTCCATCCCCGCAATAACTTCCTCTGCGGCTTGTCCGCGGTCTGTGATTTGTCCGACGGTACGGATATTCTCCATGACCTGCTCCACCGTCTTCGGATTGGAACGATACACCTTGATTCCAAGGTCACTAAGACTCTTTACCACGTCCTCACCAACCAGGTTGCCGGCGAGCACCAAGTCAGGCTGGGCTGCGATGACAGCTTCAACATTGATTTGAAACCCGCCCATCCGCGGCTTGTCTTGAACCGCTTCCGGATAATCATCATTATCGGATACCCCTACCACCTGCTCATCCAGACCCAGCGCGAACAACCCTTCGGTCTCGGAAGGCGCAAGAGATACGATGCGCTCTGGCGCAGATTCGAAGGTGAATTCCACTCCGAAGGCATCGGTCACTGTTAACGGATATTCCGTGCTTAATGAGTCAGCAGGTTGTTCATCCGCTGTATTGGATGAAGTCTCGTTTGCAGCATTTTGAACCGCATTTGTTGCGTTATTTGTCGCGGCACTATTGTTCTCCTTGGCACCACAGCCTGTCAGTGCGATCACGAGAGCCAACAGTACCAGCGCCCACATCTGAGTCCATTTCTTCATGATTCGTTCTCTCCCCCATAATCTGTAATGTAGTCAAGAAGTGCCGGAACACGAATAAACGGGACAAAAAAAAGAAAACCCGTCCGCGTTGGGAGGGTCACGTCTTCAAAGAGAGCACGGAGCAAGCCTGAGTCATGTACAGGCAATCCGCTTGCTTTGATAGAACGTTATCCTTTCCTCGAAGGACCGTCTGCTTCCTGCTGGCAGGTCTCCTGACTTCCAGGTTCCGATGAATGCTCGCCTTCCCGTCAAGCAATCTTGCTTGCAGTGGCCTCATGCAGCTTCATCCCTGGTTACAGTGGCGGGACCGTGCCGGACTTCCACCGGCTTCCCTTTTAACCCGAAGACACACGCGAAACGTCGGCTTCAGGACCAAACAGGTATATTATTCGATTCTCGTTCAGACCTTTCTTTCTCTATTGGATTATAGGGGAAAAGCTATAAAGACACAATACTGTGAATACCTGCGCTGAATACTGCGCTGATTAGCCCAGCGACAAATCCGCTCCCAGAACACCGACGACTGCCCCGCCCTTTGTGATGGGTACCGATAGTGTAATACAGCGCTGTTTCGTAATCGCCGATACATATACATCCGATATGACAGCACTTCCCTTCATAGCCTGCCGAAACCATTCCCTGCCCTTAGCATTCAGCAATCCTGCCTCCGGGATGGAGACAACAAAGGTTCCGTCCGCACGATTGGTCCAGGCCGCCTCCAACCCAGCTTCCCTGGCTAACAAAGACTTTAGCGCTGTATGATGTGCATCAATACTCATCTCCTCATACAGACCGCTGGCCGCTTCAGCATGCAGCTTGTCCGCGAAGGCTTGTCCGATCTCCTCCACATAAGCTGAGGTCAATCCTGTGTCCTGCTGATCAAGAACTCCCCGAACAGTATCCAGAGAAGATAAGAGCTCATCCTGGGCAAGATGAAGCCCTGCGGCTACCGACTTCAGCCGGGAGATATGTACTCGCTGAGAATCCATGCGCTGCAGCGCCCCGTCAACATGGATGATATTGCTTTGAAGCACCTGATGTACTTCTTGCATCATAACCTTCATATTACGAGTCATTTCCGACTGCTCCATGCTGAGACGTCCTGTCTCCGCAACGTGTTCGTTCACAGAGGCAATCTCCTCGGAAATATATCGAATATCGTCCCCCATGGATCTCAACAACGCCACCCCGTCCATAGCCGAGGATTGCCCCTGCTTGATCGTATCCTTCACCCGGGATACTTCATTAGAGATCTGGCGAAACAACGGAGCCGAATTGCCGATTGCAGCTGTACTCTGTTCAGCCAATTGCCGCATCCGGCTTGCCACCACATCGAAGCCTCTGCCCTGCTCTCCCAATCTCGCTGCTTCAATGGACGCATTTAAAGCGAGTAAGGATACCTCGCCTGCAATTCCCTCTAATTCCTCATACAGCTTATTTAACTGATGTGTATTGTTCTCAAGATCACCCAATGGACCGGAAATGGACTGCTGCGATTCTGCCAGCGAGCGGATCGTACCATCAGCCTCAGCTAATGACTTTGTAATACGCGATGCTTCCTGAAGTGTCTTGTCGCTCCGAAGATGCAGCTGTTCAGCCGCATCCTGAATTCGCTGTGCGGAGGAAGCGACCTCCTGGACCACAGCCAGGCTTTCCTGCATTTGCTCCAAAGAACGCTCACTACCTGCCTTTAAGCCCAAGTCCAGTGCAGAAGAAAGCTCCGACAGCTCTTGAAGCTGCTCCATGCTTTCATCCACTTCACTAACCGCCGCCTGCAGACGATCCGCAGCAACTAACGATTCTCGGGCGATCTTCTCCCAAACCGGAGAAACCTCCTCGTGTTTATTCTTGACTGCTGATTGAAATCGGAACATAGCTCCACTCCGTTCTATAATGTCAATTTATCTAACATTATAAAATAGAAACCTGGCTATAGACAGTATTTTCTGCGGAATAAAGAGTAGTTTTTAGCGAAAATAAACAAATAAGCTCAAAAACATAACATGATAAGTTATGTTTTTGAGCTTTTAATCGGCTGGAATCGGAATTAATACTCATTTCCTCTCACATAGCCAGATATGTCTTCTGAAGCTCCCCTTGTCGAGGGATGCATGATCAATAGCATGCAAGCCGCATCCAGGGAGCAAGTCTGCAATCTCCTCCGTAGTTACAATTACAGCTCTTGAACTGATCTGCCCCAAGCGGGTCAGCATCCTCAACTTATCGCCTTCCGGCAGGACAGAGCATAAATTGTAAGGCATATCCAGAATCGCAGCGTCATAGTGTTCACGCACTTCGTTCATATCCCCAAGCTTCACCAAAGCAGCAGGGTCATGGCCGAAAAAGCTGAGATTTCTCCGCGCACCTTGTACGGCAAGCGGATTTATATCTACACCTACAATATCAATTCCCATCGATAAGGCCTCGATCATGACATTGCCCATCCCGCAGCAGGGATCAATCACCTTGATTCCCTCCAGCTCTGGCACTGCGATATTGACTAAAGAGCGGGCGACGGTAGCGGACAGACCCGTTGAATAATTGCTTGGCTTATGCTTATGAGAAAGCCAAGGGCGAAGCCCCTGCCGGCATATGCCTAGCTGCCATCCCTCTTCAGAAGCAAGCAATCCAAACAATAGATCAGGCGACTTCATTTCAGCCTTACCCCGTATTCTCCGGCCAACAAGGCGTTCCATTTCCCGCTGTTCCTCATAGCTTCGCATTTCTCCGCATTTCAGATACATGATCTTGAAGCTGCGCCCGTTCAGCGTAAGATGTCCTACTTGCTCCAGCAGCTCTTCTAAGGTTGGGGTCTGCATCCCGATATCGACCCGCATGGATATAAACGGGCTCCGATCCGAGTCAATTCTCTTGAGACTCTGAATGTAATTCCTCGATCCGCTTCGAGCTTCGAACCTGCTGCTAAACAGCGTACGATTTGCACCTGTTTCAAATAAAGACGACAGTTCCAGCCTGCATAGATCGCGCTCGCTCTCATGGCAAGCATAGGGATAGATGCAGACTCCTGTACGCCAATGCTCTCCCAATTCATAATCCGTTATTTCAAAGCTGCTCTTCATTAGATTCATTCCTCTTGCATTTCCGTCAAATGGGCCCAATACCGCTTGGGCATATGGGATAAACGAGCGCGGTGATTGATACGTTCTTGAATGGCAACCGTATCATAGAATCGCTTCCATAACCGCCGATAACCCTCTTCTTTCTCGTCAGCTTCCGGTATGGAAATTTCGTCCGCATTCAGCATCATCAGTCTCTCTTCTGGCCGCGCATCATGGCGATACATCAAGGCCTCGCCATGATTCTTATCATAAATCAAAAAAGTATCGCCTGCAAAACGCTGGCAGAAGTGCCCTGCAATCAAGGGAAGCACCCGATTTTTCGGCTCAATCACCGCTACCAGTACATCATCATGGATCGAGAAGCGAACAAACCCCATAAAAGCATGGCTTTCCGTCTTCAAATGACGCACAGCCTTGTTCAATTGATGGATCGAGGGCTCGGTCAGCATTTGCATCACTCGTCCCCCAACGCGGAAGCCGATCCGCAAGAAGCGGTAAATCAGCAGCTCCTTCTGAGGGGCACAAGTAAGAAAGCCGCAACGAATCAAATCCTGAGCTTGCGGAGAAATATTGCGCGCAATGGAGTTGTAGACCCGTTCCGCCTTTGCCTGACACGTCGCCACTGTCCGCGGGGCAAACAGAACAGCCTGCGGCTCCTCCGCAGAGCTAATATCGGCCAGTTCTTCCTTGCGTTCATAGCTCTCGAAGACGCAAGTCAGCAACCCGTCAAAGGTGCCGTCATAGATATACGACACTCCAGTTGTCCAACTCACGGCAACAACACTTCCTTGCCCGCCCCGCCAGCAAGCTCCTCATCACTGAACAAGGATAACTGCTCGACTTGCGGGCTCGGCAAATACATGCTGTATTCCCGCTTGGAGATCAGCGATCGGAGAATGGTGCTCTCATTGACCTTCAAGCCTTCCAGCCGCCGGCCCGAGCAGGTGATGAAGTATTGCGCGCGCTTTAGGACAACGCCCAGCTTCTTCAAGCCATGGAAGTCGATTCGTCCTGCCTTTCTGGCTGTAACGATCCGCTTTGCGCTGCGGATTCCGATGCCCGGTACGCGAACCAGCTTGTCATAAGGAGCCGTATTCACTTCAACCGGAAATTGATCGATATGATTCATCGCCCAGTTGCACTTCGGGTCCATGAACGGATTGAAATTCGGCGCCCCTTCATCCAGCAGTTCCTTCGCTTCAAAGCCGTAGAACCGCAGCAGCCAGTCCGCCTGATACAGACGATGCTCGCGTAATAACGGCGGCTTGCTGTCCAGTGCAGGCAGCAGCGAATCTTCCATGACAGGCGTATACGCCGAGAAATAAACCCTTTTCAACTGAAACTTCTTGTATAAGGATTCGGTGAGCGTGATGATCCTCAAATCACTGTCAGGCGTTGCTCCGACAATCATCTGGGTGCTTTGCCCGCCGGGAACAAAGCGCGGCGCATGGCGGTATTTCACCAAATCGGAGCTATTCTCCTGAATGCCTTGACGAATTGCCGACATCGGCTTCAGAATCGATTCTTTGGATTTGTCAGGCGCAAGAAGACGCAAGCTGTCCTGTGTAGGAAGCTCGATATTGACGCTCATCCGGTCAGCCAGCAATCCTAAGCGGGTGATCAGCTCAGGGGCCGCTCCGGGAATGGCCTTCACGTGGATATAGCCGTTAAAGCGATGGGTGTACCGCAGCAGCTCCAGCACCTTAATCAATTGCTCGGTCGTATAATCAGGGTTCCGCATGATACCGGAGCTGAGGAACAAACCCTCAATATAATTGCGGCGATAAAAATTCATCGTCAGATCGGCAAGCTCTTCCGGCGTAAACATGGCCCGTCTCGTATCATTGGAGCGCCGATTGACGCAATATTTACAGTCAAAAATACAGCTATTGCTCATTAACACCTTAAGCAGAGAAATGCAGCGTCCATCCGCTGCGAAGCTGTGGCAAATGCCGCACCCCGCCGTATTACCGGTACCGCCTGGCGTATTTCCCCGCTCTACCCCGCTGGAGGAACAAGACACATCATATTTGGCCGAATCGCTCAAGATGGTCAGCTTGTCATAAACATCCATCATCACAGCCTCCCTTTTGTTCTCATTTTAATACGAACGTATGTTCTAGTCAATTTGTGAGAAGGGTTAGCTGTGACCTTTTCGTGTCAATTTTACGTTGGTAAAAGAACCGCCTCACCATCCGGCATGCTCTTCAACCGCAAAATCTCGCCCGGAGCGATCTTGAAATCAGGATCATGAAAGTCACGGCCGCCGGCCAGTCTTCCTGCAAGCAGCGAAATTACCCCTCCATGAGTAACGATCAGGACAGGCGCAGGCAAGGAAGCATTCTCTTCATTCAGAAAGAGATCAGTTGCATTCTTCCGAAGCTCACTGCAGAATTCCGCAACTCTGGACTCAAATTGTCCCCAGGACTCCCCGCCAGGCGGCACCTGCGAGGCTGGATCATCAATCCATTCCCGGTAAGCCTTGTAACCCCTCAATTCCTCATAGGTTTTCCCTTCCCAGGCTCCAAAATTCAACTCGCGGATTCGGGCATCATAATACGCAACCGAAGCCAGATCAGGACGAATGCGGGCCAGCGTCTCACGGCAGCGCAGCAAATCGCTGCAATAAACCTTGCTGAATTGGATCCCCGCTAATTTAGCCGGGAGCTGCGCAAGTGCTGCCTCTTCACCAGACAGCAGCTTAAGATCACTGTGCCCCTGATAGCGCCGACTCCGGTTCCACTCCGTATATCCATGACGGATCAACCACCATTCCATATGCTTCAGCACCTCCATTTACGGACAGGATCTAGGGATAAAAGCGAACTACCACGCCACACCGGCCCAGGATAGCATAAATTGCAGGGCTGCAGCGATCACCACAAAGGCCCCGGAGACAGCCATCAGTAATGCTCCGGTCTTGGGAATATCATGAGGCTCAAGCTCTCTGCGCTTCTCTCCCATATAAGCCCTGAACGAAGTCTGTCCCCCATAGCTGTTCTCGCCGCCCAGCCGGATGCCCAAGGCGCCAGCCACAGCGGACTCCGGGTAGCCGCTGTTCGGGCTGGGATGCTTGGATGCATCACGCCGTACCGCCCTCCAGGCCTCCCGCGCCTTCAGGCGCAGACAGGCCGCTGCTGCGACAAGCATAAGAGCCGTTAATCGCGCAGGGATGTAATTGGCCGCATCATCCAGACGCGCGGAAGCCCAGCCGAGCTCCTTGTACCGTTCATTCTTATAGCCGACCATAGAGTCCAGCGTATTGACCGCACGATAGGCCATCGCAAGCGGTGCGCCTCCGATCAACGCGAAAAACAGCGGCGACACGACGGCATCCACAATGTTCTCGGCTACGGTCTCCACTGCGCCGCGCGTAATCTCCGGCGCATCCAAATGGTCCGTGTCGCGGCCCACAATCATGCTGAGCGCCTGCCGCGCGGCAGGCAGGTCACCGCGGAGCAACGGGGCGCACACGGCCATGCCTGCATCGCGGAGCCCCTTGGCCGCGATGGTGGTCCAGATCAGCGCGGCCTCTCCGAGTGCCGCCAGCCACGGGTTGACCTGGGCCAGCAGCCATAGCAGCGCCCAGGTCAACCCATAGCTGCCGCCGACCACGATCAGCGGCAGCAGCACCCCCGCGCCCCGCAAGGCCCGGGGCGCGAACAGGCGGCGCAGCGCCGCCTCGACCCGCGAGATCGCCTTCCCCATCCCGACCACGGGATGAGGAAGCCAGCGCGGGTCACCCAGCAGCCGGTCCAGCGCATACGCGACCGGCAGCACCCACCACGCCGCCGTCATGCCCGCTCCGCCGCTGCTGCACGCAGCGACTCGCTCACGGCGGCGTACACCAGGCGGCCAACCGTGCCGCCCAGATCCGTTGCCGTGCCGGCGTAGCTGTGCAGCAGCGCCCACTCCGGGCGCTGGCTTACGCCGAGGACGACGGCATCGGTCGTTGTGCCGGTGGCCGAAAGGCCATTCTCGGCATCGCACACGCCGAGATCGTGCAGGGCGGCGGCCTTCGCCTCCGTCGCCGTCATCACCGCATTGACCATCGCGGCCTGGGTCATGCGTCCGTCCACCGCCAGCATCACATTAATCGTTCCAGGCGTCCAATCCGCCCGGAACGTCGTTCGCTGGCTCCCTGCTCTTGCGGCATTGGATACGCCCGCCGTAGCGCAGCATAGCACGGAATAGTCCCCGCTCTGCTCCTCCTGTACAGACGCATGCCGCAGCTGAACGGCAGTCAGCAGTCCTGCCGTATGATCTGTGGGAATTCCCCACTGCTTCAAGCTTTCTGCGATATCCCCCTCGGGGTTGTCGCAGCGGTAGAAACGGTCCACGTAGATATTGATCATCCGCTCTATGCGCCGCATTCCTCCCCCGTATACAGCGCTGCTAATGCCGTCCAGACCAGCAGGCGCCTCCAGCAGGATATGGCGTTCTCCCCGAACCAGCTTCAGTCCCCTCCAGCTCTCGGATTCATATCTTCCTTCATTGCCTGTATACAAAAATGGCGTTGCCATCAGCTGTCCCCTCTTTCCAATACATCCCCAAGCTCGTGCAATAATCTGTCACAGGCTGCCGGGCTCTTCACGGCAATCCGGATATCCCCGGGACCGAGGCCCGGGTACATGGCGCAGCTGCGCACAAGAATTCCGCGTTCCCCCAGTCGAGCCTGGATCGCTGCAGCCGTCCAGCCTTCAGGCAATCTCACGAGCAGGAAGTTCGCCTCTCCGGGCCAGGTCCGGCAGCTCAACTCAGCAAGTCCTTTCCTCAAGCGGCTTCTTTGTTCCGTGATCATAGCTATAGTGTCCCTGCCATAAGTTCCGTTAGCGGACAGACAAGCCTCTCCGGCTAACAGTGCAAGGCCGTTGACGCTCCAGGTTACCTGCTTGTTCCGCATAGCGGCAGCCCGGTCGGGATGAGCGATCGCATATCCCAGCCGCAGCCCGGGAATGGCATAAAATTTGGTCATCGAGCGGATCAGAATCAGATTCCGGTAGGCCATCAGTTCTTTCTCCAAGGACTGTCTTCGTTCCACGGGAATAAAGTCAATAAACGCTTCATCCATCACAATAACGGTATTGTAGCGCTCCCCCGCTTCGGCAAAGCTCTTCAATTCCTGCAGACCATACTGAACCCCGTTCGGGTTATTCGGCTGGCCGATGAATACGAGTCCGCAGCGGGAGATCAACTCGATGATCTGATCTGGGTAAGCCTTGAAATCCCGCTCTTCTTTCCCCAAAACAGCCATAACCTCCGCCCCGAATTTCGCAGCAAGCTTTGCGTATTCCGAGAAGCATGGTTGGATCACCCCCACCTTTGCAGGAGCAAAGGCCAGCAATACCAATGCCATATTCTCTGCCGCACCATTGCCGATCACCAGACATTCCGGCTCCAGGCCGAGCATTCCGGATAACCTTGACACAAGCCCCCGATGCCCAGGGTCCGGGTAAGCAGTAATTGATGGCAGGGCTTGACCCAGCAAGTCCAGCACCCCCGGGGGTGGTCCTAACGGATTAATATTGGCGCTGAAATCGAGAAAGCGCTCCGGTGCGAGTCCAAATTTTGCTGAAGCCGTATGTATATCCCCGCCATGTCCGTATAGTTCCAACATTCTCTTCACCTCTCTTGAAGAACTGCCGAGTCCTTCATTCAATACTTATGATTCAAATCTGCAAACCTTTATTCACGAACCAAATCTCCAGCCATTCAGGTGAAGTCTACCATACCCCGATCAGAAAATTAACCCCGCAGGCTATGAGTTGTTGAATTCAAATCCGCGCTTTTTTTTGCCGAAAATTGGTTTACAATAGAGAGAGCATATAGACAAGCAAATATTTTATTGGACAAGGGGGATTACTTTCATGCTGTTTATCGACAATCAAGGCATTACCGATGCTTCCGTAAACCTGGCGATTGAGGAATATGCGTTGAGACACCTTCCGCTGGAGGACGACAGTTATCTGTTGTTCTATATTAATGCGCCTTCAATTATCATCGGCAAGCATCAGAATACAATCGAAGAAATTAATCAGGAATACGTCAAGGAGAACGGCATTCAGGTCGTTCGCCGGCTGTCCGGTGGCGGTGCAGTCTATCATGACCTCGGCAATCTGAACTTCAGCTTCATCACCAAGGATGACGGCCAGTCCTTCCATAACTTCCGCAAGTTTACCGAGCCTGTGGTAGAAGCGCTGCGGTCCCTTGGCGTAAATGCCGAATTAAGCGGACGCAATGATCTGCAGGTTGGCGAGCAGAAGATTTCCGGCAACGCCCAATTTTCGACCAGAGGACGGATGTTTAGCCACGGTACTTTAATGTTCAACCTCAACCTGGATGATGTGCAGGCTTCTCTTCATGCTAATCCAGAGAAATTCAAATCCAAGAGCACAAAATCCGTTCGCAGCCGTGTCGCCAACATTCTCAGCTTCATGGACAAAGACATGACGATCGAGGAATTCCGCGGCGAGCTGCTCCGTCATATCTTCGGCATGGAGCCGAAGGATGTTCCGCAATACAAGCTTAAGGAAGAGGATTGGAACAAAATTCACGAGATTTCCCGGGATCGCTACAAGAACTGGGATTGGAACTACGGGCTTTCACCGGAAAGCAATGTCAAGCACGCGAAGAAATTCCCTGTCGGCATTATCGACCTCCGCATGAATATTAAGGACGGCTATATTCAAGGAATCAAAATCTATGGCGACTTTTTTGGCGTCGGCGATGTCACCGATATTGAGGACAAGCTCCGCGGGCTTCGTTATGAGGAGCATGATGTTCGCTCTGCATTAGAGGATGTGGACGTGAAGCATTATTTTGGCAACTTGGAAAAAGAAGACTTCATCGGCCTGGTATTCCTGGAAGAATAATAATTTTACAGCCCGTCTCTTCCTGCGAACCGATATCCACAGCCCGGAAAGCATTCCCTGCCTCCGGGCTGTTCGAATGTACGGGTTTATAGTAAACTGGCATATTTTTATATCCCTCCCCTTTTATCTCTATCAGACTGGTTCATCTTTTCATAGGATGTACTATTCCTGAAGTGAAAGAGGGTGAACAGATTCTATGAATCGTAGAATTGAGCGGCTTCGCCGGCAAGCCAGGGCATGGATCGGAAGACGGGTAGATATCGATCGCTTTAACGGAAACGACCTGGAAGGCGTCATTGTCGCTGTCAGAGAGGACTATCTCGTTCTCCGCATCCGCAGAAACGGAGAAAACGTCAGGGTGAGAGTCAATTTTACGAACATTGAGGATATCGATCTGGATTAGTCAGCCCCTCCCCTTCCCTTGGGCATGAATCCAAATCAAGCAATTCATAGTATCCCGCAATGAAATTCGCCGCCAACTTCTTCATCCGCTCATAGGCATAGGAGGCCCGCCCGCCTCTCTATGCCTTTTCAATGACAATGTAATTTTAATGCCTTTCGGCACTTATTTCACCGCATGAGCCCTACGCCTGAAAATTCTAATGCCTTTCGGCACTAAAATAATGCCCAGTCCGGCCATTGCAACGAATTTTAATGCCTTTCGGCACTAAAATATGCTCAGCTTGGCCCCAGCAAGGAATTTTAGTGCCTTTTGGCATTTATTTCGCCGCACGAGCGGCCCACGTCAGCAATTTTGATGACATTCTCCGCTATAATCGCCGTAACAGCTCCTAACTTATTCGGCTAGCAGCGACGCAGTAGCACTGGGTAGCTACTTGTTTGCTTGTTCTCATGCTTTCATGCTTTCATGCTTTCATGTTCGCATGTTTGCTTGTTTTCATGCTGTCATACTCTCTTGTTTTCTTGTTCTCTTGTTCTATTCGTGCTACTCGTTTTGCTTGTTCCTATTCAATCCTCTAGTTATGCATGTTTTGCCGTTCTGGCTGCTCAAGTCCTACATAACTGTATTCCGTCCTTGTCAATTTTTCTGCAGCAATGTACAATTTGATCACTTGTGTTCAAAAGGAGGCCGAACTGAATTGAAACGATCCCGAATTGCTGATGCCGGCCTTCTGTTGGTTGCCTTGATGTGGGGCTGTACTTTTCTGATCGTGCAGCATGCCGTCCGCGTACTCCCGCCGCTTGCCTTTAACGGAATCCGGTTTATTGGAGCTACGCTCCTTCTCCTTCTGATTATCGGCATATTCTACCGCTCCGAATTAAGAAAGCTATCTTGGCCGATGGTCGGACATGCTGTCATTCTGGGAGGATTGCTCTTCCTCGGATACGGCTTTCAAACGGTTGGGCTCTTGTATACCACCACGTCCAACACCGGCTTTATTACCGGGCTATCGGTTGTGTTGGTCCCGCTATTTTCATTGCTGCTATTAAAGACACCTATCACGCGTTTTACGCTTGGCAGTATTGTACTTGCTGCAATCGGATTGTATTTGCTTGCTTTTGCAGAATCCGGATATACGATGAACCGTGGGGATTTGCTGGTCTTTCTGTGTGCAATCGCCTTTGCGCTTCATGTCGCCTATACCGGTGTATTTGCCCCCAAATATCCGGCCTTGCCTTTAACGGCTCTGCAAATGGCTGTTGTCGGTATTCTCAGCTTGCTTGGCTCCGCGTTCACCGAACAGGTCGGAAGCCTGGAGCAAGTTATTCCTTTGCTATGGAAATCAGAGGTGCTATGGGCTCTCTGCATTTCGATCGGACCAACCAGCGCTTTTGCCTTCTGGATCCAGACCTCTTGCCAGAAATACACGAGTCCGGCCCGGGTTGCCGTCATCTTTGCCATGGAGCCCGTCTTTGCGGCAATTACCGGCGTCCTCTTCGGTGGAGAAATTTTGGGCATGGCGGCGATTGTGGGGTGCGGATGTATTTTAGCAGGAATGCTCCTGTCGGAATTGAAATCTCCGAACCTTGAGGTACAATAGAGACAGTCTGTAAGTTAGAGATAAAGGAGAGAGACGTATTGTACAAGTTAATTGCCATCGACATCGACGACACCCTGATTAATGATGAAAAGGAAGTTACTCCCGCCACGCAACAAGCACTGGAGCAGGCAATCGCTCAAGACGTCGTCGTGACGCTTGCAACCGGGCGCGCCTACGCATCAGCACAAGCTATTGCGCGCCAGACCGGACTGAATGTGCCGATCATTACTTATCAAGGCGCCCTTGTGAAAAACCTGCTGGACGAGGAAGTGTTGTATGAACGCTATGTCCCCGTCGAAGCGGCAACAAAGCTGTTCGAGTATTGCATCCGGCATAATCTGCATTTGCAGACTTACATTGATGATAAACTGTACTCAAGAGAAGATAATGACAAGATTAAGGAATATACCGCTCTGAACCGGACTCCTTATTATGTGGAACCCGACTTCAAAAAGCTGGTCGACCAGCCTACGCCCAAGATGCTCATCATCGATGAGCCTGCTTTTCTGGACGAACTCGGACCAAAGCTGCGTGAATTGTTGGGCGACCAGGTGCATATCACCAAATCGAAGCCGAACTTCCTGGAAATCATGCATCATGAAGGCACCAAGGGCCATGCGCTGAAGTTCCTCGCCGCCCATTTCGGCTGCTCGCCTTCAGATTGTATTGCCATCGGTGATTCCTGGAATGACCATGAGATGCTTGAGGCTGCAGGTCTGGGTGTAGCAATGGGCAATGCGATTCCGGCGTTGAAGGAAATTGCGGATTATGTCACCTTGAGCAACAACGAGGATGGCGTGAAGCATGTGATCGAGAAGTTTATTCTGGGCAAGGAGAATTAATTACAGCCCTGTAGTAGCTAAACATAAGAAGGCACGTTAAAGAGGCAACGTGTGAAGTCTGCTTTCGATCGCTGTTGTTCACGGATTTCTTCAATTGGACCAAGTTCTGACAGGGAGGAAATCCGCTCACAAAGGCGAACGCTCCGCTTCTACAGCAAACTTCACACTTATGCCCTAGCTACTTTGCCTTTGCAGTTTAACTGCAATGCGCTGCGCTGCAAGAAGATCCGCTTTGCCACGAATGCAATGCATACCGAGCGCGTGCCTGAAGTTGCTTCCGTATCACGTTCGAGTGTTCATTCGCCGAGACAAGTGCCGCGTTTCTGATATGTTTAAAAAGCGGATTCACAGGACGCAGGCCCTGCAAATCCGCTTTTTCTATTTCAGAATTACACATTCATCCGTTTCAGCAAAGCCTGCCTGCTCCGGCAAATGATAATCCTGCCGCAAATCTATATCATGCGACATATGTGTGAATTTCGTCTGTCTGGGTTTAAGCTCCTTCAGCAGCTCCAGCGCTTCTGTCACATCGTAAACGGAGCGGGTAGAGAATTCAGCCTTCTCCTGATAGAAGCTTGTGCCTAGCACAAGCAGGTCCAGATCATACAGCGGCTGGAGTTGCTCATCCGGAAGCGCAATGGAGTCCGGGCAATAGGCCCAGGCGAAATTATCCTGCTCCAGACGATAGGCATAGGAGTATCCGTTTTTCCCGTGATTCACCTTCCAGCCGGTTAACTTCCAGCCGCAGAGATCACTTCCACCATCCACCGTATGGAGATCCAGATTTCGATCCAGCCAGGGATATTGTCTTAGAATCTGCTCAAGCACCTCCTGAGGAGCATACAGCTGACCCCGGCGATTCAGCCAGCGGCAGGCATCCGCCCATTCCGGCAGCCCTCCGATATGATCAAAATGAGCATGCGTGACAAGGATGGTTCCTGCGAACCGCTGGCCTCGTCTCTCCATAGCGCTGCGCCAATCCGGACCGCAATCGATCAGAAATCCATCGCCTTCATCGGATTCAACGGACACCATGGAACGATACCGACGATTCACTCCGCCGCTCCGTGCTTCCTGGCATACCTCGCATTCGCAATAAACCCGCGGTACCCCCATCGCGTCTCCGGTGCCTAAAAATACCAGTCTGTCCTTCAAGTCGCACCCTCTCTCTACTCTTCCATCCGTTCGGAAGCTATTGTTGATTCAGCTTGAATTGGATCACAGGCGCCATTCCATCAGGATGCACCATCTCTACAGGCTCAATAGTCAATTCCAGCATATTGGCCCTTCGGAGCTCATCACGGTTTTTAACATAAAGATGAGCGCGGAGCTGGTGATATTGAAGCAGCCCCAGACTGTCCCTGCCATCGTCACGAACAGCCCAAACCCTGACGCTTCGATTGACATCGGGGACAAGACCATCCACTAGCATCAAAAGCTCCTCTGAGCCCTGATTGTACCAAAGCATTCCGAACTCCGTACCCGACTGTCCGATCTGAATCGGATAAGCGATGCTATTCGGATTAGACATTAATGTCGCAGCGGACGGCTCATAATCCTGAACATATTGCCCCCACGCATCATGCTCTCTTTGGGTATATTGCGTGAAAAGGAGTCCGAACGCAACAAGCAGCAGACAGCAGGATGCGGCAATCCACATGCCGGCACGACGGCCTCCGGATAGAAGGGAACGTGCATAGCGGAGCAAACCAAGAAAGCGCACCCGGACTCTGAGCCGGAGGCGAAGCCATTCTGAGGGCGTCCCCTCCAGTACAGCCAGATTGCTGTCCTTACCAAAAGTATGGGCTACTAACCCACGGTCCCTGGGCTTTGTCTCGGCTGTGTCATCGGTATACTCCTCCTCCAGCATGCTTCTCCAATAACGCTCCTGATCCCGGCAATACGAGCATTCCAGCAAATGCTGTCCCAAGTGCTCGGCTTCTCTCTCCGGCAAGCTCCCCATCACCAGGTCAACCCAGACTTCTTCCGGATAGAAAGACGAGCAGAAACGGGAAGCTCCGGCCTTCCCCTCTTTGCAGGAATGGGCAGAGAAAGTATTATCGCTCAGTCGATTGTGCCGATTCGTGTCCATCCTGTCCGCTCCCTTCCGTTACGGCCATCCAGCCTTGCTTTTCCAATTGTTTGCGCAGGTTGCCAAGTCCATATCTCATCCACGACTTCACAGTCCCTAGCGGCACGTTCCAGGCATCCGACATTTGACGCTGAGTTTGCATGAAAAAGTAGGACCCGATAATCGCCTTTCTTTGCGAAATCGGCAGTGAGATCACTGCCTCCTTTACTGCTTCCCGTTCCAAACGCGCCAGCGCCATGTCTTCTCCCGATGCAGCTCTGCCCTTGAACTCCAGATTGCAATCCTGAGTTGGAACCACCCGCTGCTTTCTCCGTAACCGATCCAGACAACGGCTTCTCGTCATGACTGCCATCCAGGCTTTGATGCTCCCGCGCCCAGCATCATAGTCCTGCCCCTTACGAAGCGCCTCCAAAAAAACCTCATGGCAAATATCCTCGGCTTCCATTCGGTCCCCGATGGTCTTCATTGCCACCTGCATGATAAATGGAGCAAGCTCGCTATAGAATACGTCGAAGGCTTCAACGGAGCCCTCTCCCATTTCTTTCAGCGCACGTGCCAACCTTTCATTTTGCAGGCTCATGTCCGTCCCCCCTGAAACGAAGCATCTCCCTCTGTACCCCGTTTTACCAGAAAAATCCCGGTTTGAAAAGCCGTTCAAAAAAATTCGCGGCCGATTAAATCCAATCGTCTCTCCTGTTCGTATCATAGACGATTTATACTTTTACATCGTTCAAGGAGGAATTCACGCATGCTTTCATCACTTCGAAAAGCAGCTCTGCTGCTGCTTACGCTGTTCACTGCCCTTGGGTTCAGTGGATTTATCCAGGCACCCGAAGCCAGGGCGGCCGATGCTCTCGAGCTGTACACGCCTTATGTAGATTGGTCCGCAGCCCCCAGCGAAACCGTATCCTATTCGATCGAATTGATCAACCATAGTTCATCCACCCTGACTGCTGATATCACGCTGGACCAAGGCGGCAACAATTGGGAGTCCGTCATGACAGCCGGAGGGCGCGATATTTCGAAATTAGCTGTAAAACCCGATGAGTCTCAAACCATCAGCCTTCAACTCAAAGTGCCGCTGCAGGTGGATAAAGGACGCTATACATTTACCCTTCGTGCAGGCCAAGCTGTTCTTCCGTTAGTCATCCAAGTTTCGGAACAAGGAACGTTTAATACCGAGTTGAATGTAGACCAGGCGAATATGGAAGGGTATTCGGATTCCAGCTTTACGTATAGCGCCGTGCTGCGCAACCGCACCTCTACCACCCAAACCTATGCACTCACCGCCCAAGCGCCCAGCGGATGGGATGTGCGTTTCAAATCCGACGGGACCAGTGTAACCTCTGTTGAGGTAGAGCCAAACACGGAAAAATCGATCTCTATAGAAGTAAAGCCAGCGGAAATGGTTCAGGCTGACACCTATACGATTCCGATCGCCGCATCTAGTGGAGATTCAATGGCACAGGCTGAATTAGAAGCCGTCATTACCGGCACCTATGGCATGGAATTGACAACAAGCAACAATCTATTGAGTGCGGACATCCAGTCGGGAGGCACGCGTAAGCTGGACTTCGTCGTACACAATACGGGAACCGCTGAGCTTCAGGATCTTTCTTTTTCCGCCAATGCACCAACCGGATGGGAAGTATCCTTCTCCCCATCGACAATAACATCCATCGCTCCAGGAGAGAGTAAGCCCGTTCAAGCCACGATCAAATCAAGCAACAAATCGCTGGCAGGCGACTATGTGGTCAGTGTAACCGCAAATTCATCTGCTAAAAGCGCCTCTGCCGATCTGCGAATTACTGTGGAGTCCTCGGTCATATGGGGATGGATCGGAGTTCTGATTATTCTGGCCGTCGTTGCAGGAATCTACTATCTGTTCCGGAAATTCGGGAGAAGATAAGCCATGACCAGATCACTGCAAATTCAAACAACAGATCAGACAGCGATTATTGAGCTTGAGGGCTTGACCAAAAGATACGGGGACATGACGGCTGTAGATCATCTTGATTTGCGTATTGCCAAGGGAGAAATCTTTGGTTTGCTTGGACCGAACGGAGCCGGTAAAACAACGACGATTCTCATGATGCTCGGATTAACCGAGCCGTCCTCCGGGCAAGCCAAAATCTGCGGTCATGACCCGGTATGGGAGGCATTGTCGGTAAAACGGAAGGTCGGCTATTTGCCGGACGATGTAGGATTTTATGATGACCGGAGCGCAATCGATAATTTGGTCTACACAGCCAGATTAAATGGGTTCAATAAGACGGAAGCCCGTGAACGAGCCTACTCTCTGTTAGAGAAGACCGGACTTACCGATAGCGCCGGCAATAAGGTTGGCACCTTCTCCAGGGGCATGCGTCAGAGACTCGGTTTGGCCGATGTGCTGATTAAGCAGCCTGAGGTTATTATTCTTGATGAGCCCACATTGGGTATTGACCCGGAGGGTGTTCGCGAGCTGCTTGGACTGATCTCCTCCCTTAGCCGGGACGAAGGGTTGACTGTCCTTCTGTCTTCCCATCATTTGCATCAGGTCCAGCAGATTTGTGACCGTGTGGGGATTTTTGTAAAGGGAAAATTGATCGCGGCCGGCGATATTCGGACGCTGTCCAATGAGCTTAATCAGGACGGAAGTGTGTTTATTGAGATTGGCGCCGTCTCTTGGCCGCAAGGCCTGACAGAGCAGCTCCAAGCCCTGGACGGGGTCAAGGAGATCCTTCCTCTGGAATCTGAACCGGGCTCGTTTGAGTATCATGCTGTTGACGGAGAGCAGCCCCGGTTATTCACCATCGTCTGCAGTTATGATCTTACACCGTTGATTGCCGAGACCGTCATTCAGAGTCAGGCCGAGCTTATTTACCTGAGACGGAAGGAATTCGGATTGGATGATATCTATCACCGGTTCTTTGAAGGGAGGACAGATCAATGAAATCCATGGAAGCCCCGCTTCAGCAGCATATCCGGAATCTCATGAACGGGTTCAAAGAGAGCATCCGAAAAATACTGCAAAAGGATAAGCCCGCTGGCACTCCTCGTGAGCGCAGCTCCGTCTCATCCCTTCGTATCATGATCGGCAAGGAAATCGGCGACCATATTTATTCCTGGCGCTTCGTCATTCTAATCGGTATCATTCTCCTCGCCTGCATCGGCTCGATTTACGGTGCTGTATCTGCTATTCGCGGGGGATCGCTTGATAATAACACCGGAGGAGACGAATTTCTCTTCCTTCGCATGTTCACACTAACCAGTGCAAGCCTGTCTATTCCTTCATTTACTACATTTCTGTCCTGGCTGGGACCTTTAATCGGAATTGCACTCGGATTTGATGCGGTTAATTCTGAGCGGAACAAGGGAACGCTTGGACGCTTGCTCTCTCAACCGATCTATCGCGATGATTTTATCATCGCCAAATTCATGGCGGCCTTGTTCCTGATCTTTGTCGTCGTCTTCTCCCTTGGCTTCCTTGTAATGGGGCTAAGTCTGTTCACCATCGGCTATCCGCCGACACCGGAGGAGTTCATCCGCATCGTGATGTTCTTGTTCATTGCCGTCATATACATCGGATTCTGGCTGAACCTGTCCATTTTGTTTTCGATTCGCTTCAGACAGGCTGCGACCTCGGCGCTTTCGTCGATCGCAGTATGGTTGTTCTTTACAATCTTCTACAGCATGATTATCGGACTGGTGAACAGTGCAACTGCCGTAACGCAAACTGCCGATGTCTCGGCCCAGCTTCGTCAGATGAACCTGGTGCTGATGCTGAACAGACTATCGCCAACCGAGCTTTTCTCCGAGACAATTACAACCTTGCTCACGCCAGGCATTCGTTCACTTGGACCGCTAACTATGGATCAATTAGTCGGTGCGATCTCAAGTCCCCTGTCATTGGGGCAGAGCCTTCTGCTGGTCTGGCCGCAGCTCACCGGTCTGATCGCGGCGACAATGGTCTGCTTTGGCATCTCCTATGCCCTGTTTATGCGTCAAGAGGTTCGTTCCAGAGCCTAATCCTTATACAAAGAGGCTGTCCCAAAGCTAATGATGCTGCGTGCAGGGGGCAACGTGTGAAGTGTGCATCCGAAGCGAGTGTGTCCCAAAAGTCATCATAAGATGAATTGAGGGGCACCCCCTTTCATTTCATCCAACAAAAAGAAACCGCTCTCTGGAAATGGAGGTACCACCCAACCATAAACCAAAAAGAGACGGTTTCTTTGTACATAACTTGGTCTAGTTATAATGAACGAAACCGACATCCTAATTGCTACTACGTAGGTTAATTGTGGAAATAATGAGAAGTAAGCTCAACCCATTGGACTTTCCACAATCAGAGCTATAAAACAAAAAGGA
>NZ_BORS01000030.1:0-26463 GCF_018333295.1 Paenibacillus apis
GGTGAGGACACTGGAAGACACCTCTGCCTTTCATAGAGCGGTGTAATACGGCAGAATAAGGAGCAATCCTGTGAATTCATAAACATTGTAGGGTAGGACTCCGAAATAAGGGGGCCTAGCCGGAAAGGCACTAAAATTTGCCGGCGTGGCACTCAGGCGATGATTTTAGTGCAGAAAGGCACTAAAATTTGCCGGCGTGGGACTCAGGCGACGGTTTTAATGCACAAAGGCACTAAATTTGCGGACGTGGGGATTGTGCGGTAGGAGTAATATAGATGCAGGCTCTGCACTTAAGTCCCCAGTACTCTGCGCTTAAATTCCCAGTACCCTGCGCTTAAGTTCCGAATACCGCTGGAAAACAGGGTGCATAGTTTACTAACTACAAACAGTAGATTAGTTCATCAAAAGGCAACATCCCCCTATCGCTGCAACTTGCCTCTAATTCAAGGTGCCGATATGATGAAGGAAAACAGGCTGCCAGCTTGGCCGAGAGAGGGAAGCTGGGAGAGTCAGGCTAGGAGAGTCAAGCTGGCAGCGATCAAGGAGGGGCACTTCATCATGAGTTTAGGGCTTACACCCGGCGAGCTCCTTCCTCGCTCGTTCTACTCGGTCTCGGCATTGGAGGCGGCCCCGCTGCTGCTGGGGCAGATTCTGGAGCGGGATACCGAGGAAGGGGTAATCCGCTGCCGGATTGTGGAGACAGAGAGCTATGGCGGTGTAGAGGATAAAGGCAGCCACGCATATGGCGGGCGGCACACAGCACGCACGGAAGTAATGTTTGGCGAGGGCGGAGCCGCCTACGTGTATTTGATCTACGGCATGTACCACTGCTTGAATGTGGTAACCGGGCCGCAGGACGATCCGCAGGCCGTCCTGATCCGGGCGGTGGAGCCGCTGACGCTGGAGGACGAAGTCCTCATGCGGCGCTGCCGCGGCTCCCTTGTGCGCCGGCCAGCGGACTTGTCGGGAGGACCCGGCAAATTGTGCCGGGCTCTGGGGATCGACAAGGCGCTGAACGGCGCGCTGTTCTATAGCGGCGCCAGTCCGCTACGGCTTGCCGCAGGAGGGCCGGGCGCCGGCATCAGCGGGCAGAGGATCGTCGCCGCGCCGCGCATTAATATTCCTTATGCAGAGGAATATGCGGCGAAGCCCTGGCGCTTCTATTATCGTGACAATCCGTATGTATCCATCGTTGATAAAAATTCTGAAGCCCGCTCGAAACCTTCTTCCGACTTCCCGCGTTTATTTAATAAATAGATAAATGCTGGAAATTTAGAGGAGGAGTAACATGCGCAAGATCCCATCAACAACAGCACGCGTGGCTGCAGCCGCTCTAGCCCTGACCGTTGCGGCAACCGCCGTTCCCGCCATACCTGGCCTTTCCGGTCTGCCGGGGCTATCGGCTCTGACGACTCAAGCCGCAGCAGCGGAGAAGACTATTCATACATTGAATACCAAGCCGTTCAAGCAATCGGGGCAGCTCTATCTTCCTCTTCGGGAGGTCGCTCCGCTGTTAGATCTGCAGCTAACCTATAATTCATCTGCCAAGACCTATCAGCTTACAGGTATTACCCAGACCGCCCAGTTCAAGGCCGGCAGCGCCAAAGCGACCAGCAAGAGCGGAGCCGTCTTGTCTTTAGGGGCGTCTGTCCTCGTCAAGAATGGAGTTACCTATGTGCCAGCCTCGCTATTCTCCAAGCTATTTTCCATTCCGATCACCTCTTCAGGCGGACAAGATATCAGCTTCTCCTTTACCTCGCGCTACCTTTTATCGAGTGCAGGGGATATGCTGTTCTGGCTTAACCGTACTCAGAATGCGCTCTATGGCGGCCGTGCCGGAACGCTTCCTTCGCGTCTGGGGTCGATCAATCTAAGATCACCGGACTGGCTGTACATGGACGCGAGATCCGTGGATAAGGACACTTACGTGCTGGAGATCAGCAACGCCCATGGGGAGCCTCATATATTCAATGACCGAATCCGGGTTCTTATCCATGGCGGCAAGCAGGTATATCAGGCCGGGTACTCCTATGGCGGTCCTTCCACGGTGAATTTGCTGCCTGATGCACTGAGCCATAAGGGGCAAATCATCATGAATTACGGTCATTATGCCGATTTGGTGTCACCGGATGGAACCGCACAGGAGACCATCCGCTTTGAGAATTATGGGGCGGCGGATGAGGTCTACAGTCTTGAGGCCATAGAGGATGACTTTTTCTTGATTCGGGAATACACCTTGGGCACGCTGCTGCTGGTCGACCGGAGCTCCGGCGTTTCCATTCCCCTGTATCTTAGCCTGCACAGCGAGGAATCCATTGAAATGATTGAGCAAAGTGAATGGGGAATTGGCGACGGGCTAGTCTACATGGGCAGAACCGGGAATCAGCTGAAATTTTCCGTCAGGACTCCTTACTCCAGCGCGGATCCTGCGGTGAAGTTCTACACGCTTCTGTGAGCGAAATGATCCTGTTCTTTCTATAAAACAAGAGGACGCTCCCCCGCAGCTCGCTGCTGCCGGGAGAACGTCCTCTTGTTGTCTTGGTATGATACCTCGGTCCTGATCAGTCTTCTAATGCTGCCTTCACATGTTCCGGAGACCGTTCCCACCACTGTTCATTGGTATCCAGCAGCAGCTTCTTGAGGAGTTGCTTTTGTTCCGGCGACAGCCCCTCCAGGAGCACCTTCCGCTTCAAGGCATAGTCCATCCGGTTCACATGATCGGCAAGAATCTTCCAGCCGCGTCTGGCTTCCGTATCAATCCACATCTCGCAAGCCGTCAAGCCTCCGTAAAACTGCCCTTCCGGCGAGCGATCCACGGCAACCCATACGATCCATACCTGACGCCCGTTCGGAACGTCGTCCCGGTTCATAGAGAACTTGATTCCCTTCTCCACTTTGCTCTTCGCATGCATTGCACCGATATCAATATAGGCTTCATCGCCGTCAAGAATAACGGGTGACATGCTGTTCAGGTCGATGGAACCGGCCCCGAACCCCTTGTGCTTGCTCTTATCCTCATTGCTGATAATGTTCAGCGCAAATATTTTCTTCTCTTTATTCATATGCTCCTCCTGAAACCGGATCAGATTAATTTAATTTTAGCTAATAATCTCCCAAATGCAAACATATACATGCTGTAGATGCTTGTCAACGGGAGGTATCCATTGTATGACCCGACGAACTACTATTCTCGGCTTCTCTATTCTCGCCATTTGCCTTATTGTCGGCACGCTCCGCTACTCTCTGGCCTCACCGCCCGGGGAAGAGGCTTCCTATGCCCCGGAACAGGTCAAGCCCCTGACTGCCTCCGAGACGCTGGTCAAGGCCGACTCAGGCAGCGGCAAACCGGCTCCTTCTGCAGCCGAGAGCATTCAGCAGCCTACAGCCGAGGTGCTCAGCAACCGGGTTACCGAGTACCACATTCAGGTGAAGCTGGATGAACAGAATCGTGTACTGACCGGCACTCAGACGGTCACCTGGACGCACCCCGGGAAAAAGGCGGTTAATGAGTTGTATTTTCACCTGTATCCAAATGCCTTCGCCTCCGCCAATACGACCTTTATGAAGGAATCCGGCGGCAAGCTGCGCGGAGATGTGATGCCCAAGGACGGCTGGGGCAGCATGGAGCTGACAGAGATCCGGACTACGGACGGTATTTCACTGCTCCACCGGATCCAGTTCGTACAGCCTGATGATGGCAACACAAATGACCAGACCCTGGCGAAGGTCCGCCTCCCGGTTACGGTTCGGGGCGGGGAGAGCATTACGCTCAAGATTCAGTTCAAGGTCGAGCTGCCTAAAATATTTGCACGCATGGGAGCAGCCGGCGACTTTGTGATGGCTGGTCAATGGTTCCCGAAGCTCAGCGTCTACGAGCCTGCCGGAACGAGAGGCCGAACTGCCGAGGGATGGAACCTTCATCAGTATCACGGCAATTCTGAATTTTATTCCGACTTCGGAATTTATAGCGTGAATATCGATGTCCCTGACCATTATACGGTCGCAGCCACCGGCTTCCAGACCAAACCCGCCGTTCGAAAGGACGGCCGCAAGTCGATCCAGTTCTACGCGGATGATGTGCATGACTTCGCATGGTCGGCATCTCCTGATTTTGTCTATGTCGAAGAGCCCTTCTCCTCCTCCGAAGTGCCCGGGGTACGGATCAAGCTGTATCTCGACCCCAAACATGAGGATTTAAAGGAGCGTTATTTCTATGCGGCCAAGGTTGCCCTGGCAAATTTCAGTAAGTGGTATGGAAGATATCCTTACTCTACCCTATCCATCGTCGTGCCTCCGGAAGAAGGCAACGGGGCGGGCGGGATGGAGTATCCGACCTTAATAACCGCATTCGGCGCATCCAGCGATTCCCCCAGCTATGATGAGCTGGAGCGCACAGTTATCCATGAGATTGGGCATCAATTTTTCTACGGAATGGTCGCAAGCAATGAATTTGAAGAGGCCTGGCTGGATGAAGCCTTTACCTCCTATGCGGAGGATAAGCTAATGGAGCAGGAATTCGGCATTCAAGCCAACCTGCCTGTTCAGTCCGCTATCATTACTTCGCCCGTATCCCTTACCGAAGTAGCTTGGAAGTACGGATCGGGAGACAATTACGCTAAAAATGTATATTATCGCGGCAAGCTGATTCTGCTCGATATTGAGCGTCAGGTCGGGGCGAAGACGATGAAGCGAATCATGTACAGCTATAGCACCAAATATCGCTTCAAGCATCCGACTACGGCCGACTTTGAACGGATTGTTGAGCAGACAACCGGACGAAGCTGGAAGAGTTATTTCAAGCAATATGTATACAACGGCGGGATGGCTGATTTTGCCGTGGAGAATATTCAGGTGCAGGAGATCGCATCTAAGGAAGGAACGCCTTTGTACGAATCGGTTGTTACCATCCGGCAGCTGGGCAGCGATGCATCCAAGATTCCTCTGCTGTTCAGCTTTAAAGACGGGCATACGGAGAAAAAGGTCTGGAACGGGGAAGGCGAACAGATCGAGCTGAAGCTTCAATATAAGGAGCCGATCGATTTTGTTCAGATTGATCCAGACTATACTCTGGTGCTGGAGAACAAGCATATCAACAATTATCTCAAACACGAGATCCAGGAACCGGTTGAGACTCGGACCACCTTAAGTGCTGTGAAATTACTCGAGTCATTGCTTGGGCTGCTTGTATGGTAAGGGAATCACCGAATTACCCTTGGGAGGGAAATGCTATGACCTATGTTAAACAAGGATGGGGACTTGTCCGAAGCCAGTTTCCCTCTGTCATCATCCTGTTTCTATATCAGCTGCTATGGGGCTTCTTTCTTTACCGGATTGTAAATATGGCGGTTATCGCCGTGTTATCCCGGTATCCCGATCCTCCGCCGACCGAGATCAGCCGTCTGCTGTACGGGTTAGAGGCACAGCTTGAGCTGCAGCATAATGCTGCTGTTCATCAATATCTGTGGATACTCCTTGGCATGATTGCCATACGGCTGCTGCTCAGTCCCCTGCTGGAATCCGGCATACTCTACGGACTGCTCCCGCAGGATTCCCGAAAGAGCGGTCTTCCCTTCTTCCGGGGAATGAAGGAATTCTGGAGGCCCGTGGCCCTCTTTTACTTGCTGGAGCTGGCGCTCTTGTCCCTTCCCTTCTTCTGGATCGGACCACGGCTGCTTGATCAATTGCCGTCACTTATCCGTGAAAGCAATCACTTCACCTCTCTTCTACTTATTAGCGGATATTTGTTGATCTATTTGATCTATGGCTGGCTAATTCATCAAGTTCTCCTGTTCATCAAATTCGGGTACCTCTTCAAAGCCGGACTCTGGACGTCTGTGCTGATCTGCTTCCGACACATGCTCCAGGGCATCTTGATCGCAATCGTGCTTGGCAGCCTAACGCTAGGCATATTCCTGGTGTTCGGCCTGTTCTCCTGGATCTTTACCGGGATACTGGCTCTTGTCCTACAGCAAACCTATCCTTTTATCCGAAGTCTCTTCCAAGTCTGGAATGTAACCTCTCAATATCGGCTCTGGCATACTAGGTCACAGAAAGGTTAAAAAAAATTTACTTTTTAAAAACCCTTGCCCCTCAAGGCCTCCGAGTGATTTCGGAGGCCTTGAATGCCGCTTGGGCCTATAAATCTTGCGATTTAGCCATTGCCAAAATATACTTGCCTTTGCTACAATAGCAACAGAGCAAATTCAGTAACAGTTTTGTCATTATTATTGTCATCCTTGGCAGGGATCTTCCTCCAGATGTCGAAATAATATTGCGACAGAAGAAAATCGAGCCGAATTCCCTTCACGGGGAACGGGGGAACCACTTTGGGTGAATTGATCTCGTAACAGAGGGATCATAGGGAGACCTTCAACCGAATCCTTAAGCTAACCTCGTAGGCAGTGGAAGGAGTTTTACCTTGAAGAAGCAACTCACAGCAGCAGCGGTAAGTTTAGCTATCATGTTTACACTCGGGGCTGGCAGCGCTTTCGCGGATTCCAAGCTGGATTCCGCTATCGACGAAGGCCTCGGCAGTAAATACGTCTCTGGTGGTACAACTACCAGCGGCTTTGACTGCTCCGGATTCACCATGTTTGTCTTCTCCAAGATCGGCATTAAGCTGCCGCATCAATCCGCTTCCCAATACAAGATGGGAACGGCTGTAGAAAAGGATGAGCTGATCGTTGGCGATCTGGTGTTTTTCAACACCTCAGGTAAGGGAGTATCCCATGTTGGGGTATATGTAGGGGACGGTAAGTTCGCTCATGCTTCTTCCTCCAAGGGCGTTATCATCAGCAAGCTGAGCGAAAGCTACTACGTGAAACGTTATGTTGGTGCTAAGCGCATTATGAGTACGGATAAGTACGAAGAAGTAACCAGTGAAAATACTACGGATCATGACGATGTAGAATAAGTCGAACGAGGCCCGCAGGAATTCTTAATGAATTCACTGCGGGTCTTTTTTATTCACTTAAGACTATTTACCCTGTTTCCGGCTGGCTTAACCAGTTCTAATTGACCTTTTTTAGCCAGTTTTTATGATAAGCTTGCCAAGACTGGATAGGCTTTGGTAGAATAACTTAGGCAATAGTAACAACTTTGTAATCATTGCAGTAACCATTGCAGCTACGTCGTTCTTTTCGGGTGCAGACTACTAAGAACAGCCGAATTCCCGGCACCCGGGAAACGGGGGAACCACTTTGGGTGAATTGATCTATACATAAGAGATCATAGGGAACCTTCAACCGAATCCTTAAGCTAACCTCGCAGGCCTTGGAAGGAGCATTTACATCTTGAGAAAAGCAATCATTGCAGCCGCAACAAGCCTGACCGTATTGTTCACCATGGGAACGGGAAGCGCTCTTGCCGGAGAATCCACACTGACCAGTGTCGTCAATTCAGTCTATGGCACACCGTACAAATACGGTGGAGTTACCACTACCGGCTTTGATTGTTCCGGATTTACACGGTACGTCTTTAAGAAGCTTGGTATTGATCTGGCTCGGGTCTCGTCTGCCCAATACAAACAGGGCACAGCCGTAGCCAAAAGCCAGCTGCAGGCAGGCGATCTGGTCTTCTTTAATACGTCGGGCACAAGCGGCCGGGTCACCCATGTAGGAATTTACCTTGGAGACGGGGAATTCGCTCATGCCTCATCATCAAATGGAATCAAGATCGATAGTCTGGACAGTTCTTATTACAAAAACCGTTATGTCGGAGCAAAGCGGATCCTCAGCAAATATACTTATGCCAAGTATGCTGTAGAAGCCTAATGATGTTCATCCTGCCGCAGCGATTCTTGCCGGAATCGACTGCGGTATTTTTATTGCTACATTCATTAAACGCAAGAATTCTCAAAAAGGTTACTTGCTATATCCTATTTTTTATTTATGAGCTTACCTTACCCTTCATATACCCATACTCTGGAAAACAAAACAACCGAAAACGCCTTTACAAGCGACCCATTTCCCGTTAGAGTGAGTTTAAAAAGGAATGGGACCCACTCCTGTCGAAGATATATTCTCTATCGCTAAAGGAGGCGCAAAGATGGAACAACCTGCCGTACCATTTCGTGTTGTACCAATGGAAGAAAGCCATGGGGCCGATATTTGTACCTGGAAATATGATTCCCCTTATGATGTGTATAGCTGGCTCCCTTGGGAGCAGATGAAAGCGCTTGATGTAGAGTTCGGCAACCCCACGCTCCGCGCCCAGCAATACGTCTCTTTACTGAATCCGCAAGATGAGCTTGCCGGGTTTGCTCAATATTTTCCCATGGAGGGCGTCACCAGGCTCGGAGTAGGTATGAGGCCGAACCTGTGCGGTCATGGTCTGGGCAAAGACTTCGTCAAGGTGATTGTCGCCGAAGCCAAGCGGAGAAAGCCGCAGGATGTGATCGATCTGGAAGTGCTGACCTGGAATACCCGGGCCATTCGCGCTTACCAGAAGTCCGGGTTTGTGATTACAGACCTTTATGAGAAGATGACTCCGGGAGGAATCTCCAAACCCTATTACTGCATGGTATATCGCGGATAACCTCATTATGCTATCTGCTGTGATCAAGATCACGATTTGTTGGTGTTTTTTTTGGAAATCAACCAAATTCGTTACTTTTTTTGACACAAAAGCTATGATCAGCTGTGATGTTCCGTTATAATGGAAGGAGCAGCTTACATAGAAGGGACGAATTGGAATGCAAAAGTGGATCATGAGCGGATTACTTGCGGTGGCTTGCATCTTTGCGGCCGCGCTTATGTTTACCTTGCCAGGCCGGGATCAAGTCGCCCAGGAAGAGAAGCCTCAAATGCCGGCCGTTACGCTGAATGCAGAGCAAGCCGAGACGATCGTTAATAATAACTGTATCGCTTGTCATGGAGATCAGCTTCAAGGTGCAAATGCTCCTGAACTGGCTCATATCGGCTCCACACTATCTGCAGATCAACTGTACAGTATTATTACGAAGGGTAAGGGCGGTGGGATGATGCCTGCCTTCAAGGATAAGCTGAAGGAAGAGGAAATTGCCAACGTAGCTTTATGGCTGTCAGAGAAAAAATAGCTCGCACATAAATACGCCCGCCGGATAACGTATCCTGGCGGGCGTTCATCTTGCAGATCATGGAGAAGGGCAAAGCGGACTAGCCAGCCGTACGCTCCCGTTCAAATGCCTCATTATATTGATGCGCTTCCTTAATATCCAACGCCGTAATGCCTCCTTCTTCCCAGGAGGTCAGACGCAAGGTCACTGTCTTGTAATCAATCGTGATAAAAGGGTGATGATTAAAGGCCTCTGAAATCGCCGCAACCTCATCGACAAAGGCGATTCCTTTCATAAAGCTCGAGAAGGTATATTTTCGTATAATCCAGCGTCCCTCTTCCAGCTCCCAGCCTTCAAGCTTCTCCAAATGCGCTTCTACCTCTTCCGGTGTAAACGGCATTTTTGTTCCCCCTATTCTACCTCAATACATTCTATCATCGGTTTATTGTATTCACATTCATCGGTGTTCATGCCTGGCGTACGACGTATCATCTGGTGCGCTATGCAGCCCGGAGGTGTCTGCTTGGTTAGCTTCTATTTTACCATGTCAGCCTGCCGAATCCAAAACCGCTGCCTCAAATCAACATGACCGAGGTCAATTCCTCTTCACCAATCAGAAAATTAATCCGATGCCCTTCCGGATCATGTATAACTACGGCACTGCCCACTTCAATCACAGGCTCTGACCCAAGTCCATAGAATAAGTCCTCAGCCAGCGCCTCTTGCACCTCGGCCTTCGCCTCTTGATCCAGCTGCTCCCATTCCGATACTTCCATTTCAAAGAAAAGATAGCAGTCCTGGATTCGGCCAACGGCCTCCGTCAAATCCTTCAAAATATATTCATAATCTCTTCCATGTTTTACTCCCACAGCGAATATACCCCTTTCTATACAGTCCTAAAGGCCTGTATTCTTATTATACCGGAAAAAGCACCTTAAAAAAAAAGGCTGTTCTGTCGATAAAATAGATAAACTGGTATTCGGCTTCAATTTAACTGTCCCAGCAAGGATGCCCAGGGGCATGAACGCCAATTCAATTCTCTCAAGGACGAGGTGTGCAATGGAAATCTCAACTATTATTGGACTTATTCTCGGCTTCATAGCGCTGATCTTGGGAATGTTTTTAAAAGGAGCGCCTGTTGAAAGCCTGCTTGAAAATCCTGCGGCATTCGTAATCATTTTTGTAGGCACCGCCGCAACTCTGTTCGTAGGCTTTCCAATGTCGGAGCTTAAGAAGTTCCCGAAACTGATTATGTTAACGATCGTTAAGCCAAAGATGATCAGTAAAGCGGAACTTATCTCCATGTTCATGGAGTGGGCTACTATTACCCGCCGCGAAGGCTTGCTGGCACTCGAAGCCAAGGTGGAAGAAATCAATGATGATTTCTTGCGAGGCGGCATGCGGATGATTATCGATGGTAATGATCAGGAATTCGTTCAGGACGTATTGACCGAAGATATTGCTGCCACAGAGGAGCGGCATAAAGCCGGGGCTCTGATCTTCTCCCAGGCAGGGATGTATGCGCCAACCCTCGGGGTACTCGGCGCCGTGGTCGGCTTGATTGCTGCCCTGGCTGATATGAGTGATATCGATAAATTGTCCCATGCAATTGCCGGCGCCTTCATCGCTACGGTCTTTGGTATCTTCACAGGTTATGTCATGTGGCATCCAATCTCCAACAAGCTGAAACGTCTGTCTAAGAAAGAGATGGAGGTGAAGCTCATGATGGTGGAAGGGCTTCTGTCCATTCAATCCGGTGTATCGACGATTGCTATCCAGCAGAAGCTGGCCGTATTCTTGACCCCTGCGGAGCGTGCGGAGATTCTGGAAAAGGGGGTTGGTGCGGGTGAGCAAAAGGAATAAGAAACACCAAGACCACGAAGAACATGCTGACGAAAGCTGGCTGTTGCCCTATTCCGACTTAATGACCCTTCTGCTTGCGCTGTTCATCGTACTCTTCGGGATGAGTAATATCGATGCCCAGAAGTTTCAGGAGATGAGTGAAGCGTTCCATAGCGTATTAACGGGGGGCAGCGGGATCCTCGATCACAATGCTCTTCAGAGCAGCACTATTAATGGGATTAGCGACAGCCAGTTGCCCAAGACTTCTACAGACGGTCTGATGAACCAGAAGAAGCAATTGATGCAGCAGGAGCAAGAAAGCCTTGAGGCCTTGAAGAAGCAGCTGGACACTTATATTGAAAATAACGGCTTAACAGACCAACTCGATACCAAGCTTAATCAGTCGCAATTAATGATCACGATTAGCGACAAGGCGCTCTTCCCGTCAGGAGAAGCGGATGTGAAGCCCGATGCCCGCGTATTGGCCAAGGCAATCTCTACTCTGCTTCAAGAATTCCCTGACTACGAAGTGATCGTGTCGGGCCACACGGATAATGTGCCAATCTCAACGGCGAAGTTTCCGTCCAACTGGGACCTCAGCTCGGCCCGTGCGCTTAATTTTATGAAGATTCTGATCTTGAACGAGAAGCTTGATCCGATGAAGTTCAGTGCGATCGGTTATGGTGAATACCATCCCGTTGCCAGCAATGACACCAATGTGGGCAGAGCACAGAACCGCCGAGTCGAGGTCTCCATCATTCGGAAGTATCAGGATGGCGATCAGCAGATTGGGCTGCCGGCCACGAAAGAATAAATTCGTAAGAGAATTCCCTGCGGCTTCTTCAATTCAGCCGCACGATAAAAAGGGCTTATTCATCCAGATCTGTTGATCTAGTGAATAAGCCCTTTTGTTATCTTACGCTTACAGCAGCTTGTAGTTCAGTGCTTCGCCCAGCTCCTGCTTCTCCTGTGGAGTCAGGTCGCGCCATTCTCCTAGCTTCTGGTCTCCAAGATGGATATTCATAATCCGAATGCGCTGGAGCCTGCGAACCTCATAGCCAAGCGCACTGCACATACGGCGGATCTGCCTGTTCTTTCCCTCCATGAGAATGATCCGGAATACACGGTCTCCGACCCGGGTCACCTTGCACGGCAAGGTCATCTCACCAAGTATCTTCACGCCTTCTCCCATGGCTCTCAGGAACGAGGGAGTCACCGGGCGGTCGACCGTAACAATATACTCCTTCTCATGCTTCCCTTCCGCACGGAGAATCCTGTTTACGATATCTCCATCGCTCGTCAACAGAATCAGACCGTCTGAATCCTTGTCCAAGCGGCCAATCGGAAAGATGCGTTTCTCATGACCGACAAAATCCACGATGTTTCCTCGAATATGACGCTCTGTCGTGCTTGTTATTCCTGTTGGCTTATTCAACGCAATATACACGTGCTGCTCCAGCTTCTCCTGAAGCGGCTTTCCGTTAACCCGGACATCATCGCCGTCTTCCGCCTGGCTTCCAAGCACTGCAATCTCTCCGTTAATGGTAACCTTCCCCGACTCTACAAGCCTATCGGCTTCTCGTCTGGAGCAATAGCCTGTCTCACTAATAAATTTATTAATTCTCACGCTTACTGTCACCCTTCATTGCTTTACTCATCGATCTACGATCCGTTATCCCGCCGCTCCTGACTCTTCGGTCTGGAGTTCTCTCTTGGCACCCGGGAGAAGGATTGTAACCCGAGTTCCCTTACCAAGCTCGCTGTCAAAGCGGATCTTTCCCTGATGTCCTTCAATAATCCGCTGCGTAACCATTAGCCCCAGCCCGGTTCCTTTCTCTTTGTTCGTATAAAAAGGCTCCCCCAGCTTCTCCAAGCGGTCCTTGGAAATTCCCTCTCCCTCGTCTTCTACACGGATAACTGCATTCCCGTTATCCTCTTCTCCGACAAATAGAGAGATTTTCCCGCCGTGAGGCATAGCCTCCATGGCATTCTTCAACACATTGATAAAAACCTGCTTCAATTGATTCTCTTCACAGTGTACCAGAACTGGCGTCGAGTAGAAATGGGACTCAAATTCAATATTATGTAGATGCGCCTCGCTGTCCAATAAGGAGATCACGTCACCAATCGTAAAGCGGATATCCCTGATCTCAAACTGAACCGCCTGCGGCTTCGCCAGAATCAGAAATTCACTGACAATCAGATTGATTCGATCCAGCTCAGACAACATGATATCCGTATGGAGCTGATTGATGCTCTTGGAGCGCTGCTGCATCTGCAAGAATCCCCGAAGGGTCGTAAGCGGGTTGCGGATCTCGTGAGCTACGCCGGCAGCAAGCTGGCCTACTGTCGTAAGCTTCTCCGATCTGCGCAGCAACTCCTCCATCTTATTATGTTCTGTCATGTCTCTTGAGATGCTGATAAAAGCTACGATAAGTCCATCCTCATCATACACCGGCGATTCGCTAATACTGACATGCACCTGACTGCCGTCCTTGCGAAGACGTACGGTCTCTGTGAGCACGAACGGTCTGTCCCGCTCAATGGCCTTGTACCATCCGCTGCGCTCATCTGACGAGGTGGGAGGGATGAAGTCTAATCTGCTGCCGACAATCTCATCAGAGGTCCATCCGTACAACGACTCAAACGCTTTATTGATCCGCGAGATCGTCCCATCCAGATCCGTGACATGAATGGCGTCCGCCGTCTGATTAATGATAGATTCCAGATGCTCGCGCATCAGGCGATTCTCTTCATTTCTCTGCCGGAGCTCTGTCATGTAATGATTCATGTTGTCTGCCATCTGGTCCATCTTCTGTGCCAGCTTGCCGACCTCGTCGTTGCGCTTCATCCCGATTCGGGCATCGAAGACACCCGCTGAAAAATGATTGACCCTGGATAAAATATGCTGCAGCGGCCGGATAAGCTCTCCAGCCATCAAGTAGCTGATAAATACGACCATAAGCAACAATAGCACCGAGACGCTTAGCTGATCCAGCATAAATTCGGACAGCACTGCGGTAATAGATCTGTAGCTGGAGACTACCCGTATGACGTAAGGCCGGTCTGAAAATTTTACCGGAATATAGCTCTCAAGCACCCGTTCTCCATTCCATTGAATCTCATATCTTAAGGGCTCAACCTGATCAGCGGCTGCAACGGCACGAAAAAAGGTGGTTTCCTCTAGTTCATCCGACTCGCCAAAAAGGCGGGCTGACTCCCGCCTAGGTGCATAAGGATCAATTCCTGAAATATCAATCAGGCTGTCATTGGCTTCCATCGTCTCCCGGACAATGCGTTCCGTACTCGTCATTTGAAGCGCGGTAGACAGTGTAGTAGACCGAGCCTGCGGGTTCTGTCCGCCGATATATTCATATACCGCACGGCTCTGGCCGATCGCAAGCGCAATCTGCTTCGCCACCAGCACGGCATTGCTCTCACTGGCTCTCTGGAGGCTGTCCCGGGTAGAGAAGTAGCTTAGAACTAGGTTCAAGGAAAGAAGAACTACGGCAAATATCGTCATCATTAGAGAAAGCTTTATTTTTATGGACATACAAGCCTCCTCAGGGAAATTAGTTGGAGAATTCTGGGTAGTTCGACATCAATTTCATCATACCTATAAGTAGGTCATTTGCAAAGACGTTGAAATTCCCAAATGTATTGCCTAGAATAAGAAATTATACCTAACTATTATCTATAGAAATGTCCTTTATAAACAAGTTATCCACATATTATAGACATATTAACAACTCACAAACTGGATATGTGAATAGAATCGTGGATAAATTCGTACTTATACACAGTATTGTCCACAGTGTGTTAACAACGAATATTTGTTCGTTGGATTTTGTGTATAATAGATTAGCCGAGGGGGAGTGAATGTCCATGTCGACTTCGTTATTTCCTGCGCCTCCGGAATCTGCCCATCCGCATGAATATTGGATGGAGCAGGCTATTGCAGAAGCCCGGAAGGCAGAGGAGCTTGGAGAAGTGCCTATTGGAGCAGTAATCGTATTTGGAGATATGATTGTCGGACGGGGATATAATCTGCGGGAGAGCTCTCGCGACGGTACCGCCCATGCGGAGATGCTTGCTATTCGTGAAGCCAGCAATACCCTGGGTGCCTGGCGGCTGCTTCATTGCCGGCTGTATGTGACTCTAGAGCCCTGCCCTATGTGCTCTGGAGCAATCGTTCAATGCCGCCTTCCTGAGGTGATCTATGGCGCTTCAGATCCCAAGGCGGGCTGTGCAGGTACGTTGATGAATCTGTTGCAGGAACCGCGTTTTAATCACCGTACGGAAGTATTATCCGGCGTCCTGGAGGAAGAATGCGCCTCTCTTCTGACAAATTTCTTCCGCAAGCTTCGCAAAAAGCCGGCACACCATCATCATCATTAAACTTAAAAGAGGGCTGCCTTCATCAGGCAGCCCTCTTCCTATCCAAAGTGCGGTCCTAGTAGCCCAGCCCGCCCATTTCCTGTTCGAATTGCTCCATGGTAATTGTATCCGTCGGAATTCCAATCTCGAACGTTTGCTTCTCGTTAATCTTGCTAAAGGAACTGTTGAACTGGAGTGCCAGACGTACCGTGTCATTTGTAGAAGGATCATTGAACTCCAGATCAATATTCGCATCCTGATAGACAGGATAATCCTTCTTATCAATGGCCGTATTTAATGTAAGCTCATGTACACTCAAATACTCCAGCATCTCATCCAGTGCTGCGCCAATCTCGCTCTGATTTTCCTCTTGCAGTCCTGTTCTGACCTCCTCGATCTGCTCAGGCGTCACACCGATCAGGGACCGGTATTCTTCCTTCTCGATAATATCGAGCAGCTTCGGGGTAACCTTATGAATCAGAATCTCCAGGGCTGGCTTGACGTTATCGTTCGTTACCGAGAATTGAACAACCTGCTTGGCGGAGATGCCCTCAGGAAGCCCTGCATCCTTTGGATCAACATTCTTGAAGTATGTCGCTTCATCATATTCCGCGAACACAGCGCCCGTGATCTCCCCGGTCAGCTTCTTCGACTTATTAGGGTCGAACATTTCAGGGTTGAACTCTTGGCCGGATTGCTCGATCATTTCTTGCATATCCATCACCAGGAACTTGCCTACAACCGTATCCGGCAACGGCAAGAACGGAATGCTTGGAATTTTGATATACAGCTTATCCTCAGTAACGACCATAGGAACCTTAATGGTGGTCGACATGTCGCCGGTAAGCTTGATTTCGAGCGTAAGCTCCGACTGCATCGGGTCTTGCTGATAAATACCGCTAATGTTGATCTCTGCATCCTTCAAAATGGAGAATACAGCCCCTACCTGCGCCGCAGTATACGAGGACGAATCATCAGAAGTGTAACTCAAATCGACAATTTTAATCTGATTGTCCATGACGTAAGACTCCATACTCAAGGCTTGAACAGCTGCGCTGCTCAGCGCCTCCTTGGGGTCCTTCTTGCCTGCGCATCCTGTCAGCACCAGTACCAGGGTGAATAACAAGATGAACGCCGCCTTATAACTCCTAACCAACATAAATACTCCTCTCTGTCCAATAAGACAAAAAAATTACAAACACTCCCATATATTAAACCAATATGCGCTAAGCGGAAACCCTTTTTAGAAAAAAGAGTTAATGAATTGCATTCTTCTTGAACCGTCCGCCCTTAACATCATGGATATTTCCTACAGCCAAAAACGCATGCTGATCGAAATGATTCACGATTTCCTTAAGCTTTGCTTCCTCAAGCCGCGTAACCACACAGAAAATAACCTTCTTAGGGTCGCCCGAAAATCCGCCCTCACCGCTCAGATAGGTTACACTACGGCCAAGACGATTGACAATAGCCGCGCCGATCTCATCAATTTGTTCACTGATAATCCATACCGACTTCGACTCGTTAAGACCGTCCACGACGATATCGATAGTCTTGTAAGCAATATAATAAGCCAGCAGCGAGAACAGTGCGCGTTCCCAGCCGAATACAAAGCCTGCACTAAGCAAAATAAAGAAGTTTATAAACATAATAATCTCGCCGACAGAAAAGGCAGATCTGCGGGAGAAAAGAATCGCAACGATCTCCGTTCCATCCAGCGATCCTCCAAAACGAATAACAATCCCGGTGCCGAGGCCCAGAAGAATGCCGCCAAAGACAAAGGCAAGCAGGGTGTCCGTGACAAAAGGATCTACCGGATGCAGCAAATAAGTACCCGCCGACATGACAGAAATACCAACCAGAGTAGAAATGGCAAAGGTCTTGCCAATTTGCTTATAACCAATGATCAAAAACGGAAGGTTAAACAAAAACAGAAAAATACCTAGAGGGAGTTCTGACAAATAAGAGGACATCACAGAGATACCGGTAATTCCGCCATCTGTAATCTTGTTCGGTACGAGGAAAAGCTCCAGGGCGACCGAGACGATAATGGCTCCAATTATAATAAAGCTGAATCTCATAATTATATTGCCTACTGATCTCTGCTTATGCTGAGATGCAGCCTTGGAAAAGGCCTCTTCAGCAGGCATTTTAGCATCCACGATGTTCAAAGGGCATCACGATCCTTTCAGTAATATAGCTCTCTCCATATCTCCTCTTCCACTTCCGTGTTATCATTTTTTTACAAGTCCTCTCTTTATTATGACATTTTATGAGCAAGCTGTCTTCCCTTATTCAAATTTGGCAGAAAAAAACCCGGCCTCTGCCGGGTCACTAAACCGTTACTCCGCTTCAGTCTCAGCTGCCCTGCGGATTGTTATGACGCACGTGGTTCCGGTTCTTCACCTTCTTCGAGCCTGACAGCGGCTCCGGGCCGCCTTGGCCATGTTCCCGATGCTGGCTGGTATCCGGCTGCGTTCCTGGCGTGGTATAGCCCTTTGGCTTGGTCATATGAAGAACACCTCCATTCTCCGATGGTGTGTACTGCCTCTGTTATCGTGCGGCATCTTGACCGGGTTTATGCAACATATTATGAACGGGAAAAATACTCAATGAGAATAGGGTTGATGTCATCAGCCATTTCATGATTAATCCCATGCCCTGTGTCCTCGAATAGACGTCTGTTCATTTGGTATGTCTGCAAAACCGCCCCGCCTCCAAGGATATAGAACGGATCTCTCTCCCCGATCAGATAGAGGGTCTTCCCGCGAAGGCCATGAATCTGGTCATTCGTAAAGGTATTCACCTTATGAAAGCTCATGGCCATGTTATTATAGCCCCGTAATAAATATGTATAATGCTCCACGATCAACGGATTGTCGGTAAAGACGGCGGTATTCTTCCCGGTGAGCTTGGTTAGCAGCTTAATGACATTCTTCTTGGTAGGAAACAAGGCTTCCGGCAGGAACACCCGAAGCATGGTCTTCATGGGATGTCCGGCCGATTCTGCGGGTACACCGGAGGCCATAGAGACGACTCTTCCTACTCGTTCCGGTCTATGGACGGCATAATATTGGACGAGATATCCTCCATGAGATACGCCGGCGAGATCAACCTGCTTAAGCTCCAGGCCATCGAGCAGATCATCAATCCATTCCGCGTTTTCAAACTCTTTCGTGTAGTTCTCATTGGGAATGCTTTTCCCGGGGCCGCCCAGCGTATCTACGGCATACAACCGAAAATGAGGCGCGAGCGCAGCGGCATTGTAAATCCACATCAGCGCCGAATCATCTCCGACACCATGAAACAAAACAACCGGAGGAGCATCTTCTCTGCCGAATACATTGATATGAGTAGTCCCGTAGCGTGTAGGAACCTTAACGGGAAGAACCTCGGTGCCCCACGCTTCAAGCAGACGGTCATAGGTATTCAGAATGTTCTCCTTAGCTTTTCTCGTTCTGTAGATTTTCATTTAATGTCCCCCCACACCGATATACTGACTGAAAAATCTCCCTAGTAACGATGACAGCTCAAGCTGTGCCAGCGTTCTCTCCTCACTCGTCGTCTCGACAGTACCGGAGAAATATTTGTGGAACACATAAAGCACCTTGGACTGATACTCCGCAGCCAGTTGCTCCACGTCGTCTCCTTTCATCCAGCCCTTGTCTATCATGAATGAAAACACCCTCTTATGGTGATCAAGAGGGACACTGAAGAGTAGTTGTCGATAAAGCTGAGCTGCTTCGGAATTTCTCTGCTTCTCTATCGTCAGCATACGGATCAGTTTATTGATCTTCTCCTCCAGCAAATAGCCTTCCAGATAAGCGATTCCGGCAGCAATAAAATTCTCGTGCTCAACCTTCGGAACAGACTCCAAAGCCTGAATGAACTGCTCCTTGCGCACCTGAGTCCACTGCTCCGACTTGTGGAACAAAGAATAGAGAATATCCTCCTTGTTCTTAAAGTGATAGTAGATCGAGCTTTCCTTAATCCCTACCGCCTTGCCGATATCTCTGACAGAGACCGTTGAATAGCCGTCCACGCAAAAGAGATCCAAGGCCGCGCTCAATATCTTTTCTTTCGTATCCTGCTCAGCTTGCCTCATCAGTCTAATCCTCCTTATGAACCTAACAATTGTTAGGTAAGAAGAGTTTATCTAACAACTGTTAGGTTGTCAATGACAAAAAAGGACTTAAACCATCAAGGTCTAAGTCCTTTGAACATTTTCAACTGGCGGAGAGGATGGGATTCGAACCCATGTGGGCTTGCACCCTAACGGTTTTCAAGACCGCCCCGTTATGACCGCTTCGGTACCTCTCCAAAGGTAAATCCAATTTGCGTAACAAATCAGATTTTACCACAATGGAATCATCTTATCAAGCTATTTACGCTTGGTAATTTCCTGTACATTTCCCATGTATGGACGAAGCACTTCCGGAATTTCCACACTGCCGTCTTCACGTTGGTAATTTTCCAGAATAGCAGCGACAGTACGGCCTACAGCCAAGCCTGATCCGTTCAGGGTGTGCACGAACTCCGGCTTCGCCTTCGGCTCCGGACGGTAACGGATATTAGCCCGACGCGCCTGGAAATCCTCTACATTCGAGCAAGAGGAAATTTCACGGTACATCCCGCTCTCGGGCAGCCATACTTCGAGATCATAGGTTTTGGCAGCTGTGAAGCCAAGGTCGCCCGTACAAAGCGCGAGCACCCGATAGGGCAGGTTCAGCAACTGGAGAATGCGCTCCGCATTGGCCGTCATTTGCTCCAATTCCTCGTAGGAGGAGTCCGGATGGACGATCTTGATCATTTCCACCTTATTGAATTGATGCTGGCGAATCAGGCCGCGTGTGTCGCGTCCTGCGGCACCCGCTTCCGAACGGAAGCACGAGCTGTACGCAACATATTTCTTCGGGAGATCCTCGGCACTCAGAATTTCCTCGCGATGATAATTCGTAACAGGTACCTCGGCTGTTGGAATCAGGTAATAATCGCCTTCGGTCAATTTGAACAGATCCTCTTCAAACTTCGGCAGCTGCCCGGTTCCATACAGGCTGTCCCGATTGACGATGTAAGGCGGCAGCATTTCTTCATAACCGTGATCCCCGCTATGCACATCCATCATGAAGCTGATCAAAGCCCGCTCCAGACGTGCTCCAAGCCCTTTATAGAACGTAAACCGGGAGCCCGTTACCTTTGCTCCGGCTTCAAAATCCAGAATGCCCAGCTCCAGCGCGATATCCCAATGCGCCTTCGGCGTAAAATCAAACGTCCGCGGCTCGCTCCAGCGGCGAATCTCCTCATTCTGTTCCTCGGAGGCGCCAACAGGCACGCTGCTATGAGGAATGTTTGGAATGCTCATGGTCAGCTCTTCGATGCTCGCTTCAAGCTCGCGTACTTCATCATCCAGCGCCTTGATCCGGTCGCCTACCTCGCGCATTTCCAAGATCAGCTCTTCCGCATCTTCCTTATTCTTCTTCCGCTTGGCCACCTCAGCCGATACGGTATTCCGGCGGCTCTTCAGCGTCTCCGTCTCCTGCAGGAGCGCTCTGCGCCGTTCATCTAATTGAGGAAAGCCTGCGATTAGATCAAGCGATTTCCCCCGGTTATTCAAAGCTTCTTCGACACGCGCATAGTTATTGCGCAATATTTTTACATCTAACATTGGGTAGTCCCTCCTAGAATCTTGCCGTGACAGCCGTGTTATCATGCGTTGGTTCCGATAGAAGCTTGAACATGACCGTCAGAAGCGCCAAAACTGTGATGAAGAAAGAAAACCACCTTAACTCTGAATCAGAGTCAAGGTGTAGAAGACGTCGCCTTCCGATAATAATCTAACTTTATATTTTACAATATTTCCACTTAAATTACAATTCGTCTGCCCTTAGATGACGTAATCATTCAAGCCTAGAACAGGTTTTTGATTCCGTTGAACAGATCGCTGAAGAACTCTCCGATCGCTCGCATCATCAATGTAAACCAGCCCGCTTTTGTAGCTTCCTCGGTTGTAATCAGGTTCACTGTCTTCGTCAATGTCTGATCCATTCCATCCGGCTTAAAGGAGTAGGTCACGGTTCCAACCTTGCTGCCTTGCTGCAGCGGTGCGGTAAACGTCTCTGAATCAAGTTGAACTGCAGCTTCCACTGTGCTGATATCAGCGCCCTTAGGAATAACGAAGCTTACTGCTTCATCGCTGACGACAGGGATTGACGTATTCTTTGCCTTCTTGACCGTCACGCTCTCCATCTCTGCTACCGTTGCTTTTGGAGCAACAATTTGCTTGGTCTCGAAGTTATTGAAGCCAAAATCCAGCACTTTGCGGGTTTCAACGAACCGGGCTTTTTCCGAACCTGTCCCCATCACGACGCTGATCAGGCGCATACCATTGCGTTCTGCCGTTCCTGTGAAGTTATAACCCGCATTTTTGGTATGACCTGTCTTAAGACCATCCAGGCCCTCATAAGCAAATTGCTTGAAGTTGGTAACATCCTTGTTGGCTTCCAGCATCCAGTTATAGTTAATAATCGGCTCTTTATCCCGCTCCCGGAACTTATGGCTTGGAATTGCTGTAAAATCAGCAAAATCAGGATGATCAGTAACAATATATTTCGCAAGAATGGCTACGTCCATCGCTGACATGACCGTCTCCTGATCCCCAGGCGTACGGAACTTCTCTGGCATATCAGCAATATCAAGACCGGTTGAATTTGCAAAGTGAGCTGTTGTCATGCCCATCCGCTTCGCTTCATCATTCATCATTTTTACAAAGGCTTGTTCCGAACCGGCCACATATTCGGCCAACGCAACCGTGGCATCATTAGCAGAGCCAACAGCCATGGCAATATATAGTTCCTTGATCGTATGCTGGTCCCCTTCAGCCAAGAAAATCCGGGAGCCAATGGTCTTGGAGGCATTTTCCTGAACAGTAACCACGTCATCCCAGCTGAACTTGCCTTGCTTCACGAGATCAGCCACAATATATTCTGTCATCATCTTTGTCATACTAGCCGGAGGAAAAGGCGTATCCCCCTCAATGTTAAGCAACACCTGCCCGGAGACTGGTTCCATTAGGATCGCAGATTTTACCTGCAAATCAAGAGATTCTGCGGTAGGGATCTGAACAGCCTCAGTTTGAGTCGTCGTAGACTGGGAGTTTGAGGATTCAGCTGAATTGTTTGATTGCTCGCCCTCTGCCAGCGCCAGCGCCGGAACCAGAGAGAAGCACAGCATATTCAGAAGCAGAACGGAGGCCACAGCCTTACGCAAGCGATTCCGTTTTGATTTTGAATTTGTGTGGTGTGCGGTATTCGGTTTCAATGTTCTTAAAGCTCCTCTCTTATTCTCGTTCATTGCTTTATCTATTCTAACACAGGGCATACTGCAAAAAAAGACAAGCAGACCGATTTCCAGCCTGCTTGTCTTTGTAATGCGGACATTTTGCTATAGAGAGTAGTTAGGAGCTTCCTTCGTAATCTGCACATCATGCGGATGGCTCTCGCGAAGACCTGCACCCGTAATCCGGACAAACGCCGTATCATTGCGCAGTTCATCCAGCGTTGGTGTTCCGCAATAACCCATCCCGGAGCGTAATCCGCCGATCAGTTGGGTAATGGTATCCGAGATCGAACCTTTGTAGGCGACGCGTCCCTCGATGCCCTCCGGTACCAGCTTCTTGTCGTCATCCTGGAAGTAGCGGTCTTTGCTGCCTTGCTTCATAGCGGCAAGCGACCCCATTCCTCTATAGACCTTATATTTACGTCCTTGATAGATTTCCGAATCGCCAGGGCTCTCTTCTGTTCCTGCGAATAGACTGCCCAGCATTACTCCATGAGCACCGGCTGCGATCGCCTTGGTGATCTCTCCGGAATATTTGATCCCACCGTCAGCAATAATCGGAATACCATATTCGCGGGCAACGGTAGCACAGTCATATACAGCTGTAATTTGGGGTACGCCAATCCCGGCAATTACGCGGGTTGTACAAATCGAGCCCGGCCCGATCCCCACCTTCACCACAGATGCTCCTGCCTCAATCAGTTCACGGGTTGCTTCACCAGTTGCTACGTTTCCTGCTACGATGGTCAGCTTCGGATACCGGTTACGCAGCTCTCTTACCGCATCAATAATATTGATGTGGTGTCCATGCGCCGAATCCACTGTAATCATATCTACACCAGCCTGGACCAGTGCTTCCGTCCGTTCAAATGTATCTTTGGAGATGCCGACAGCGGCACCTACAAGCAATCTTCCTTGCGCATCCTTGGCCGCATTCGGGAACTGAATCGCCTTCTCGATGTCTTTAATCGTAATCAGTCCCTTGAGGACGTTATGCTCGTCCACCAAAGGCAGCTTCTCAATCTTATGCTTCTGGAGAATGCCTTCGGCTTCCTGAAGGGTAGTTCCCACTGGAGCAGTTACGAGGTTATCCCGCGTCATCACTTCACTAATTTTAATGCTATAGTCATGCACAAAACGCAGGTCGCGATTCGTCAAAATACCGATCAGCTTGTGCTCTTCATTTACAATCGGCACACCCGAGATCCGGAACTTGCCCATGACATCCTCAGCATCCGAGACCAGATGATCCGGGGAGAGCGAGAACGGATTTGTAATAACACCGCTCTCCGAGCGTTTAACCCGATCTACTTCCTCTGCCTGCTGCTCGATGGACATATTCTTATGGATAACACCGATACCGCCCTCACGCGCGATTGCAATCGCCAGTGCAGCCTCTGTTACGGTATCCATCCCTGCACTGATAAGCGGAATGTTCAGCTTGACGGTATCGCTAAGTCTCGTGGATACATCCACCTCTTTTGGCAAAACTTCCGACTTCCGGGGAACGAGCAATACATCGTCAAATGTAAGTCCTTCCTTGTTAAACTTATTCTCCCACACCTTTGGTTATCCTCCTCATGTTTAATCGGGTCCGGTCTTGGTTTTCCCTTATTATAACAACGCCGAATCACGGTTATAAAAATATATTATTGCAATCTTAGCAAAGGGGATATAGGCTGTCAAGACAAAGCACCGCGTTTATTTAAAGGCCTTTCTGACACATACGAATGTCCGCTGTAAACGAACAAGAACCGCTATTCCACTTCGGAATAAACGGCTCTTCGAATTTTTTTCTAAACTTATTGCTTAATCTTGGAGCTGGCGATGACTTGATCTATAATCCCGTAGCCCTTGGCTTCTTCAGCCGTCATAAAATAATCCCGGTCCATATCCCTGGAGATCCGCTCCAGCGACTGTCCCGTATGCTCCGCCGTAATTTCATTCAATCGCTCACGGGTACGGATAATTCGGCGGGCGCTGATTTCAATGTCGCTAGCCTGCCCCTGTGCGCCGCCATGCGGCTGGTGGATCATGACCTCGCTGTTTGGAAGCGCGAATCTTTTTCCCTTGGTGCCGGCCAGCAACAGAATTGCACCGAACGACGCCGCCATCCCCGCGCAGATCGTCTGCACATCCGGCTTGATGTACTGCATTGTATCATAAATAGCAAAGCCTGCCGATGTAGAGCCTCCAGGACAGTTAATGTAGAGATGGATGTCCTTTTCCGGGTCCTCTGCCGCAAGCAGCAGCAGCTGCGCCGTAATACTGTTAGCTACCTGATCATCAATCGCCGAGCCCAAAAATATAATCCGGTCCTTCAGCAAGCGGGAGTATATATCGTACGATCGTTCACCATGCCCCGTCTGTTCAATCACATAAGGAATAACCATATTGCTCATCTAATCCCCTCCATATAATCTAAGCCGCTGCTGCCATCGCGTACACACTCTGTACAGATTGGCTAGATGTTGATGTTGAAGCTTTGCGCCGGTTAACAGACTGCTTCCGAGACTGGGCATAGAGCAATGGGGCTACAGCCTCTCCTTGCACCCCATCATTCATCAACATGACCATCGCAGCCGTATTTTGCTGGCGGAATGCCTCCAGATAAGCGTACGTCCTAGACGAGTCCGTTTCCGCTGACGAGTAAGAGCTTTTTTCTGCACCAGCACCTGTTGTCGGCCATTCCTTCTCTTCCTGTTGTCTGGGAGTACCGTTTCGGATTCTCAGCTTCACCCTGGCCCGGTGGAGAGCCGCTTTAATCGCACCCTCAGAGGTATTCACCATTCCTGCAGCCTCTGATGCCGTATAATGAAGCACATCTACCAGTAAAAATGCCGTTCGCTGTCCTGGCGGCAATTGCTGCACCAATGTCTCCATCGCTATCCATACATCCAAGGGATCTGCGGCGGGGTGCCGCGCCTCCTCCAACGGTTGCTGCGTTAAAGCATGTGACTTCTTCCGGCACTGGTCGATCCAAGCATTGCGGGCCACACGGTACAGATAGGCAAGCGTAACCTGCTCCTCTTTCAGTCCCCTGTGAAATGCCGACCACACCTTAAGCAACGTATCCTGAACCAGATCATCACCTTCCCAAGGAGAGCCTGTCAACGCATGACAGTACTGCCGTAGATTCTGATGATGCAGGTTAATTCGATCCATAAAGGATTGGGATCTCTCTTGCACCGAACCATCTCTGGAAGGACTAGCTGACTGTTCCCTTGGCATATCGGCTTACCTCCTGACTGTGGTTTCCCTCTTTATTTGCTTTCATTGTTTATTAACGAGAAAATTGCTCTTAAAGATACGATATGAAAAATTTTATTTTTATTCAACCGGCACAAACTAACGAAGTATCTCTGGAGTTTGCTAACGCAATATCTTCAACTTCCTAACATAATACCTTGGACTTCCTAACGCAACATCTTCGACCTGCTAACGGACATTTTGAACCATTAGCCGAATTTTTTGCACATTTTTGGAGGGTAACGGACATTTTCGGCACTTAGGACGCTCAAACGGCTATGGTTCACGCAACTCACCTATCTAAGCAGCCAAAATGTCCGTTACATTTCTGGATTCTTCAATAGTAGCCTTTAAGGAGACGTAATGTCCGTTATACCAAGCATTTCCCCTCTGAACAAATGTATCGATTGCGCTGCTTGCATGCTGTTTGCATTGTTTCTTGCATTACTCTAATTACAACACATCAAGAAAAAGCAAAAAGCACCACCGAGTGATCGGCAGTGCTCTTTGTGTTGCTTGGCGGCGTCCTACTCTCCCAGGACCCTTCGGTCCAAGTACCATCGGCGCTGGAGGGCTTAACGGTCGTGTTCGGGATGGGTACGCGTGGAACCCCTCCGCCATCGCCA
>NZ_BORS01000031.1:0-19145 GCF_018333295.1 Paenibacillus apis
CAGCTTGCATTTTAAATTCTTCATTGTAGCGCTGACGCTGCTCTCCCATAGCGGACACCTCTTTCATCGTTAAGTATATTATTGGGGTCACTTAACGCTGTGTCCACTTTTTATTCTAGACGCATTTAGCACTATAATCGTCGCATGAACACCCACATCCGTAATTTTAATGCCTTTCTGCACTAAATCATCGTACGAGCTCTCGCACCCGGCAATTTTAATGCTTTTTAGCACTATAATCGCCGCATGAACACCCACATCCGCAATTTTAATGCCTTTCTGCACTTATTTCCACAACGCGAACTGATCCGCTCTGCTGAAGTGTGTTTCCATGTACTACGTGTGGTGCAATCCGCCGGTTTTTATAAATCAGTTTTCACGCCATATGCTCATGTACATTTGGGACAACCCTTGTCCATTATCTTAATTCAGCTCCTGCACCGTTTCTCCTTCGATCAAGACAGGCTGATAGTAGGTGTTGTTCTTCAAATCCCGCTTCCCCTGCAGCTTCTTGATAATCCAATCTGCGGCATCGCGCCCCATCTGCTCCTGGGGATGCGTCAAGGTCGTCAGCCTAATGTTGGCGTTCTTGGCAATGTAGGAGTTGTCCTGCCCAATCACGGACAAATCCTGCGGCACCGACAGCTCCAGCTGCCGGCATACCTGAATGACTTCCAGTCCGACCTCGTCATTGTAGCAGACGATAGCCGTAAGCTGCTCGCGGTGCTCGGTAAGAAATGTCCGCAGGCGGGATGACAGGTCCGGCTTCGTCTCGGTATCGAACGAGAGTACCTGCGCCGGGTCGAACCGCAGCTTCGCTTCACCAAGAGCCTTGATATATCCCTTCATCCGATATTTGCCCTGCAAATCGTCCATTTTCGCAATAATGCCGATCTGGGTATGGCCCTTGGCAATCAGCTCGCGGGTCGCCAGATAGCTGGATTGCACGTCATCCAGGCACAGGAAAGGCACGTCCAGCTCCTCATAATACGCGTTGATCATGATCAGCGGGACCTCCTGCTCCTTAAACGCCAGATAGTAGGCGATGTTTGGGTTGTAGAAGTTGCTCTTCGTCGGCTCGATGATCAGCCCGTCTACCCCGAAGGACAGCATCATCTCCAGCGCCTTTTTCTCCTGCTCGACATCATTATTCGTACTGGCGAGCAGAAGCGAATAGCTGTCTTCGTTCAACCGCCCCTCAATACCGCGAATAATAGAAGGGAAGATGTAGTCAGAAATATAGGTCGTAATGACGCCGATCGTCCTCTTGCCGTTCGTGCCTGCTGATCGGGTGCGGTATTGGTGGCTCACATAGGTCCCGGAGCCTTTCTCGCTTCTCAGGAATCCTTCGTTAGCCAGCTCAAGAATGGCTTTGCGCACCGTCTGCCGGCTCACCTTGTACCTGTCCTGCAATGCTAATTCCGTCGGAATTTGCTCGCCTACACTGTAGACGCCCGATAATATATCGCTCTTAATCTCCTCAAGGATCATCTGATACTTTGGCTTCATCTGGTTCACTTCTTTCCTGCTTGTCCTCATACGAATTTATAGAAAACAACAAGTTGTACGTACACATTAAAATCGAACATTACTCCTATTATAATCGATTGTCCATCATCTTGGAAGGTTGAACCGCCTATGCTGACCGAAGTAGAGAGGATAAGGCTATACCAACAAATAAAGGCTGAGAAAAGTCGGAGGATGTCGCAAACGGCGAGCGGGCTATTTTTCACCCGGTCACAGAATCGCAACTCTATCCATAGAAATATCTCGGGTTTATTTGTAAGCATATCTATTCATTCATATTGACAAATGTACGAACAAAAAACTATACTAGGGCTGATAATAAGGAAAGCGCCTTCTTTTTAATACTACTTAATAATGATCTATAGAGAGGAGTTACGTGCTGATGGACCATGACCTTAACCTCAAGCAGGCGATAACGGCAGGCGAGACCTCGCTTGGTATCGAGCTGGGGTCGACCCGGATCAAGGCTGTATTGATCAACCGCCAATTCGAGACGATTGCCTCCGGCAGCTATGAATGGGAGAACCAACTGGTGGATGGATACTGGACGTACAACCTGACCGACATTACGAAGGGTCTTCAAGAAGCTTATCGCGAATTAAGCCAAGAGGTGGAGCAGCAATACGGAGTCAAGCTTACCCGAATCGGTTCCATCGGATTTTCGGCCATGATGCATGGATACATGGCCTTTGACAGCACTGGGGAATTGTTGGTTCCGTTCCGGACCTGGCGCAATTCGACGACCAGCGAGGCGGCCCGGCAATTAACGGCTGTGTTCCAATTCAACATTCCTGAGCGCTGGAGCATTGCCCATTTGTATCAAGCGATTCTGAACGGGGAGCAGCACGTGCCACGGATTGATTATATAACGACTTTGGCCGGGTATATTCACTGGCTGCTGACCGGCGCCAAAGCCTTGGGGATCGGTGATGCCTCGGGCATGTTCCCGATCGATGAGACGACGCAAGATTACAATAAGAAGATGGTGCAGCAATTTGAAGAGCTGGTGGCAGACAAGGGGTATCCGTGGAAGCTGCGGCACATTCTTCCCAAGGTATATCCTGCTGGCGTTGAGGCAGGCAGCTTGAGTCTTGAAGGGGCCAGAATTCTGGATCCATCCGGGAACTTGGAGGCCGGAATTCCGCTGTGCCCGCCCGAGGGCGACGCCGGAACCGGGATGGTGGCGACCAATAGCGTGAAGAAGCGCACCGGCAATATCTCGGTCGGCACCTCTGTATTTGCCATGATCGTATTGGAGAAGGAGTTGACCGCCGTCTATCCGGAAATCGACATGGTGACAACCCCGGATGGCAGCCCGGTCGGCATGGTGCACGCCAATAACTGCTCCAGCGAGATTAATGCCTGGCTGGGACTTTTTCAGGAATTCTATACCGCCATGGGGCAGAAGGCAGATAAGAATCAATTGTACAGCGTCTTGTTCAACCAAGCGCTGGCAGCGGATCCGGACGGCGGCGGGTTGCTCAGCTATGGCTATTTTTCCGGAGAAAATATTACCGGTATGGAGAAGGGACGTCCGCTGTTCGTCCGTTCGCCGGAGAGCCGGTTCAATCTGGCTAATTTTATGCGGATTCATCTGTTCTCGGCCTTTGCGGCCTTGAAGCTGGGAATGGATATCCTGACGAAGCGGGAGCACGTCGCCATCGACAGTATTCTGGCCCATGGAGGCTTGTTCAAGACCCCGGTGGTCGGCCAGCGGATTGTAGCGGCAGCGCTGAACGTTCCGGTATCTGTCATGGACACGGCAGGCGAGGGCGGTGCCTGGGGCATGGCGATCCTGGCTTCATATATGACGAACAAGGACACACAAGAGCCGCTGGACCGCTTCCTTGCAGAGCAGGTGTTCAAGAACGCGCAAGGGCAGGAGATCAAACCGGATCTATCCGACGTTACTGGCTTCGACGTGTTTATGGAGCGCTACAGCAAAGGACTGCCTATCGAGCAGGCAGCCATTGACTACTTTGTAGAGAACGGGAGGGATTGAGATGCTCGAGAGATTAAAGGAAGAGGTCTACGAGGCGAATCTGGAACTGCCGAGACATGGACTGGTCAAATACACCTGGGGCAATGTAAGCGCGGTGGACCGCGAGAGCGGCCTGTTCGTTATCAAGCCCAGCGGGGTGAGCTATGACAAGATGAAGCCGAGCGACATGGTGGTCGTCGATCTGGACGGGAATGTGGCCGAGGGAGAGCTTAGACCCTCATCCGACACGCCAACCCATGCTGTGCTTTACAAGCATTACAAGGAAATAGGCGGCATCGTGCATACCCATTCCACCTGGGCGACGATCTGGGCTCAAGCCGGGCTGGACGTTCCTGTGATGGGCACGACCCATGCCGATACCTTCTACGGGGCGGTACCGTGCACCCGCTTTTTGACGCAGGAGGAGGTTGACCGCGGCTATGAAATCGAGACCGGGCGACTGATCATCGAGACGTTCGAGCAGCGGGGTCTGGATATCATGGCGATTCCCGGCGTGCTGCTCAAGGGGCATGCGCCGTTCACCTGGGGCAAGGACGCCAACTCGGCCGTAGTCAACAGTGTGGTGCTGGAGGAAGTCGCGAAGATGAACCTGTTTGCGCGCGAATTGAACCATTTTGCTGAGGAATTGCCGCAGCGCATTCTGGATAAGCACTATTTGCGCAAGCACGGGAAGGATGCATATTACGGGCAGAAATAGTTGGATTCACAATAAACAGAGGACTTCTCGGTGCTGAAAAGCCGACTTTTTGAACTCCCAATAAAAGAGAGGATGAGTAAAATGACAGCAGCGAAGCAATTTTGGTTTGTAGTGGGATCGCAGCATTTGTACGGGGAAGAAGCCTTGGCCGAAGTGAAGGCCCACGCACAGAAGATGACAGATGCCTTGAACGGAAGCGGGGTGCTCCCGTATCCGCTGGTGCTGCAGGACCTGGCAGTAAGCGCGGATAAGATTACCTCCATCATGAAGGAAGTGAACTACCGGGATGAGGTGGCGGGAGTGATCACCTGGATGCATACCTTCTCCCCGGCAAAAATGTGGATTCGCGGAACGAAGCTTCTGCAGAAGCCGCTGCTTCATCTGGCTACGCAGTTTAACGAGAGTATTCCCTGGTCCACCATTGACATGGACTTTATGAACCTGAACCAGGCCGCCCATGGCGACCGGGAGTACGGCTTCATCAATGCCCGGCTCAACAAGCAGAACAAGATTGTGGTCGGCTATTGGGAGCGTCCGGAGGTTCAGCGGCAAATTGCAGACTGGATGGACGTGGCGGTCGCTTACAACGAGAGCTTCCAGATCAAAGTAGCGCGCTTTGGAGACAACATGCGCAATGTCGGCGTGACGGAAGGCGACAAGGTGGAGGCTCAGATTCAATTTGGCTGGACCGTAGACTACTATGGCATCGGTGATCTTGTGCAGTACGTTGAGGCTGTTACCGAGCAAGAGGTAAATGCACTGTTTGCTGAGTATGCCGAGCTGTACGACTTCGATTACGGCGATTACAGCAAGGAAGTCTGGGAAGCCAGCGTGAAGGTGCAGGCCGGCTATGAAATTGCCATCAAGCGCTTCTTGGACAATGGCGGATACAATGCCTTCACTTCTAACTTCGAGGACCTGCACGGCATGAAGCAGCTGCCCGGACTCGCCGTACAGCGCCTGATGGCTCAAGGCTACGGCTTCGCCGGTGAAGGGGACTGGAAGACGGCAGCGCTGGATCGCCTGCTCAAGGTGATGAGCCATAATCAGAACACTGGCTTCATGGAGGATTATACTTATGAGCTGTCCGCAGGACAGGAAGCGATCCTGCAATCCCATATGCTTGAGGTCGATCCAAGCCTGGCGGGCAGCAAGCCGAAGATCGTCGTATCCCCGCTTGGCATCGGCGACCGCGAAGATCCGGCCCGCCTCGTGTTCGACGGCAAGGCAGGAGAAGGCGTCGTTGTATCGATGGCGGATTTCGGCACGCACTACAAGCTGCTGATCAACGAGGTAGAAGCATTCGAGCCGACGGTTCCCGCTCCGAAGCTGCCGGTAGCCCGCGTGTTGTGGAAGGTGAAGCCGAACTTCCAGGACGGGGTGAAGGCCTGGATCGAGAACGGCGGCGGCCATCATACGGTTGTATCGCTGAACCTGACGACGGATCAAATTGTGACGTACGCCAAGCTGGTGAACTTGGAATACGTGGTAATCAAGTAAGCAGGTGCTTTCACTTCAAGCCGGGGCTGTTCCAAAGTAACCTTTGAAGTACCATCAGCAATAAAATAGGATGAGATTTGAAAGAAACCAAGGAATTGAGCGGTCTGTTTTCGCTTAGTTCCTTGGTTTTTGACGGTGACCGTGTTTTTTGGTGTGAAATTCCGGTCTTTACCTGATCGCGATCCCTATTCATGCAAGTGTATAGCCCTTGCAGTGAACAGTGAACAAAAGGACATTACATTTCAGGAAAATCGGCCGAGAGCAGCTTTAGTGAAATTTCCGACCTTAGAGTGGGAGAAAACAGAAAAATCCCTCATTACTAGAAATGTAAGCGAAGATTTTTCACTAAAATGGGGTTTGAGCGTTAAATGGCGAGTGTAATGGAAAAAAACTCACTGCAGTAAACTTGGGGGCGGTAGGCGGTAGCTCACTCAAGTGAAGGATTTCTGCCAGCCAGACTTGTGAAAAAAAGATCATTGACAAACGATGTCATATACGGCTAGCATAGTATCAATAATTCAATACGCAGCGTGCTTTGATTGCTATGGATCACACTATAGCAGGAGCAGCTTCTGGAGAGACCGCGGATGTCGCGGCGCCGAAGGGTTCACAATCTCAGGCAAAAGGACAGAAGAGTAGAAACGAACGAAATCTGCCATACCGCAGTTGACCTTCTTTATTTGGGGATGCGGCAGGACAGAGAGGATTCGTATTACTTTTTGTGCCCGGAGATTGGAGTGAAATGATCCAATCTCTTTTTTTGTTGGTTGACATTGTCGCCCCTCACTGCAGAGAGCGAAACAATCTTAAGGGGGAGCTTAGTTATGGCACAGCAGGAATTAAAGCGGGATTTAGAGAACCGCCATGTACAACTCATTGCTATTGGCGGGACGATTGGAACAGGATTGTTCCTGGGGTCCGGGAAGGCCATTCAACAGGCCGGTCCGTCCATCGTCCTTACGTATCTTATTGTGGGGATCGCGGTATTCTTTGTGATGAGAGCGTTGGGAGAGCTGCTGCTGTCGAAGGCGGGCTACCAATCGTTTACCGATATAGCTCAGGACTACCTGGGAGAACGGGTGGCCTTTATCACCGGCTGGACCTATTGGTTCTGCTGGATTATGACCGCGATGGCCGACGTCATTGCCGTAGGCATTTACGTGAAATATTGGTTCGATATCCCGCAATGGGTGCCGGAGCTGATCTGTCTGATCGTGCTGCTCGGACTGAACTTGTTAACGGTCAAAAATTTCGGGGAGCTGGAGTTCTGGTTTGCCCTGATTAAAGTCATTACCATCCTGGCCCTGATCGGACTGGGCATCGTGCTGCTGGTCATCGGGTTCAAGACCGAGGCGGGAACCGTGTCTGTAACGAATCTATGGAACCATGGAGGCATCTTCCCCAATGGGATCACCGGGTTCCTCTTATCCTTCCAGATGGTCGTCTTTGCATTCGTCGGCGTGGAGCTGGTAGGGGTATCTGCGGCGGAAACCTCCAATCCGGAGAAAAATATCCCGTCCGCCATCAACAAAATTCCGATGCGGATCTTGTTCTTCTATGTGGGAGCGATTCTAGCCTTGCTGTGCATCAATCCCTGGACTCAGCTTCACGCAGGGGAGAGCCCGTTCGTACGGACCTTTGCTCTGGTCGGGGTTCCGGTCGCTGCCGGGATCATCAACTTCGTCGTGCTGACCTCGGCGGCTTCCGCCTGCAATAGCGGGATGTTCTCGACCAGCCGGATTCTCTACAATTTGGGGAACAAGAATCAGGCGCCGAAGTCCTTTGGCAAGCTGAACAAAAACCACGTGCCGCGCAACGGCCTGCTTATCTCGACGCTCATCCTGTCGGGAGGTGCGCTCTTAAGCAAGCTCATCCCGGAGCAAGCCTTCGGCGTAGTGACGACCATCAGTGCGATTTGCTTCATTTGGGTGTGGGGTGTGGTGCTCATCAGCCATATCCGGTACAAAAGGAAGCAGCCTCAGCTTCATGCGGCCTCGAAATTCAAGGCACCGTGGACACCGTTCATCAACTACGCGGTCCTCGTTCTGTTCGCTATGATTCTTATCATTATGCTAATCGCCGACGAGACGCGTCCGGCCTTGCTGCTTACGCCGTTATGGTTTGTGCTGCTGCTTGCGCTCTCTTATATCAAACGAGCCCGATAAAACGAGAAAATCCGGTATCAGGAGATCAACATCTCCCTGACACCGGGTTTTCTATATTCAAGCCTCTCTACCGGATGGCGTGATGCCGTCCCCTTGGAACCACCATCGGCGAACCGCACAGCGGGTCTTGAATGACAGTGCAATTCAGTCCGAAGATATCCTTGACCATGGTGCTCGTAATGACCTCTGAAGGCGTTCCTTCCGCGACCAGCTTTCCTTCATGCATCGCAAAGATATGGTCCGCGTACCGCGCCGACAGATTGATATCATGAAGCACCATCATGATCGTCGTGCCGTGCTTGCGGTTTAAATCGGTGAGCAGATCAAGAATCTCGACCTGATAGGTAATATCTAAGAAGGTCGTCGGTTCGTCCAGGAACAGGATATCCGTCTGTTGCGCCAGTGCCATCGCGATCCAGACGCGTTGTCTCTGGCCGCCGGACAGCTCATCGATATCATGGTTGGCGAACTCGGTGATATTCATAATTTCCATCGCTTCCGCGACGGCCTCGTAATCCTTTTTGGACCATCCGCTAAACATGGATTGATGCGGAAATCTTCCGCGTCCGACCAGGTCCGCAACGGAGATGCCCTCCGGGACAATCGGAGACTGCGGGAGCATCCCGATGATACGAGCCAGCTTCTTCGGCGGAATCTTGCTGATTGGCTTGCCGTCGACAGTAACCTGGCCGGAGATCGGCTTGATCAGCCTTGCCAGCGTCTTGAGCAGCGTCGATTTGCCGCAGCCGTTCGCCCCGATAATGACGCTGATTTTGTTGCTGGGGATCACAAGATCGATCCCATGAATTACCGTCTTATGGTCATAGCCGGCAACCAGTTGCTCGGCTTGAAACAGATGTGTGGCTGTCATCATAACTCTCCCTTCCGATTCATTTGGATGAGCAGGAAGATCAGGTAAGGCGCTCCGAGCAATCCTGTAATAATCCCGACAGGATATCTGACCTCGAAGAGAAATTGCCCGATCAGATCCGCACCCAGAACCAGATTAGCGCCAACAAGGCCGGCTGGCACCACATTGGAATGCCCGGCCCCGACTAATCGGGTTGCAATCGGTCCTGCAAGGAAGGAGACGAAGGCAATCGGACCGGTCGTTGCGGTAGCAATCGCAACCATGGCGACAGCGCTGACAATCAGCACGATTCTTGTCTTGTCCGTATTCAGGCCAAGCGATGAAGCGGATTGCTCTCCGAGCTCCAGCAAGCTCAGATGCTTGCTGAGGGCAATCAGAATCGGTGTCAGCACGATTACCGTGATCAAGAGCGGAGGCAGCTCCTTCATTTGGGAGCCGTTCAGGCTGCCCGTAAGCCATCTGAGAGCAGTAGGGATATCTTGCTGTGCACTGATCAGGATCAGATAGGACACCACGGCATCCAGCATAGCCTGCATTCCGATTCCGATCAGAATCAGCCGTCCAATGGAGAAGGATCTTCCCCGTGACAGCAAATACATAATAAGGACCGTAATCAATCCGGCTACCACGGACGCGACCGATACTACGGCATTGGTGGAATGCAGAATCGTGATACAAAAGACGGCAGCCGCACTGGAACCGGACGTAATCCCGATAATGTTCGGATTCGCAAGCGGGTTGCGCAGCATCGTCTGGAAGACGATCCCGGCCATCCCGAAGGCCATGCCGGAGAACAAACCGGCCAGCATTCTCGGCAAGCGGATCGTATTGACGGCGAAGGACACGCCTTTGACCTGCTCTCCGAACAGGGCCCGGACAATCTCCTTGACCGGATAGATGGTATTCCCTAAGAGGAGCATGGCGCAGCAGAGCAGCACGGCCAGCAAGGCAAGGCTGCAAGTGACAAGGACCCAGCGGCGACGGCGTTGACGCCGGCCTGACATAATGAATGCTATCGTATCATTTCTCATAATGAACGCACTTTCGATCTAATCGCTAGGAATATTAGAAGCGGAGCTCCTACAAAGGCTGTAACCACCCCGACCTCCAGCTCGCCCGGGCTGCCGAGCAGTCTGCCTAAAATGTCCGATATCGTAAGGATTATCGCGCCTGAAAGGGCGGACATCGGGATGACAAAGCGCAGATCCGGTCCCAGTACCAGCCGCATGACATGCGTCGCCAGCAATCCGATAAAGCCGATCGGACCGGCTAAGGCTGTAACAGCGCCGCATAGAATCACGCCGGCCAGCGCCGAGATCAGCCGCAGCACACCCGTACGCACGCCCATCCCTGTCGCCACATCATCCCCCAGCGCAAGCGCATTCAGCGCCGGGGCTGTGAGGATCGCCGTCACCACGCCGGTGACCAGGAACGGAGCAAGCGTCAGCACGACGCTCCAGCTGCCTGAGCCTACACTGCCCACTTGCCAGAAGCGAAATTGATCCATGACATAGGAGCGCGGAATCAGGATGGCAGAGACAACAGAAGACAGGGCAGCACTAGTGGCTGCACCTGCCAAAACAAGCTTAATGGGCGTGGCGCCGCCACGTCCCATTGAGCCGATACCGAAGACGAACACAGCCGTTATTGCAGCCCCGATCAGCGCCAGCCAAATATATTGGTGAGCGGCACTGATGTTCAGGAAGGCAATTCCGCTGACGACGAACACCGACGCGCCCGTATTGACGCCCAGAATACTGGGATCCGCAATCGGGTTACGGGTGACGGACTGCATCAACGAGCCGGATACCCCGAGTGCCGCACCACAGCATAAGGCGAATACAGTACGGGCAACCCGCTTGCGGACGATATTCGCGCCGTAGGACTCGGCATCCGGGTGGAAGAGGCCGTCAAGTAATTCTTGAAGCCTCACCACCCGGGAGCCTAGCACCAGAGAGGCTATCGCGCAGAGCACAAGCAGCACCAGGCAGACGAATAGCACTCTCTTGAAGTTCTTCGGTACAGATGAAATTAATTTTTGCTCTGAAATATCTGAAAAATTATTCATTTACTTTGTCAGCGGCTGCTCCAATAAGCTTCAAATATTCATCAATCGTGTAGGCAATCGAAAGCGGGTTTGGTGTTCCGGCAGCAACCAGCGGCGTATCACTGTCAATAAAGGCTACAGAGCCTCTTTGAATGGCAGGGATCTTACCAAGCAGGGAATCTGCTTGCAGCGCCTTCAGCAGTTCATCATTGCCATAGCCCACGATCAGGTCCGCATCGTTCAAGGCTTCTGCATTTTCAGCACTCAGCTTCAAGGAATAGCTTGTAGGGTCGGTAATTTGGGAGGTGATGCTCTCCGGATATTCCAGACCCAGCTCATACAAGAAGGAGACGCGGGAATCGATGGGGGTGTAAATGTGTAGCTGAGACATATCTTGAGCAGAGAAGTTCACCCATACCACCTTTTTACCGCTGATTTGAGGGTATGCACTTAATTTTTCAGCCACCAGGTCCTCAGTATCCTTAATCAACTGTTCACCTTCCGCCTTCATCCCCGCACCTTCCGCATTCAGCAGCACTTGCTCCCGCCAGGTCGTCGTCCAAGGAGATGTCGGGTAAGCAACAACCGGAGCGATTTCACTCAGAAGATCGTAGTCTTCCTGGGTAATACCGGAATATGCAGCCAGAATCACGTCTGGGTTGGCATCGGAGATCGCTTCGAAATCAAGTCCGTCCGTATCCTGAAAGACGTTCGGATCGGTTACGCCAAGCTCTTGCAATTTTTCAGCTGTCCAAGGGAGAAGTCCGCTGTCATCCTGTACCCCGAAATTTGCAGCGGAGAAGCCTACAGGCACAACGCCCATCGCGAGAAGGACGTCATGATTGGCCCATTGGATAGTGACAATACGTTCAGGCTTGCTTTCAATTATAGTTTCGCCAAGCGCATGCTTGATGACAATCGGGTACGCTCCGTCAGATCCTTGAGCAGCAGGTTCATCTGTTGCCGGAGTCTGAGTATTCTCCGCGTTGTTTTGCGCCGCAGGCGTAGTTGAATTGTTGGTCTGACTAGAGCATCCGACCAATGCCACTACAAGGATAAGGGCAAAGATCAGGGTGAATAATGAGGTTTTGCGATGTGTTCTCATAATCATTTCCTTTCCAGAGTAATGAAATTGATAATCGTTCTCAATTATTTTAGCGTCTATGTGTTAAAGTGTCAAAGGAATTTTGCCGCAGGTACTTTCTAAGAGATTTACGCGTTCAGACCCTGCGGATTTTGGACAAATTCGTAATTTATAGAGCTGCATGTATAGTTTGGAATGGGCTGTACAAACTAGGGCAGGATGTATAATCAACCAATTTTGAAGGAGGCCATTCACATGCAATCCCAACAGCCCCAAAATCACCAGAACCTTCATACAGGTATCGTTCCGCCGCAATTGAATCACGGTGGACATGAAATGTTCGACGTTCATGAGGTTCTGGCAGGTGCAATCAACACGATAAACACCTACACTATGTTAAGCGGACACGTTAAAGATCCCGAGCTTCGCGACATTCTGCAGCGGCAGAAGCAATTCATGGCGACGGAGTATAACACTACGCTGGAGTGCTTCAAGACAGGACAAGATCCGGCTATACCGACGCAAAGCTACAGCATGAAGCAGGGGAACGATTTTACTTACGGGATGAAGCCAAGCCAGCCGCAGAAGCCGATGCAGTCGGTCGCGGAAATTAACGACGGAATGATTGCCTTAAGTATGCTGAATGCCGTGAAAAGCGGGGCGATGATCAAGACAAGCGCAGCGCTGGAAGCGACGAACCCGGTTGTTCGGCGCGTGCTGGCCGACTCACTTCCGAATTGCATCGAGATGGCTTATGAAATCTCGCTTTACCAGAATAAGCATGGCTATTATCAAGTGCCGCAACTGGCAGAGCAAGATATGCAGCTCATGCAGAACGGTTACGCCCCTTGCCCGACCCAGCAGCAAATGCCGGGAACGCAAGGGCTTCATTAAAAGCCTGCCGCAGCGCTTCCTCTTGGGGAGGCGCCTTTTTTTGTCATGGGGACAAAATACATAGGTGTTGATTTACAAGGGGATTTTGTGGTCGATTGGGAATTTGGAGGTATCGAGGTTTTAAAAGGTTAAAATATAATATATAATGAAAGCGATTTCAGTTCGAGGAGGAGTTGCGGAATGGGTGCCATGCGGATCGAACAGGACTTTCTAGGCTCGAAAGAGATTCCCGGCCATGCATATTACGGAATTCAGACGCTCAGGGCCGTTGAAAATTTCCAGGTTACCGGTTATCGAATTCATGAAGAACTGATCAGGGCGTTTGCGATGGTCAAGAAGGCGGCTGCGCTGGCGAATATGGAGACGAAGCGTCTTGACCCGGTCATTGGCGAGCCCATCGTTCAAGCAGCGGAGGAGCTTATTCAAGGGAAGTGGCAGGATCAGATCATCGTCGACCCGATCCAGGGCGGAGCGGGAACCTCTATGAACATGAACGTAAACGAGGTTATTGCCAATCGGGCGATTGAGCTGATGGGAGGGGAGAAGGGCAACTATGCTCTTTGCAGTCCCAATACCCACGTTAACATGTCGCAATCCACCAATGATGCCTTTCCAACAGCGATTCATATTGCCGTCTTGAAGCAGTTGGAGAAGCTGCTCACCGTGATGGAGGATATGCACAATGTGATTCACCGGAAGGGACAGGAGTTTAGTCACGTCATCAAAATGGGAAGAACTCATCTGCAGGATGCCGTGCCGATTCGGCTTGGACAAGAGTTCGAGGCATACAGTCGAGTCGTGGCAAGAGACATGAAGCGGATCATGCAGTCTCGCATGCATTTATATGAGTTGAATATAGGGGCTACCGCCGTAGGGACCGGATTGAATGCCGATCTGCGGTATATGACCTCTGTGGTTCAGCAGCTTAAGGCTTTAAGCGGCTTACCGCTGAAACAGGCCGAGCACCTGGTGGACGCCACGCAAAATACGGACGCATATACCGAGGTATCCGCCGCGCTCAAAGTGAGCATGATCAACATGTCCAAGATCGCCAATGACCTGCGCCTGATGGCTTCCGGTCCGAGAGCGGGACTTGGCGAGATCAACTTGCCCGCCCGTCAGCCCGGCTCCTCGATCATGCCCGGCAAGGTGAATCCCGTCATGCCGGAGATGATTAACCAGATTGCCTTTCAGGTCATCGGCAATGACCATACCATCTGTCTGGCGTCTGAGGCGGGACAGCTGGAGCTCAATGTGATGGAGCCCGTCCTTGTATTTAACCTGCTGCAATCCATCAGTATGATGATCCAGGGCTTTCGTTCATTTACGAATTATTGCCTCAAGGGCATCCAGGCTAATGAAGACAAGCTGAGGGAGTATGTTGAGCAGAGCGTAGGGATTATGACAGCGGTCAATCCGTATATCGGATACGAGACCGCCGCAAGGATCGCCCAAGAGGCCATCGCCACCGGAGCCTCGATCCGCGATCTTTGCCTGAAATATAACGTGTTGACCAGCGAACAGCTGGACTTGATTCTGGACCCGTTCGAGATGACGCATCCCGGCATAGCCGGAGCGGATATATTGAAGAAATGATGGGAATATCAAGCGGCGGATTGGGGTGATGCTTCCAATGCGTCTAACACCTTGGTTCGCGGTATCATTTCCAAGTCGAAATTAAAGGAAAAAGGATATGAAGCGTTAAAATATAAGGAGATGTTTAGGATGAATCAAGAAGTCATCGAATTTATTGATGCGGTGAAGGAACCTTGGCAACAGCAATTGTGCACATTGCTCAGAGAGATTGTTATTTCGGCCATTCCCGATGTCCAGGAGCGAATCCAATATAAGAAGCCCCATTTTCTAAAGAACGGAAAGTATGCGGCGGTTATTTCTACATCAAAGGATGCCGTCAGCTTCACCCTATTTAATACGGCGAATATGACTCTGCCGGAAGGCTTCGAAGGCCCGCCGGAGCGCAAAACACTCAAACTGAAGAAGGGCCAGGAAGCGGATCGGGATCTCCTGTCCTCGCTGGTGAGTCGAGCTGCATCAGAGCTCGGCTAATCGAGGAGGGGAGAGGATGTCAGGCACACTTTTAACTGCGACTTTATAAGGATGTACCCGCATTACTTATGATAGACTAGGACTATTCTTTAAATTTTGCAGAAGCTCTACGAAAGCGGGATAACGGAACAGATGAAACGACTAACAATAGGCTTGTTTGCCCATGTGGATGCAGGAAAGACAACTTTTGCGGAGCAGCTGCTTTATCATACGAACAGTATCCGGTCGCGGGGGCGGGTCGATCATCAGGATGCTTATCTGGACAGCCATGAGATTGAGCGGGCGAGGGGGATCACGGTGTTCGCCGATCAGGCGATTATGGAGTATAAGGGTGATAAATACCATTTGATCGATACGCCGGGACACGTCGACTTCTCTCCGGAGATGGAACGGGCGCTGCAAATTATCGATTATGCGATTGTGATTGTCAGTGCGGTGGAGGGGGTTCAGGGTCATACGGAGACTGTGTGGCAGCTGCTGCGCAAGCATGACATCCCGACCTTCTTCTTCATCAATAAGGCTGACCGGGTTGGGGCAGATATCTCGCAGGTGGAGGAGGATATCCGCCAGCAGCTTACAGGGGACATCAGCAGTCTAACGGATGGCTTTGTGGCTGGCAGGGTTGCTGAGCCGCTAAGGGAAATGATGGCGGAGCGGGATGAGTCAATGTTAGAAGCTTTTCTGGAGGGAAGAGACGATCCTGGCTTCTGGCTAGAAGGCTTACGGAGAATGATCCGAGATGGCCGTCTGTTTCCGTATGCCTGCGGTTCAGCGCTCCAGGATTCAGGGGTTGTGGAGTTCCTTGAGCAGCTTCATTTGCTTACGGTTGCCGAATACGACGGGGACGCTCCCTTCGGAGGCCGAATCTACAAGATCAAGCACGATGAGTCCGGCGTACGGCAGACGTTCATCAAGGCGGTAAGCGGTCGGCTGCGGGTTCGTGACCTGCTGGCCTATGCGAGCGGTGAACAGCAATATGAAGAGAAGGTTACTCGCATGCTGTGGGTGAACGGAGCTAGAACCCAGGCGGTAGAACAGGCGGAGGCCGGCGATTTATTTGCCGTTCTTGGCCTGTCTGCGGCCGAGGTCGGGCAAGGACTGGGACAGCTTGAAGATAAGCTGGTATACGATGCGGAGCCGACCCTGCAGGCGAAGGTGGAATTCCCTGCCTCGCTTCACGTCCAGCAGGTGCTGGGAGCATTCCGCCTCTTGAATGCGGAGGACCCTTCATTAAATGTTGTCTGGAACGAGAGTCTGCAGGAGATTCATATTCGCGTGATGGGCTTGATTCAACTCGAAGTGCTGGAGCAGCTTGTGAAGGAGCGTTTCGGGTTTGCCATCACGTTCGGCCAGCCGGAAATTCTGTACAAGGAGACGATTCAGTCTTCAGTTACAGGGTATGGCCATTTTGAGCCGCTCAGGCATTATGCAGAGGTGCATTTGTTGCTGGAGCCCGGAGAGCGGGGCAGCGGTCTCGAGTTCACCAGCGTGTGTCATCCGGACGATCTAGGCTACAGTTACCAGAATCTGATCCAGACCCATCTGTATGAACGGGAGCATCACGGACTGCTGACCGGCATGCCGGTGACAGATTTGAAGATTACGCTTCTCCGGGGCGCTGCGCACAAGGAGCATACCCATGGCGGCGACTTCCGCGAGGCAACGTTTCGCGCACTGCGCCAAGGATTGGAGAAGGCAGAGAATGTGCTGCTGGAACCGTATTATGATTTCAAAATCAAGGTAAGCATCGACGAAATGGGCAGGGTACTCTCCGATATCCAGCGGGCAGCAGGTGTCTTTGAACCGCCTCAAACATCAGGCAGTCAAGCGGTCATCACCGGAAGGGTACCCGTCTCCACCTTCATGAGCTACAGCACGGAATTCGCTTCATTTACACATGGGCGGGGCAGCATCCGCTGTGTGTTTGGCGGCTATGACCGGTGCCATAATTCGGAGGAAGTGATCGAACGGCTGGGCTACCGGAAGGAGGCCGACCCGCTATATACCTCCTCCTCGATTTTCTGTGCCAAAGGGGCGGGCTATTCCGTGCCCTGGGCGGAGGCAGAAGCCAAGATGCACCTTTTGTAAAGCAGGGCAACTTTTGGGATTTTATGGGCATAAAGGCTCCATATTTTTGTGAATAGCAGAATAAAATGGGTTTTTATGACTACTCACACTTGTTTCTCTGTGATAAGATGTGATTAATTTTACAGTTTTAGCAGTGGTAGTCGCCTTTCTGGAATCAAAAAAGGAGTTTAAATATGAGCCCTAAAGGATGGTTTGACCTCGCTCTATTCATCCTGCTGTTCGTGCTGTTCATCTATGTCTTTATTTCCGTCCGAGTTACGAGCTTACATAAGGTGTACTTCTTGTTTCATAGCTTGATGATGCTGTGGCCGTTCAGTCAGTTTGCCATGAACTGGACGGAAAACCCCGATCTGCAGCGGCTGTTCGTCACGATATCCTTCGTTGCCATATCTTTGGTGGGGGGAGGGTGGTTCCTGCTTACCTTCTTCCTGACACGAACGGAAGCGCAATTAAGCCAGTCCCAGACCGTCATGATTCTGGCCCCGGCCGTTATTGCAGCCGCAGGCGTGGTTCTGAATATCGGCGGCGATTTTGCGCTCCCGGTCGAGGGAGACTACGTCCATCGGACGTATGGTCTCTGGTTCTGGGTTGTTACTGTAGTGCTGTTAAGCTACTTTTTTGCCGCCCTCTTGAACTTGTTTCGGGCAATACGCTCCCCTCATACATCGCCAGAGGTCAGAAAACAGGTCAAGATCACCCTTTGGGGAATCTATGTCCTAACCGGATTTGCGTGTCTGGATAGCTTTCTGAACGTTGTGCTCGACAAATGGCTTCCAATTATCCCTGGATTGACTTCCTTAGGGATTTTTCTGTCCTGCCTATTTTTTGTTTATGTTATTAAGAAGCTTAATGTGTTTGACCTCGTATCGATCGCCCAAGAGGATATCATCAATAGGATTCCTTACGGCATCCTGGTGCTGGATGAACAAGGGTTGATCATGAAGGTCAACAAGGCCTTGTCCTTGACTCGGGATCTTCGGGTTGGGGATCGCTTTGAGCTGGCCTCCTTTCTGGAGACGGTAAAGGTGACTGGAGATGTTGAGACATTTTTGGAGCAGTACAAGCAGAAGGAATACCAGTCCTTCCGGATCGAGATCGAAGTGGAGAGCCGGACAGAACGTCATTTTATCCTCCAGGTTTCACCGATCTTGGACACTTATCAGTCGTTCTTCGGATCATTGCTGACCTTCCAGGATGTCACGCAAGAGCGCTTCCTGGTGCATGAGCTGAATCGGCAGAATGAAATGCTTCAGGAACGCAATCAATCGCTGGATCATATTCGTTCCGCGCTGTCCGAGGCCAATCGAAAGCTGGAGGAGCTGGTCTTGACCGACAGCTTGACGGACTGCTATAACCGGCGGTATTTGACACAGCAGCTAACACATGAGGTAAGCACCAACACCCGGTATCGAATCCCCTTCTCGCTGATTCTGTTCGATATTGATCATTTCAAGACCGTGAATGACCGCTACGGGCATGTCATTGGAGACGAGGTACTCTTACGGACATCGCAAGTCGTCAAGCAGGCGATTCGCAGCACGGACATTCTGGCCCGATATGGCGGAGAGGAGTTCATGATCTATCTCCCGCATACCGAGCAGCAGCTGGCTTTGCAGTTGGCAGAACGGGTAAGGCTGTCAGTAGAGCTGAATCAGGTGCCCGTGGAGCTGGGACAAGCGTTGGAGGAGGTCTCGGTCACCATCAGTATGGGTGTTGTTGCAATCGATGTTTTTAGCGAGGAGGATCCGGCCGAGAGTCCGGAGGAGTATCTGGTTCAGCTTTTCTCCGCCGTAGATAAAGCTCTGTATCAGGCCAAGGAGAAGGGACGCAATCGGGTCGAGCTCGGGCAATACGTCAACGTTGCGCCTTTGATATAGCTGATCCGATGATAGGGCATGATTGTCGGGAGGCTGTCTACCCCGCCTCCCGACAATTATGGACCAGGCTGTTTTATCAACACTTATTTAGCTCGATAGGAGCTAGTATTGTCGCATGAGCTCCGCGGTTGGCAATTTTAGTGCCATTGTGCACTAAAATCGTCGCAAGGGCTCCGCGGTTGGCAATTTTAGTGCCATTTGCGTCTAGAATAAAAAGTGGACACAGCGTTAAGTGACCCCAATAATATACTTAACGATGAAAGAGGTGTCCGCTATGGGAGAGCAGCGTCAGCGCTACAATGAAGAATTTAAAATGCAAGCTGTGA
>NZ_BORS01000032.1:0-18614 GCF_018333295.1 Paenibacillus apis
CTCCTTTTTGTTTTATAGCTCTGATTGTGGAAAGTCCAATGGGTTGAGCTTACTTCTCATTATTTCCACAATTAACCTACGTAGTAGCAATTAGGATGTCGGTTTCGTTCATTATAACTAGACCAAGCATTTCCCCTCTGAGCAAATGTATCGATTGCGCTGCTTGCATGCTGACTGCATTGTTGCTTGCATTGTTGCTTGAATTGCTCTAGTTACAACGCATCAGTCAAGCTCGAAAAGAAGAATATCGTCCTGTTAAGCGCTGCAGCAGTGCTTAATAAGGAACAGCGTTCAGGTCAACCGTCAAAAGATGTCTGTTTTTTCACTGTATACTACTTTTTCTAAATTCAGTGCCAAACTTCAGAACTTAGGCGTATCTTTTACAAAAACCGTCACCATAGATCGAATATAAGTTGGAGCAATGATCCTGTTGGCTCAACCTTTGTTATCTCACCCGCATAGCGGGCGGTTTTCTGTTTCGCTTGCTTCGCGTGCTCAACGGGCTGAAGCCATTAACAAAAAAGCGGGAGGATTTCCCCCGCTTTTCCATGCAATCCAGGCGAATCGCTATTCTATTTAAAGATGATTTATTTTACCACGAGTACCGGAATACGCGCATGCTGCACCACATTATGACTGACACTGCCCAGCACGAATTCGCGGATGCCTCCGAGCCCTCTGCTGCCGATCACAATCAGATCGGAATCGTGCTTCTTCACATAATCAAGCAGCGCTTCGGCCGGCGCTCCTTGCAGCAACTCGACCTTCGCCGTTAAACCCGCCTGCTTGACCCGTTCCTCTGCTTCCTTCACCGTACTCTCAGCCATATTATAGAAATCCTGATTCACAGAAGCGGGAATCGGCGCGAAACCCTCCGCTATATAGAACCTTGGAAAATCAAAAGCGTGTACAACCGTAAGACTGGCTCCCGGCGTCAGCTTCACCAGTTCAATCGCTTTATCCAGTGCCTTATTGGCGGCTTTGGATCCGTCGAAGGCGGCAACAATTTTAGAAAATAACATAGGTCAGCACCCCTTATCTCTAAAAGTATGTAAACCAATAACCCTTGACCCAACGAGTGAAACTTTTCCAGGCATCTCCTCCGGTCTGTATCCGTGTTAACGGCCGGTCTCAGCTTAAGAAATAGCCGTACAACACCGCATTTAACAGCAAGAGCAGCGGGATTCCGATCCGGAAGCTGGCGTGCTTCGTCTTGTGACGATGGATATTCATCGCCAGGAGGATGCCCAGCGCACCACCGATAGCCGCCAGTAGAAACAGTGTTTTTTCCGGCGTACGTTCCTTACGCTGTCTGGCCCGGCGCTTGTCATCGGACATGACGATATAGGCTACTAAATTAATAAATACAAACCATATCACGATTCCTATCCGCATAACCGCTCCCCTCCCTTCATCGCTCTAGTTCTATTATACTGCTAACCTCTTCTGCATACCAAACAGAAAAAGACCAGGCGCCCTCACGGGAATGAATGGCCTGGCCTTACGTTTAGGAGACTGCTGCTGCAATTTGCCGGCTGAATCTATCAGGATTCCTGCTTCGGAATATCGTTCAGACTGGCTGGACGCTCGCCTTGCTTTTTCGGCTTGGGCGTGATGCTCTCCTCCAGAATACTGGATTTATTCTGCTGATTCTCTGTCTTGCGCGCTTTATGATACGGCATGAGCTTCACCTCCTGTGGAAATAAAGAATGCAAATCAATTCATTCCCATCATTATCCTCCCGCAGGGGCTGCCGTTTTATGCAAGCTCTGTTGAGTCCTCATTCCTCAATTGCTATTTGTCCTGCTTCTCCAGCGCCGCCTTCAACAGATCGCCGAGGTTGTTGCCGAGCGATTCCTGCTTGGCGTATTGCTTCACAAGCTTCTGCTGCTCCCGCTTGTTCACATGCTTTGAATCCTTGTTCAAGGTCTCCGTAATTCCACAAGGCAAACACTGCACGTACAGACCGGCTTTACCTTCCTTCAGCTCCATCTTCTTATGGCACTGCGGACAGCGGCGGTTCGACAGCCGTTTCTCGCCTGAACGGCGGTACCCGCAATCCTCGCTCGGGCAGATCAGCAGCAAGCCGCGTTTGCTCTTCTTCTCCAGCAGCCGCGTGCCGCAATCCGGGCAGTGGCTGTTCGAGACATTGTGCGGTTTGTAAGTGGCCTCACTGTTCTTCACGCCACGCACCAGTGTCATCGTCATTTCGCGGATGCCGCCGAGGAACGGCTCAGGCTTGCCCTGTCCGCGCGCGATCCGCTCCAGCTCGGCCTCCCACTTGGCCGTCAGCTCCGGCGAGCGCAGATCCTCGGGCGCCAGCTCGATAAGCTGCTTACCTTTGCCCGTCGGATGCAGTGAAGATCCCTGCCGCTCAATCGTATCCGAGCTCACCAGCTTCTCGATAATGTCCGCACGGGTCGCCGGGGTTCCCAGTCCATGCTTCTCCATCTGGGTCAGCAGGGCGGCTTCGGTATACCGCTTCGGCGGCTGAGTCCGCCCCGGCAGCAAGCGGCAGCGCTTGATCGTCAAGCGCTGGCCCTCCTTCAGCTCTGGCAACGTGCCGCTGTCCTCTCCGGACTCTTCTTCCTCGTCCTCTTCGCCCCCGGCTTGTCCGTCATAGACGGCCTTCCAGCCGCTGTCCTTGATCGTGATTCCCTTGGCATGCAGCTTCTCGCCCTCCGCCTCCACGATCACTGCAACCTGATCAAATCGGGCCGGCGGATAGAACAGGCTGATGAAGCGGCGAACGATCAGATCATATAATCTCCGTTCCTCCGTGTTCAGCGTATTCAGCAGTACCGTCTGCTCGGTCGGGATAATTGCATGATGATCCGTTACCTTGCTGTCATCGACCACGCGCTTGCCCGGATGGAGCGGCTTGCGCAGCAAAGGCCGGGCCAAAGATGCATACGGGCCTATCGCCACACTGGTCAGCCGTTCCTTCAATGTATCGACCATGTCGGTCGTCAGATAGCGCGAGTCGGTCCGCGGATATGTCACCAGCTTATGCTGCTCGTACAGCCGCTGCAGTACATTTGAGGTCTGCTTTGCGGAAAAGCCCAAATAACGGTTCGCATCCCGCTGCAGCTCGGTCAGATCATAGGCTTGCGGATGAGGCACCTGCTTCTCGCTCTTGGCCAGCTTCACAATGACGCCGGTCTTACCCTCCAGCTTGCGCTGCAATTGTCCGGCCTGCTCTGCATTAAAGATTCTGGAATCGCCGTTGGACCCACGCCACAGAACCTCAAACCCGCCAAGGTCGGCGCGCAGCGAATGAAACTCCTCGGAACGGAAGGAGGTAATCTCCCGCTCCCGCTGCATAATCATACCCAGCGTCGGCGTCTGGACACGGCCTGCAGACAATGGAGAACCGAACTTGCAGGTTAAGGCCCGGGTTACATTCAATCCGATCATCCAATCGGCTTCAGCCCGGCAGCGCGCCGACTGATACAGCCGGTCAAACTGGCTTCCCGGCTTCAAGGACGCGAATCCCTCCTTGATCGCCTTGTCGGTCTGCGACGAAATCCATAGCCGCTTGAAGGGTTTGTTCCATTTGGCCATGCTCATAATCCAGCGTGCCAGCAGCTCCCCCTCCCGGGCAGCATCCGTGGCTACGATCAGCTCACTGATGTCCTGACGGCGCATTAACTGTTGGACCGCCTTATATTGATGACTGCTCTCCCGCAGCACCTTCAGCTTCATGGAGCCAGGCAGAATCGGCAAATCCTCCAGCGACCAGGTCCCGTATTTCCCGTCATAGTCCTCCGGCTCCGCGAGTCCGACCAGATGGCCCAGAGCCCAGGTGACTACGTACTTCGGACCTTCCAAATGACTTTTATGTTTATCCCGGCAGCCCAGCACCCGGGCAATCTCTCGGGCTACAGACGGTTTTTCCGCTAATACCAAAGTTTTCATAACGAACAAAAGCACTCCTTTCTGTGCGTGTTCAAAAAGTCAGCTTTTCAGCACCGAGAAGGTTGTGAGAACCCTAAGAAGGAGGAACGGAGTGTAGGCAGCGCCTACATGAGTACCGGACTTCTAGGGTGAACGCAAGATTTGACGCCGAATTAACCCCTTGGATCACTTCGTGATCAAAAGATGACTTTTTGAACTACCTCTTTCCTGACTATCCTCCATTATACCATCCCATCTCCATCATTCCAGAAACGGAAAGAGCAAATGCGCGTACACATATTTGCTTTTGCGGGCTTTAAAGGTCAGCCGGAGCTCGCCATCCTTCACACAGACGGAGCGAAGCAGAGAAGAACAAATCTCCCGCTTAATGAGCCGTTCCGCTGTACGCTGCTCCCCTCGCCGGATGGCGCGGGCAAGTGCGGCCGCATATACCGGCTGCTTCAGCAACCGCCGATAATAAGGAATCAACAACGCCGCGATCCGCCGATGCATGACCGGGCTGAAATGAAATTGCACCGATCCCGGAGGAATCGTGGTGCCGCAGCTATACTCTGACCAAGGTTTAGGGCAAGAAAAGAAATAACCGATCCCGTTGGTGCCCAGTCCGTTTCGGATCAAATCCGGAGCAACCGGGCGAAGCAAGGCGATCATCCGGTCAAGATCCCCCTTTACGATCGCTTTGCTCCAGGCTGCGGCGAACCTGCGGTTCCGGGCTACTGTCTGCAGGAAAGGCAGCATACTCCCTGCCGTGACCCGAAGCAATGTTGCTGTTGGCTTTCTAGGACCGCTGCGGCGAACAGCTTTGCATGATTTTCCGCTCGTTTTCCCCATTTCAATCTCCTCCTCATTCAGACCCACGCCTGATTACTGGCACGACGCTATATGCTTCATCCTATGTAGGTGATGGCCGCTTCGGCTGGGCGCAGTCTGCTGGACAAAGCGAATTGGCGGCGATATGCTCTTGATAGCGGCAAAGGAAATTCCGCCGTCAAAAAACAAACTGAAGATCAGAGGAGACAACGATTGTGCCAACCGTTCGCAAGCTGCTCACTGAGCAGGATTTTCAAGATGCGCTTCAGCGCCAGCTCCGTATTCGGGTATTCGAAGGACAGCATTTAGTAGAAAACGGGACCGTCATTATCCGGCTCGATGGAGATACCGTCATCACGCAAAAAAGCGTGAGTGACATTACCTATCACTCACGCCGCGACTGTCAATTTTTTGAGGTCAAAAAATAAGGAAAATGAAGTATTCACCCAGCTTTAGGCAGATTTCCTACGTCGCTCAGGTTCCGCCGCCGGCTTCGGTACTTCCTTGTTATTAGCAATAAACAGCCATACGCCAGCCAAAATAACAGCCCCGGCCCCAAGCTGAAGCCCTGACAGGCTTTCTTTAAGCAATAACCAGGCCAGCAAGGAAGCGACAACCGGTTCCCCCAGTACGGCCATGGATACAGCGGAAGCACTCATATACTGCATCAGCCAATTAAAGAGATAGTGCCCGAACAAGGTAGGAACGACCGCTAGCAGCAAGAAGACGCCCCATTCCTTGGACGAGTATCCGGTAAAGGAATAGCCTTGAACAAGATTATAAACAGCCAGCAGCGAGGCGGCCGTGAAGAACACCCAGAAATTGTAGACAAACGCGCTCATGCTCTGCAATATTTGCTTGCCCGCCAGCATATGAGCCGCTACTGCAAATGTTCCCAGCAGGGATAGCAAGTCGCCATGCAGCGCCGATCCGGATACCTGGAAATCGCCTGCACCGATAACGATTGAGCCGACCAGGGCCAGTCCGATGCCGAGCATCATGGACCGGTTGATTCGTGTGCCGAACAGAAAATAGGACGCACTGACGACCAAAATCGGTTCCAGCGTTAAAATCACCGTGGAGCTGGCTACCGTTGTATAGGACAAGGAGCCGATCCAGAACAGAAAATGGAGGCCAAGCAGCGTTCCCGACAGAAGCAGCCAGCCCCATTGTCTTCCGGTTAGAGAAAACATCTCTTTACGGGATTTCCATACAAGCGGCAGCATAATCAGGTTCGTCAGGAACAGCCGATACATACCGATCACCGACGCCTCGGCGTCTGACCATCGGATGAAGATCGACGAGAAGGAAATCGCAATAATGCCGATTATAAACAGGATTTGATACTTGAGCGAAGCTCTCGTGGTGGAATTCATTAATTCATCAGGTTCCTCTCATCGCATAGTACATCTTGGGGCTATTCTTCGAACACTTATGCCTTTTCCAAGTAGTTTCTCTAGTTCAACTCTATAGTCCGCTCCATAGTATAGCTGAGCTGTTGCTGGAACGGCAACTGCTATTTTTAGAGGTATTTTAAGAGGGGAATTTCGTGGAGTCCAGGAGCGAATTCAGTCGCATACAGACAAAGCCTAGGACTTCATTCTATCGCTAATTTAGGGAGGTAAATGATATGGAAGCTTTGGTAAGCCCCAGATGGGTGCTTGCAAGAATGTACGAGCCCGATCTCGTCATCGTGGATTGCCGGTTCAAGTCCGGCGAACCGGAAGCCGGACGGCTCGCCTACGAGACCGCCCATATACCAGGGGCGGTCTATCTTGATCCGGAGCGGGACTTGTCCGCTCCGGACGGCGATGGCCGCGACGGGCTGCCGCGGCCGGAGGAGCTGGCGCTGACCCTGGGTCGCGCCGGCATCGGCAATGCCGTCCGGGTCGTAGTCTACGACGACTCGGACGGCAGGAGCGCAGCACGCCTATGGGCGCTGCTGCGCTGGCTGGGCCATGACCTGGTCACGGTCATGGACGGGGGGTTCGCCGCCTGGATTGCAGGCGGCTTCCCTGTGAACGACGCCCGGCGCATAGTGGTGCCGGCGTCGTTCACGCCAAGCGTCCGCAGCGATCTGCTTGCGGACGCAGAGATTGGCCGGGCGCTAGGCCTGCCCGGCATCCTCCCCGTGGAATCCAGCGACACTTCGTTCGCGTCTCGCGAGAATCCACGGACCGATTGACGCTCATGCCTATCATATTCCCGGCGCAGTCAATCGGTACTGGAAGGACCTGCTGGCCGGATACCGGACGCGAAGTGATCGTCTACTACGGTACCAGCGTCAGCACCTGCCCAAACCTCCTCACGCTGCACCTGCTCGGCTACCCGCAGGCGAAGCGCTATGCAGGCAGTTGGAGCGATTGAATTTCTTATCCCGACAATCCGGTTGCGACGGGGGAAGAGGGCAAGGCGTAAGCCGCGTTGTACGCGGGTTAAGGGCTATGACAGGTTGCCGGGAGACAGGCTGTTGCAGCCCTTTTTGGCGTTCTCGTTCAACAGCTTGCAAACAAGAGGGCAAAAATCATACTTCTGTTATAAACCTGATGGTGATGGAATGATATACTAATATTGGAAGTACAAAAAAGTTAAAGAAGGTGCTCGCATGAAGTTGGAGACAGTGAAGCGATTTTTTGAGTTGATTGAAACTTTTAGTATCTCCGAGTCTGACTTCAAGTCTTTACTTCATCCAGAAATCGAACAAACCGAATTCCCGAATTTTATTACTCCCGGTGTGGTTGTAAGCAACTTTGAAGTACTCATGCAGCGAATACCTAATGGAAAAAAACTTTTGAAAGAACAGAAGTACGATATTCAGCGGGTTTACGAAGCAGGAGAGACCCTGATCACAGAAGTGATTTGGACGGCCGAGGTCGGAGCGGATGCTGGTGTGTTTAAGACTGGGCAGCGGCTCAAAGCGTTTTTCTGCTGCCTCTTCGACTTCAAGGATGGCAAAATCTATAGACAAAGGAATTATGATTGCTTCGAGCGTTTTTAGCGGTTTGTCCCGCTCTCGCTGAGGAATGAATCTGCAATTTGATTGCAAACAACACCAAAAAAAAATATTCAGCCACAACTCCTGTAAGGTGCAAAACGGAGCGCTTAGCTTTTAAGAGGATTGACTATTTATTATTATGTTTCTCTCGTTGTCACTTCACTGCCGCCTGCTGCTACCTTCTGTCACTGTGGTGGCAGTTCCGCTTGCTCCGCCGCGCCTTCGCTACGGTTCCTGTTCGCTGCCACCGCAGTGACAACAAGTGGCATTCAACCGGGACTAAGGTACGCCCAAGTGACTGCCACAAGTTTTGGTGGTGTTCTGTTAAAGGTGACAACGGGGCTATCCCATTCTAAGCTAGGAGTCGTTATCTTCATCCGTATATCCTTCTCTAATAAAAAGTGCTCAGTTATTTTTATTGACATTGAACAAACCCTTCCCTAAATGAACTAGCAACTCAACTACCGCAATCATACAATATTAGTTAGAATACGGTAATAGAGAATTAGGACGACTCGCCTACAGTCGTCCTCTTATATAATGAATACTTATTATTTTGTGCACCAATGACTAGAACCCTGTTCCAGGCCCCTGATCGTGTGCTTTACTACTTTATAAGTTGAACTAGAAAAATGCACAGAAAGGGCATAAGTGTGAAGTGTTAAAAGCTTTCTGTAAGAAAGTTACTTCGGAAGCATAAAGCGTAAGTGTTCGCCTTTGTGAGTGGATTTCTACTTTATAATATCTTCGTTCAATTAGAGAAATCCGCGAACAACAGCGATCGTAAGCACACTTCACACGTTGCCTTCAGTGTACAATCTTTATTTCAACTTATATAGCTTCAGATTCCGCTTTGGCGTTCTTCTTTTAACAGCAGATATAAGAAGTACGGAGCCCCGATGAAGGCCACCATAATTCCGGCTGCAATCCCGCTAGGCTGCACCAGATTGCGTCCAATCGTATCGGCGAGCAGCAACAGCCAGCCTCCGATCAGAATGGATACCGGCACAAATTGCTGATGTCTGGGGCCAACCAGGGCCCGGGCGATATGCGGCGCCATCAGGCCGATAAAGGCAATGCCGCCCGTAACCGAAACCGCCGAAGCAGCCAAAGCAACGGCAGCCAGCATGAGCAGAATCCGGTCTTTATTAACCACAACCCCGGTGCCGATTGCCGTCGACTCGCTCATAGCGAGCAAATTCAGCTCCCTGGATTTGAGCAGCACATAAGGCACGAGGATAATCAGCCAAGGCAGCAGGGCCAGCACAAACGGCCAGTCCGTTCCCCATACATTGCCGGCGAGCCACTTGGCGATAAAATCAACCTTTTCCCGGTCCACAGAAGAAATAAGGACGATCATCAGCCCCGATAGAGCCATTGAGAAGCCGACACCAACCAGTACCAGCCGAATCGGCTGAACGCCTTCTCCACGGGTGTAGGAAAATACATAGATCAATACCGCTGTAATCAAAGCACCGGCAAAGGCTATCAGCGGAATGACATAAGCGAAGGTCTCTACGTTAATCGGCGCAAACAGGAAATACACGGTGACTCCGACCCCGGCACCGGAGTTGATGCCGACAATCCCCGGATCAGCCAGCTCGTTGCGGGTAATGCCTTGAAGCACAGCTCCTGACAAAGCAAGTGCCATCCCTGACAGCATCGTGATCAGAATGCGAGGCAGTCGGACCGAGAACAGAACAAAGTTGTCCTCAAAGGATCCGTGTCCCAATATGGTCGGAAGCAGGCGGTTAATGGAAACCGGCGAGGCCCCGACGCTGAGACCAACCAGAATGGTCACCAGCATTAGAAGAACCAGCAAAGCAAGAACGACCTGCTGTTTACGAAGCGAGCGGATCATTTTCATGATAAAGAGCGCCCCCCTTTACGAACAATGAACAGAAAGAAAGGCAAGCCGAGCACGGCCACAATGGCGGCGACCGACACCTCATAAGGAGCGTTGATCATCCGCCCGAGCAAATCGGCGAACAGCATGAAGGTGCCTCCTGTAATGACGGAAAGCGGCAGGATGGTACGATAATCTGTTCCGGCAAATTTGCGCACGAGATGCGGGATCATCAACCCGATAAACGCCAGATTACCGACAAGCGCCACCGCCGCGCCGGCGAGCAGTGTGATCACCACATACAGAATCATTTTGATCTGCGTTGTTTTCAGACCAAGACCGACCGCTGTCCCTTCATTCATGCTGAGAATCGTCAGCTGCCGGGATAAGACAACAGCTGCAATAAGCCCGGCTCCGACCACCGGTGCAATCGTCTCGATCTGCCCCCATGTCGTACCGATCAACCCGCCCGAGGTCCACATCGTGACACTTTTGGAAATTTTGAACTTGAGGGCAACGCCATCCGCAAATGCCGAGAGCAGAGCTGATACGGCCGAACCGGCCAGCACCATGCGCAGCGGCGACAACTTCTGCCGCCGAAGGGCGGAAATGCCGAACACCAGCATAGCTCCAAGGGCCGCGCCAATAAAGCAAGCGATCATTGTGCCGAAATACCCGACAGCCGGTAAAAAGGCGAAGGTAACGGCCAAGGCCGCGTTTGCACCGGAGGTTAAGCCCAGCAATCCGGGGTCAGCCAGCGGGTTGCGCGTCAGGCCTTGCATAATAGCCCCGGCTGCGGCCAACGCCGAGCCCACCAGAATAGCGGCAACCTCCCGGGGCAGACGCAGCTCGCGGATGATGGAAATATCATCCCCTGTGGCATTCGGATTCGCGATCGCACTCCAGACATCCGCCAGTGAGACATTTTTCGCACCGAGCATCATTGACAGCGCGAACATCGCCGCTAGCAATGCCAGACTGATCAGCAGCTTAAGCGTAAAGGATAGATTTGTTTTTTGTCGTGACTTGTTTATCATTTCAACCATCCGTTCCTAATTCAATCTGCAAAAAAGGAACGCATAGGCGTTCCTTCTTCATCCATGTCCACAAATGGATTAGTTGGATCCAAGTAGCGATTGTGTGATGAAATCGAGCTGGTAGTCCAGCGACAGAGCATCATTGAAATAGAATCCGGTAGCCTCGACCTCAAAGACTCGATTATTTTTGACGGCCGGGATATTTTTATAGGTACTGGTTTCCTGGAAGGAAGCATCCGCGTTCGAATCTTTACTGTAAATGACGTAATCGCCCATATATTCCGGCAGGACCTCCAAAGACAGATCATAATAACCCGCTTCAGCTGTCATTTCCTTAACTTTATCCGGCATTTTCAGACCCATGGCTTGATATACGATCTCTGTGCCGCGTCCCCAAGCATCCCCGAAGGTGTACAGTGCCTTTGAATCTCCCTCGATGATGGAAATCGTGCTGTCAGCACCAATCTTGGCTTTAATCTCTTCTCCCGCCTCCCGGGCGCGTTCCTTGAAATCAGCAACCCAGGCAGCCGCCTCCGCTTCCTTGTTCACTGCCTTACCGATCTCCAGAACCTGAGTCAGATAATCCACTTTATTGTAAGTATAGGTAACCAGCGGGGCGATCTGCTTCAATTTATCGGCATTCTGAATGTCTGTGCTGGCAATAATCAGGTCAGGCTTGACGTTCAAAATACTCTCGATGTTTTCCACAGATACCTCCGGAACATCTTGAAGCTGATCTTTAAAGTTAGGGTTTGCCTTGGCCCAGGAGTCTGTCCCGGCAATAGGCACGCCCAGCTTCAGCAAGCTACCCGCATGGCCTGAAAGCATGACTACGCGCTGAGGGTTCGCGGGCACCTCAATCGGGCCGTTTTCGGATTGATAAGTAATGGTATCCGCACTGCTTTCGTTGGCAGAGCTATTTGTACTTGAGCTTGCATTGGCCGACCCGCCGTTATCTGCGCTCGCGTTGGCCTCGGAAGCGGAATTGTTGGTTTCTGCTGCGGAATTATTGTTCGCAGTGTTGCCGCAGGCGCTCAATGCCACAACAACAACGACGAGCAAAGGTAATAACCATCTTTTCATTACTATGTCCCCTTTAATCTTTGTTTTGGTGATAGTGATAATCATTATCATTTTGCTATTAAAACTTTACGTCCACTTCGCTGATTTGTCAATCCCTCAATTTGTAGTGGAATATACGGAATTGTAATGCAGGCATACATGTTAGAATAAGCTTGTGATACTCGATTGGCCGCTTCGATTTATCTATATCAGACAAGGATGTGTGATTTTACTAATGAAGCTAACCGACGAACAGAACCTTCTAATTCTTGAAGCAGAACGCTTTTGCAAAGCCGAATTAGAGCACGACACCAGCGGTCATGATTGGTGGCATATCCATCGCGTTGTGCAGATGGCCCGGCGTTTGGCCCAGGAGGAAGGAGCCGATCCCTTTATATGTACTGTAGCGGCCCTTTTGCATGATGTGGCCGATGAGAAGCTAAACGACTCCAAGGAAAGCGGACTTCTTAAAGTACGCAGCTGGCTGGAGGGCCAACAGCTTCAGGCGGAGGATACGGAGCATATTATCGAGATTATTTCTACGATGTCCTATAATGCCGGAACGAACCCGCCTGTACGCACGCTAGAAGGCCGTGTGGTTCAGGATGCGGACCGCCTTGATGCGATCGGCGCTATTGCGATTGCAAGAGCATTTCAATATGCCGGCTGGAAGGGGCATCCGATTTATGATCCGGACTTGCCGCCGCGGGAATCGATGTCTGCCGAGGAATACAGAAATGGGAAAACAACCGCGATCAATCATTTTTATGAAAAGCTGCTTAAGCTTAAGGATCTTATGAATACAGCTTCGGCAAAGGCTATCGCCCAAGAGCGGCATCGCTATATGGAGCAATATGTCGAACGGTTCTATCTTGAATGGGATGGCCAGGTTTGATCATCCCTTCCAATAAATAAGAACTTATGTTCGATTTATGGTTGACAGTTTCATTTTATTTTTGTATATTGTTTACAAAATAAGCGAAAAGCGAGAGAAGCACCTCGCAGGATGGCCTACTGGCCTATCTTGCAGGTGCTTTTTTGCTTTTTCTCTAAAGGAGCTGACATTCTATGTCCCATTCCCTCTTTAAAAATTGCCTTACTCGAGCTGTTATTTGCTCTGTGCTTCTGAGCTTGGTTCTTTCCTTTACGGGAGCCTTTCCTTCCTATGCGGCCCTCTCCTCCTCATGGGACGAAGCAATTACAAGCATTGATAAGCTGTACGATTCATCTCAATCTCTGGAGTCCTCTAACAAAGCGGCAAAGCAACAAATTCAGCTCCTCCGGAAAGAAAACAATGAGAGACTCAAATCCATAAACACCCAAGTCAAGTTGATCGACAAGACTTATCTGGATCGCCTGAAGGCCGAAGCCGATTCGATTCGTCAGAAGCACGCTCCTCTTCTAGCGGAGTATACCGCCCTTGGAAAGAAGACAAGCGAAGCAAGGAAGAACAAAGACAACAAGACAGTTCTTCTCTACGACCTCAAGCGAAACCGTATCAAGGCTGAAGCAGCCTCCGCCCGGCAAAGCATCAAGCAAAAGCAAGAGGCATATTCATCCGCCAAGAAGCATACAGCCGCCAAAGCCAAGCTTGTAAAGGATGCGATCATCCGTGTTCCTGCCATTAAGAAGCAAATCACCGCAGAAAATCAACAAATTACAGCATTGAACAAGAGCAAGACAGAAGCGAATAAGCGGTACAAAGCAGCCGTCAAGCAAGGTGATGCACCTGCCGCCAAGGCTGAGCTTGCGGTTATTGTGGATATTCTGAAGCAAATACAGACCTCTCAGCAAAAAATCATGAAATATGAGCAGTCCATTGCAGCGATGTTAAATTCTGCCGAAGCGAGACTTCCGAATTGAGCCCCAAGCTCTGTTGCTGCCCGAACATGGGGCTGTTCAGGTTAGTCCACAATGCCTTGAATGAGTCCCGGAGCCAGTGGACGCGGACGTTCACAGCTTGTAACGAGCTCCGCATAGCGCTTGCTCTCCGAGCTGGTATGGAAGGCATGCATGATCTCAAGGACATGGTTCGCCAGTTCTCCATTTGCCCGATGTATGTTTCCGCTAGTAATGCATGCAGCCATGTCCGCCACGCCGATTCCCCGGCTGTTCATTGCGTGACTATGGAGAACCGGAATTTCAGCGAAGCTTTCTCCTCCAGCCGGCTTGAACAAAATGGGCCCGCCAAATGTATTCGGATCAGGAACGATCAATGTTCCTCTTGAGCCGTAGATTTCAATTCTTGGCAATGTGCTGTCCCATACGTCGAAGCTTGTAATCATCGTTGCTACCGGTCCTGAGATAAATTCAAGCGTGCCTGCCACATGCGTAGGTACTTCGACATCAATGGTCTGCCCGAATTTCGGTGCGCTGGTAATTGTCCGCTGCGGGAAGGACTTCTTGGCCATGCCGCAGACGGTCTTTACCGGGCCTAGCAAGGACACTAATGCAGTCAAATAGTAAGGGCCCATATCGAACATCGGGCCGCCGCCTTCCTGATAATAAAACTCAGGATCCGGATGCCATCCCTCATGTCCATGGTTAAGCATAAAGGCCGTTGCGGCTACCGGGTCTCCGATGAAGCCGTCGTCAATCAGCTTTCGGCAGGTCTGAAGCCCGGCCCCCAGAAAGGTATCGGGAGCACACCCGAGCATCAGCCCTTTTTCCCTAGCCAGCCTGGTCAACTCTTCCCCATGCTCCAGCGACAGAGACAACGGCTTCTCTACGTATACGTGCTTGTCATGAAGCAATGCCGACTTGCAAATCTCATAATGGCCGATCGGTGTTGTCAGGTTCACCACAATCTCTATCTCAGGCGATGCAAGCAGCTCCTCTGTTGTCCATACATGAGGAATTCCGTATTTTTCAGCGGCCGCCTCCGCCCGTTCACGCACGGTGTCTGCACAAGCAAAGACCTCGGTATTTGCAAACATAGTTGAAAGATTCTGCATATAAATCCCGCTGATATTACCGCAGCCTACGATCCCTACTTTAACCTTCTTCAAGAGCTGTCCCACCTTTAGCTTAGTTCAGGCTATCTGCCTGTCATCTGATTTATTAGGAGCAAGCGCTGCTCTTATCCTCTTTTCTTGCAGCCCATAGAAATCCTCTGCGCATTAATTCAATGGCCTCGGGAATATCAAATACATCTGCATGATGACCCAGCGAGTTGTAGAATACGCGGCCTTGTCCCCATTTCTTGGTATAGACAACCGGCATTTTGATAACTCCGTTCGCCGAATGGGGACCCTCGCTAATCGCAAACGAGGTTGTTGCCAACACATCAACACACGGGTCCACGTGGAGATAATATTGCTCGGACTTCACTACAAAGTCCTGGATACCTTCTACAATCGGGCTGGAGCTGTTCTTGACCAGGTTCACCTCATACTCCACCCCATCATTAAACGGATGAGCCACCCACTGAGCTCCGGTCATAAATTGCCATTCCACTGAGGTGCGGAACGAATCGCACATCCCTCCGTGACAGCCGGCAATCCCTACGCCGGACTCCACTGCACGCAGCACAGGCTTAAGCTGCTCTTCCGTGATCTCCCCCATCGTCCAGATAGGAACGATTAGATTGTGGCTTTTCAAATCCTCCTCATTTTTAAAGCGATCCAATATATCCGAGACTTCTACTTCAAAGCCTTCACCGGCTAGTAAACGGGCGAATCTCTCCGCAACCTGGACCGGTTCGTGGCCGTCCCATCCGCCTTGTACGATCAATGCTTTCTTTGCCATATGTCTGTCTGCCCCTTCCCATCACTCTCAGCAGTGATTTTCCAATCTGCATACTCCGATTGTAAGCTGTTAAGAGCCTGCAGGCTCGTCATTTCCATTGCTTAATCGGACATTTATTGCTATTTTAGTCTTGAGTATTTTATTTCGGGCACATCAGCGGACAGGGGATGGGCAAATGAAGGCTTATCACGAGAAACGACACTATGGCAGCGACCTGCCGATCAGTGTGTTGCAATTGCACGACTTTTCATTTCTGGCTCATTGGCACAACGATGTGGAATTAATTTATGTGAAAAAGGGCGAAATCCGGGTGGGAATCAATTCGGAGAACTGGCTGCTGAAGGCGGGCGACCTGGCCGTGTGCAGCAGCGGAGACATTCACTATTACGATGGCAGGGGCCTGGAATCCGAGATTATTCTTGTCATCTTCAATCCTAGGCTTATAGGCAGCCCCAGCGGATGGCCGGGCGATGTTCATCTTGTCTCTCCCGTAATCACGAATGCGGAAGAACCCGGCGGGTCTCGGGAAAAGCTAACCGCTCAAGCTGCCATTCTAATTGAACGGATGCTGGCAGAAATGATTGAGAAGCCCAAATACTACGACACACTGCTGGTAGGACTTCTTTACGAGCTCGGCGGGTTAATTCTGCGATTCGCTCCCACGGAGCCGATAGATCCGCAGAAGAATAGGCGACTCGGCAGCGGGCGACAGGCTATGCGAGAGGTGCTTGACTATCTGGAAGCCCAATCCTTCAGGCCTATTCCGCTGGAGGAAGCTGCACGTCAGGCGCACATGAGCGTATATCATTTTTCCCGGACCTTTAAAAGCACCACCGGCATGAGCCTGACCGCTTATCTCAACCGTATCCGGATAGACAAGGCCGAGGAGCTTATCCGGACGACGGAGCTTACCATGCTCGATATCGCGCTGGAATGCGGATTTACGAATGTCCGCACCTTCAATCGCGCCTTCAGGCAATTCCGGGGACGAGCCCCATCCAGCCTTCGCTGAATTATCCCATTGGTACAGGCTGTTCCAGTGCTTGCCGTTTCGATAGGCTTATACCCATCCCGATTGCATATACAAGCAAAAGAACTACTTGCACACTGACAACTATAATGGCCTTCTCGTCAAACACATCTTCCGTTGAGAAGGAGAGAAAGTTATGTACAATATGCCACAGGATCCCCGGCCACAAGCTCTTCGTAAGAACAAGGATTTGCACCAGCACCAGCCCGGCAAGAAAGGCAAAGCCGACTTGCAAAAGCACAAGCCCCATATTCTTTCCGCTCAGCGCGGTCACTGAATGCAAAGCTCCAAAAATGACCGAGGAGCCGATGATTGCAGTCTTTGTGCTGATCCGGTTAAGGCAACCGAACACCAATCCACGAAAGTACAATTCTTCGTTAAACCCTACTAGGAGCGTGAACAGCAGCAATACAACGTATATGATAGGTTGTTTATTAAAATGGAGCCCGTAGATCAAGATCGGGGCAAGCTCAAGGAGTAATAGAGGCACATACATCCACACTTGCCCTATGCCGTTTCGATCAGGAAGGCGAAATCCGTACTGTCTCATTGCGTTCCCTGACCGTTTCATGAAAAGCAGCCCCAGAAGCGCTGATACGGCAACACCTCCTGCCATGATCAAATAGGCCGCAGCTTCCTCGACCCCCGTTATTTCTGCGATAGCTGATCCCAGTGCTGTAAAGAAGGTACATAGCACAGCCACTCCAATAGCTGGCCAATATGGATTTTTGAATATTTTCATCAATGGACATCCTCCCGTTCCTGTTTCAAAGAATAAATTACGCCTTTGAAGGTGTGACGCAATACACTTCTGGCCTCTTGCTCGTCAAGCTTGCATCCGTTCGTTGCCAGCAAAGAAGCTATGCCATGCACAGCAAACCAGAGCGTCGTATACAGTTTTTGCGTTTCATCAAGTGAGAGCCCGGTATTACTGCTGAGAAAGGCAATCACCTGGTCATCTCCCTCAGTCGTCCCTGCAATGCCTGCAAGATCTCCTTGGACCATAGAACTGGACATAAACAGCAATTGGAATAATTGCGGCTCGGTACGCGCAAAATCGATATAAGCCATCCCCATGCCAAGGAAATCCTCTCCGCTATCCTGTAAACCGGCCCACATTACTGTGTTATAAAGCTGCTCTGCTTCCTGAAAGACTGCTGCCTTCAAATCCTCCATCGCAGCAAAGTGGCTGAAGATCGGCTGCGTTGAACAACCAAGCCGCGAGGCCAAATTCCGGGCATTTAGTGCATCCCAGCCTTGCTCACGCACCAGATCAAGCGCACCCTTTAACATGTCTTCACGGCTAATCTTCGGTTTTGGCGGCATGATCATCCCCTCCTTACTTTATTAATATCGGATGTTATATAACATGAATTATATAACAAATGTTTCTACTGTCAAGAGCCAAGATTAAACCACTAATCCTATCAAAAGCATGCAAATCATTGCCGCGGTGAATATAAAAAGGGCGTCCCAAAGTCATCGCAGGTGACCGAGGGGCGCCCTTTTCTCGTAAAACAAACAGAAACCACTCTTTGGTAAAATGAAGGTACCACCCAAACATTTACGCAAAGATTTAGAGGATGACATCCCCACCAATCACCTCGTAACGCCGCCGTGAATCGTCTCGACGACGCTATCTTCAACGTGGCTTATCCCGGAGGAGGACGAAGACAGCTACCATCCTAAAATGCTTACCAAAGTCATCATGTATGCCTGCGAATGAAAGAAGACCACATGCCTGCTCGCTGCCGGATATTTTCAACTCGCTAACGAACATTCTAGACTCTTAGCAGACTTATTCTCATTAGTTTGAAGGGTAACGGACATTTCGGGCGCTTAGGACGCTCAAACGACTCTGGTTCACTCCATTCCACTCTCTTAGCAACCAAAATGTCCGTTACAATTCTGGCTCATCCAAAAGCGGACCGTAAGGAGACATAATGTCCGTTGATATGAACGAAACCTGTCAAGCGCCTCTGTGACTCTCTCGTTTTTGACGCGCTTAAATAAGAGCCTGTCAAGCGCCTTTCTTGACAGGCGGCTCTTTCCGGCGATACTTTTTGAATGTCCCTGGCCAACGCCAGGGGCTGCCTTACGGCGAGTAACGGGTGCAGGGAGTGCACTCCCTGCGTTTCCCCTTGTAGGGGACGGAAGGGGTAAATCATG
>NZ_BORS01000033.1:0-17800 GCF_018333295.1 Paenibacillus apis
TTTTGCCTTCAGACCCTCCGCACACATCCTCACGGACTGCGCACTGTCTGTCAGCTATGCACTTCCGCCACTTCGCAGTATGCTAGAGACTTTCACTCTTTAGTTGGTTACGCTGCCAAGCGCACAAAAGGCCATTCAGGAAAAAATCCTGAATGGCCTTGTTCATGACGATTAGATACCGTATTTCTTTTTGAAACGATCCACACGGCCACCTGCATCCAAGAATTTCTGCTTACCTGTGAAGAATGGATGGCAGTTGGAGCAAATTTCAACGCGCAGCTCTTGCTTAACGGAACCTGATTCAAAGGTATTACCGCAGGCACAAGTAACTGTAGTCACGTGATATTTAGGTTGAATGGCTTCTTTCATGACTTTCACCTCTTTCCGCCCTGGGCCTCATGCGGGCACAGAGTTATCATGACACATAAAATGATTATAGCACGGCGATATTCCATGCGCAATTGTCTATCTCAGGAAATTTTGCATCCTTCGGAGTTATACTCGAGCCTTTACCCGAGCCAGCTCCGCAGGCGGGACATGAGTGTAAGACCCAATGACCACATCAGGAAGCTCCTCCTGAAAAATCTCAATCGCTTGCTTCATCCCAAGCACATCGCCCTTGGCCTTGGGAATCAAATCCAGATAGCTCTCCGGATCAATATTCAGATTACGGAACTGTATCAAGCGCAGCTTGGTACGACGAGCAAATTCTATCATTGCTTCCAGTTCCTCCTCCCGGTCGGTTACCCCTGGGAAGATCAGATAGTTGATTGAAGTATATACGCCCTGATCATATGCATATTTCAATGACTTTTCCACATTAGCCAAGGTATAACCGCGCGGACGGTAGTAGGCGTTATAATGATCATCCAGCGCACTGATCGTGCTTACGCGCATCAAATCAAGCCCTGCATCGACAATACCCCGAATATGATCGCTAAGTCCGGCATTCGTGTTGATATTAATATAGCCCATGTCCGTCTGACGGCGAACCTCACGAATGGACTCGATGATCAGCTTCGCCTGGGTGGAGGGCTCACCTTCACAGCCCTGGCCGAAGCTAATAATGGACTCCGGTGTCTTCAAGTGCTCCAGCATGACCTCGACCAGCTCCTCTACTCGAGGGCGGAAATTCATCCGCGTCTGTGGAGAGACAAAGCCGCTGTCATCCGGTTGCTCAGAGATGCATCCGAAGCAGCCCGCATTACAGGAATAAGAGACCGGAACCGCACCTTCCCAACGATTCAGAAACGTATTGGATGCAGTCAGGCACTCATAGCCGAGCGCACAATTCGACAGATGGTCATACAATCGGTTCTCGGGGTATTTTGATTTAAAGGCCTTAACCTGACTCTTCAGCTCCAACGGATCGCAGTGAAGCGGATTCCATTTCTCCGGATCATCGGACAGACGGGCCGTTACATAGAACTGGCCTTCCTTCCACACAACCGCAGAATACCCGAACAAGGGAAGCTTATATTCCTTATCCGTCTTCACATAGCCAGGCAGGCACAATCGCGTGAAGCCCTGAGGCAGCAAGGCTCCGACAGCCTGGAACTTGCCATCCAGCGGGGTCATTTCTCCGGTGTCAGGGTCCATTCCAATCGGCCGTGTACAAGGAAGACTGACCAATGTCGCCCCATCCGGAAGCGGAATCAACTCATCCTCCAATATTTCCACGATCATATCCGCACTGCGGGCAAGCCCGTATAGTGACGGATGGTCGAATACTTGGCCTTGTTCATCGGCATATACTAAATACATGTTGTTCTCCTTCTATATGTGCTGGACTACTACGTCGCAGAATTGGAACTCGAACTCGAGCCGGAATTCGAAGTCGGACGGGAGGTGCGGCGTGCAGTGCTGCTTCCGCTGTTGGAAGCGGTGGAATTGCCCGCCGCATCGAATGAGGCCAGGAATTCAGCGTTGGATTTGCTATCACGCAGCTTCTTCAAGAAGCCCTCAACGAAATCATGGGAATCATTCATACTCTTACGGATGGCCCAAATGGTATCCAGCTCTTCCTTAGTTAACAGCACCTCTTCACGCCGGGTACCGGAACGGCGGATATCGATAGCCGGAAAAATACGGCGCTCTGCCAGCTTACGATCCAGATGAAGCTCCATATTGCCTGTTCCTTTAAATTCTTCATAGATAATGTCGTCCATCCGTGAGCCTGTATCCACAAGAGCGGTCGCCAGAATCGTCAAGCTGCCGCCTTCCTCCACGTTCCGCGCCGAGCCGAAGAAGCGCTTCGGCCGGTGAAAGGCAGCCGGGTCAATCCCGCCGCTCAAGGTGCGCCCCGATGGAGGAACCACCAGGTTATATGCACGGGCCAGGCGCGTAATGCTGTCGAGCAGAATAACAACATCTTTCTTATGCTCCACCAGTCTTAGTGCCCGCTGCAGCACCAGCTCCGCCACCTTGATATGATTTTCAGGCAGCTCATCAAAGGTCGAAGCGATCACTTCACCTTTAACAGAACGCTGCATATCGGTAACCTCTTCTGGACGTTCGTCGATTAACAGGACGAATAACTCGATGTCGGGGCGGTTCGTAGAAATACTGTTGGCAATTTCCTTCAGCAGCAAGGTCTTGCCTGCCTTTGGCGGCGCTACGATCAATCCGCGCTGTCCAAGGCCCACTGGGGCAAGTACATCCATAATTCGTGTGGATAAATGCGTCGGGGATGTTTCAAGCACAAGCTTTTCTTGTGGATATAAAGGGGTCAATGCCGGGAAGTGCAAGCGTTCTGCAGCAACCGTAGGGTTCTCCCCGTTCACAGCATTCACTTGCAGCAGCCCGAAATATCTTTCATTCTCCTTGGGTGTCCGGCACTTACCGGATACGAGGTCACCGGTTCTTAGGTCAAACTTCCGGATCTGAGAGGCCGAGATGTAAATGTCCTCAGTACTAGGCAAATAGTTAATCGGCCTGAGAAAACCATATCCTTCCGGTAAAATCTCCAGCACGCCTTCCATAAACATCAGACCGCTGGATTCAGCCTGCGCTCTGAGTATGGAAAAAATCAGCTCTTTCTTCTTTAATTGTCCGTAATATGGAATTTGATGCTGCTTCGCCAGCTTGTACAGCTCCGTCAGCTTCATCCCTTCCAGATCAGCGATTTGCAGATCCATTGTAATAACCACCTATTTTCCGATTATATGAAACACTTAAAAATTGCTAGACTATAATGTTCTATTATTACCCTATATTAAGCACATTATGCGAGAATCGCCTTATCTATTCAACCTGACGCCAAACATCCGCACCCAGCATCCGCAGATTTGTAACCAGGTTATCGTAGCCGCGGTCGATCAGTTCGACTCCCGAAATCTCTGTTACCCCCGATTCCACGGTCAATCCGGCCACGACCAGTGCCGCTCCGGCGCGCAAGTCCGCCGCTTTCACCTTCGCCGCATTCAATGAGGAGCCCTCGATAATCGCGGACCTTCCCTCAACGCGAATCTTCGCCCCCATCCGAACCAATTCAGGGACATGCTTGAACCGGTTGCTGTAGACAAAGTCGCTAAGCACGCTAACGCCCTCAGCCTGTGTAAGCAGACTGGTCATCGGAGATTGAATGTCCGTAGGAAACCCGGGGTAGACCAGCGCTTTGACATCCACATGCTCATATCTTGACGTACCGATCACTCGAATGGACTCGTCCAGCTCTTCAACGGAGACGCCCATCTCCAGCAGCTTTGCTGTAAGAGCCTCCAAGTGCTTGGGAATAATCCCGTCTATCATTACATCACCGCGGGTTGCTGCCGCAGCGATCATATAAGTACCTGCCTGAATCCGATCCGGGATAATCGAGTGCCGGCAGCCCTTAAGCTCCTTCACACCCTCGATCCGAATCGTCTCGGTTCCGGCTCCTTTAATACTTGCGCCCATGGAATTGAGCAATGTTGCTACATCTATAATCTCAGGCTCTTTAGCCGCATTTTCAATAGTTGTAAGTCCTTTGGCCCTTGTAGCAGCCAGCATAATGTTAATCGTAGCACCGACACTGCTGACGTCCAGATAAATCTTGGCTCCGCGCAGCTCCGTCGCTTTCAGATGAATTGCACCATGTTCATTCGTAACCGTTGCGCCCAGCGCTTCAAAGCCCTTGATATGCTGGTCAATCGGGCGCGGTTCAAAATTGCAGCCTCCGGGCAATCCGATAATGGCCTCATTAAATCTGCCGAGCAATGCTCCCATCATATAATAGGATGCCCGAAGCATCTTGACAGGGCCGTTCGGCATAGGGATGGATCTGATATTGGAAGGATCAATCCGCATTTGGGATTCTTCCCAGGATACGCGGGCACCGAGCTCTTCCAAAATCTCGGAATAAACGGCCACATCACTAAGATGGGGCAAATTATCAAGCACAACCTCAGATTCTGCCAAAATTGCAGCCGGAATCAGCGCAATCGCACTATTCTTCGCACCGCTAATCGTTACAGTCCCGCGCAGCGGACGTCCGCCACTGATCATTAATTTCTCCATAAGCTCAAGGGTCCCCCTACATGAATTGCAGCTCGGTCACTCTACTGAGCCAGACTTTTTGCTGTGAAAATGGAAAGACACCGTCTAGGCGGTGTGCTCTCCATCTCACGGTATTCAATTGAAGCAATTGAGAGTAATTAAGCCTTATTGCTAGTGCCGAATTCGCGGATTTTGCCGATAACGGTCTCTTTGATCGCTTCGCGGCCTGGCGCGATAAATGTACGAGGATCATAAGCATCCGGTTTCGCAGCCAACACTTCACGAACTACTTTGGCAAATGCAATTTGGTTCTCTGTGTTCACGTTGATCTTGGAAGTACCCAAGGAGATCGCCTTGTCGATATCATGTTTAGGGATACCTGTTCCTCCATGAAGTACAAGCGGAAGCTTAACCGCCTCGCAAATTTCAGCCATTTCCTTGAAGCCGAGGTTTGGCTCGCCATGGTATGGTCCATGCACGGAACCCAAGGCAGGTGCCAATGTATCGATACCTGTCTCTTTCACGATACGAACGCACTCGTTCAGGTCAGCATATTGAATACCGCCAATCACGTCGTCTTCTTGTCCGCCGACAGTACCGACTTCCGCCTCTACGGATACTCCCTTGGCATGAGCGTATTCAACCACTTTCTTCGTCATCTCGATGTTCTCATCAATCGGATGATGGGAGCCGTCGATCATAACCGAAGTAAAGCCGGCGTCAATCGCTTCTTTACACTTCTCAAAGCTGGAACCATGGTCAAGGTGGATCGCTACAGGTACAGTGATCTTCATGTCATGAAGCAAGCCTTCTACCATCTTAACAACGGTATAGAAGCCGCCCATATGACGAGCTGCGCCTTCGGAAACGCCCAGAATCACCGGAGATTTCTCTGCTTCTGCTGCTGCCAGAATGGCTTGAGTCCATTCCAGGTTATTGATGTTGTATTGACCTACAGCGTACTTGCCCTCAAGCGCCTTGTTCAACATGTCTGTCATAGATACTAATGGCATGGGTTTCAATCCTCCTAAGGATGATGGAATTATCTTCTCTAGCCGACATTCACACCTTATTATTATACCACAACATGTCAAAAATACGAATCCTGCTTGCGTCGGTTCGACGAACAAAAACGACCGGAGTGCGCCTCCGGCCGCTTACAGTCCCTGTTTGTTGTCAAATAGAGTCACACCACGGAACTTCCGCGCAGCTGCATGTTGACGGCTCCCCGCATTTCGTCGATATCGAAAGGCTTGGTAAAGTGCATCAACGCTCCCAAATCACGGGCCTGCTTAATCATATCAAGCTCACCGTAAGCTGTCATCATAATGACCTTGATGTCCGGATTGACTTCTTTAATATGTCTCAGAATCTCCAACCCGTCCATCCCTGGAATCTTCATATCAAGCAGAACGAGATCCGGCGATTCACCGCGGACAATTTCCAAAGCAAGCTTGCCGTTGGCAGCTTGATAGGTTCTGTAACCTTCGCTGCTGAACACTTCCATCAATAAAATCCGGATTCCGTTCTGATCATCAACGATTAATACCTTCTTCTCTTCCACTAGACTAACCCTCCTACAAGATCCACCATCGGAATTAACATACTTGTAAATAATTCGCCTTGTTCTTGGAAATCCCTTCTAATTTGGAAAAAAGAGACTCAAAAAACAATTAAGGTGAAAATTTCCCTGTAGATTTTAGGGGTTTTGGGCCAGAACCTGTTATTTCATGTAATGAACGCCCTTCACAGACTATTCAAAACGGGCAAGGGAGGCCTTGACAAACTCCCGGAATAACGGCTGCGGACGGTTCGGCCGCGAGGTGAATTCCGGATGGAATTGTACCGCAAGGAACCAAGGATGATCCGGAAGCTCCACAATCTCCACCAGGCGTCCGTCAGGCGAAGTACCCGAAATACGCAGCCCTGCCGCTTCAATCGCCTCACGGTAGGTGTTGTTGAACTCATAACGGTGGCGATGTCTTTCATATACCAGCTCATCATTGTAGCACTGCATAGCCAGCGAGCCCTCTTGAAGCTTGCAAGGATACAGTCCAAGGCGCATCGTACCGCCCAGGTTCTCGATATCCTTCTGCTCCGGCAGCAAGTCGATCACCGGGTATTCCGTCGAAGGGTCGATCTCGGAGCTGTTCGCTCCCTGCAATCCAACCATGGATCTTGCATACTCAATACATGCAACCTGCATGCCCAGGCAGATGCCGAAGAACGGAATCTGTTTCTCCCGCGCATAACGGATTGTAGTGATCTTGCCCTCGATTCCACGGTCTCCGAAGCCGCCGGGAACTAGAATTCCCCCAATACCTTGCAGACGCTCGTGGACATTCTCTTCCGTAATCTCCTCAGCGTTCACCCAACGAATCTTTACATCGGCATTAGCCGCAAAGCCCGCATGGGAGAGGGACTCTACCACGCTCAGATAAGCATCATGAAGCGCCACATATTTACCAACAATGGCGATCTCGACGGTCTTCTCCAGCTTGTTGATCCGTTCTACCAAGCCTTCCCACTCGCTCATATCCGGTGCAGGAGTCGTCAGCTTCAGGTGGTTCACGACGATCTCGTCCAAGCCTTCCTCACGCAGATTAAGCGGTACTTCATACAAGGTATCGGCATCGCGGCATTCCACCACGGCGTTCGGATCGATATCGCAGAACAAGGCAATCTTCGCCTTCATATCATCAGACAGTTCATGCTCGGTCCGGCAGACGATGACATTCGGTTGAATTCCAATGCTGCGCAGCTCTTTGACGCTGTGTTGAGTCGGCTTTGTCTTGACCTCTCCAGCAGCCTTGATATAAGGAATCAAGGTAACGTGAATGTACATGACATTCTCCCGGCCAATATCGCTCTTGATCTGCCGAATGGCTTCAAGGAACGGCAAGCTCTCGATATCCCCGACCGTGCCCCCGATCTCGGTGATGACTACATCCGAACCCGCCTCACGTCCGGCACGGAATACGCGCTCCTTAATCTCATTCGTAATATGCGGTATGACCTGTACGGTTCCTCCCAAGTATTCGCCGCGGCGCTCTTTGCCGATAACCGAGGAATAGATTTTACCCGTTGTTACGTTACTGTTCTTGGACAGATTAATATCAATGAACCGCTCATAGTGTCCGAGATCCAGGTCCGTCTCCGCCCCGTCGTCCGTAACGAACACCTCTCCATGCTGGTAAGGACTCATGGTTCCAGGGTCCACGTTGATGTACGGATCGAATTTCTGAATCGTTACCTTCAAGCCTCTGTTCTTCAGCAATCTGCCGAGCGATGCTGCTGTAATCCCCTTCCCTAATGAGGACACAACGCCGCCTGTCACGAAAATATATTTTGCCACTGTCCAAAAACCTCCTAAATTAGTACGGGTCCCGTCAAAAATAACTTCATATAGCGTTGCCTATTCCGCTAAAAAACATAGCAAATAGGCCTAAAAAAACAAAAAAAGTGACACCCGAACAAGTCGGGGCACTTTTTATGAACAGTTTTTTTGAATTTGTTTCATAAGCCCATGCAATAGTTTACCCGTTACGAGAAACCCTGTCAAGGCAATTTCAGGCTAATCTTAAGTGGCAATTATTTGTCTTCTTCTTCGTCAAAATCTTCTTCTTCCGACTCCTCATCGAGCTCTTCCTCTTCTTCATCGACCATGTCCTCGTCTTCAAGAAGAGAATCATCCTCGACTTCTTCCACTTCTTCTTCGTCATCATCCGTGAACAGCTCGTCTTCGTCTTCGGATTCTTCATCGATCGCATCGAAATCATCATCGTCAGAGGTGTAGGTTTCTTCCTCTTCGGTGAAATCATCATCCAAATCATCGTCTTCGTCATTAATAATGCGCGGACGCTTGGCATTCCCAACCGGATCCTCAGAACGCTCAATCGGATACCAGCGCTTCAAGCCCCATAGATTTGTACCTACGCAGGCGAAACGGCCATCAATATTGATCTCCGTATACAGCTGGGCAATGGCATCATTTATTTCTTCCTCGGACATTCCGCGGACCTTTGCAACTTCATTCATCAAGTCTCGGTAATAGTATGGCGTGTTCGCCACCTTCAAGATCATAAAGGCCAAGTCGACCATCGGAATCTCTTGCACTTTTTCCGGGTCCAATTTCAAATTGAGCGGGGTACTCACTTACGGACACTTCCTCTCGCAACAATGTTCAACAGCTATTAATCGTCCTACAAGATAACACTGCCCTAGAGGACAATGCATCTTATAAACATATCCATATCACAAAATAGTAAACCTTATTTGCCATTAAAAAGCAAGTTTTAGTTGTGCCCAAACCGTGGACAGATCAATAAGAAGAGACGGGGGAACAAATCCCCCGCCTCATGACTGTATCCACTTTGAAGCGAAGTCCGCCCTTCAGCTTCAAAAGATGGCGAAGCGCCTTCAAGCCCTTCCCTGTATCGTATGTTTTATCCCGCACTTTGACACGGTGCCTGCATGCCCATCCTGAAAAAACTTCCCTCTCCATCCGGGACAGCCGCCGGGCTGCCTATTTTATAAGAGCAGGGCCCCTACCCCATTCATGGTTCCTCGAGGCGTCATACAATACCTCAACACGCTTCGGACAGGAGGGCTACATGCATGGATGAATCCAGCTTCCTGCGGTATTTGAATGAGACCACGAACACCTCTGGCCCGAATGGCCGCTACATTCTCCGATTCAGTTCTCCAGGACAATACATCAAGATCACAGCCCGGCTGCAAGAAGAGCAAGAGCGCTATCCGAATCTTGATCAGATTCGCATCTCCCCGCTGCTCGGGGCTTTGCTGTGCCCTCAGGGCGCTCTGGACCCCAAGACGCTGCGCGAACGATTCGGGGTAATTGCGGAAAAGGATGAGCCTGTAGATATCCTGGCGGCAAGTGCACTCGATAAGGATTTGTCCTCCGGGCTGCCATGGGGAATTCGCCGGATCGGGGCCTCTGAAGCCTGGTCCGTCTCCACAGGACATCAGATTCGAATCGGCGTGATCGATACCGGGGCCGACTTCAGCCACCCCGATCTGCGAAGCTCTTTGTCCAGAGGGGTCAATCTGCTCAACCCGATGAGTCCTCCGCATGATGATAACGGGCATGGGACGCATATTGCGGGTACTATTGCCGCCTCGGGCGGCTCCAAGGGGATGATGGGCGTTGCCCCGCGCGCGCTCATTCATCCTGTCAAAGCATTTGACCATAACGGCTCAGCCTATGTCTCGGATATTGTGCTGGGCATCGACTGGTGCGTCCAGAACCGGATGCACATCATTAATATGAGCTTCGGCATGAAGAGCAAGAGCCAGGCGCTGCTAAACACAGTCCGCAAAGCGTATAACGCGGGTATTGTGGTGGTTGCTTCCTCGGGCAACGATAAGAAGAGCAATGGTGCAGATTATCCCGCCCGGTACCCGTATACGATCTCCGTCGGAGCAACCGGACGCGACGGCAGGATCGCTCCGTTCAGCAACCGCGGATCGCGGATCGATATCTATGCGCCGGGCGAGAAGGTCAAATCCTGCTGGCTGGGCAACGGCTACAAGGAGATGAACGGCACCTCCATGGCCACCTCGCACGTCAGCGGCGCCATCGCGCTGCTGCTGGCCCAGCGCCCGGGCCTGTCGCCCGCCGAGATCAAGCGGCGGCTGCGGCGCACGGCCCGGCCGCTGCCTGCAGGCGCGGCCGGCAAGAGCAAGACCTCCCACCCGCCGGGGGAGGTCAGTGCCTCCCGCCTGCTGCGGGGAGGGGGCCGCAAAGCCCCCGCAGCAGGCGCAAAAAAGCCGGCAGGGAAGTCCTCCTAGAGACTTCCCTGCCGGCTTCGCGGCCGCACCGCGTGCCAGCCCTGCTAGAAGGCAGGGCGGCCGGCGCGGCGGCGGGCACTACATCCGCTCCGGCGCGGACACGCCGATGAGCTTGAGCACGTTCGCAATGACCGTGCGAACGGCCCCGAGCAGCACGAGACGTGCTGCTGTCTGTTCCGCGTCCTCCGTAATGACGCGTTCAGCCCGGTAATAGCTGTGCAGCATTGCTGCCAGCTCATATACATAGCGCACCAGACGATGCGGTGCGTAGCTGTTCGCCGCAACCGCAATCTCCTCCGGCAGCTCGCCCATCTTGCGGAGCAGATCATATTCATGCTCTGCCGTCAGCTTGCTGAAGTTCACCGCATTCGGCTGCGGAATCGCCACGCCCTGCTCCTCCGCTTGCCGGAAAATGCTGCAAATGCGCGCATGCGCATATTGCACGTAATAAACCGGATTCTCGTTCGAGGTCGAAATCGCGAGATCCATGTCAAAATCCAGATGAGAGTCCATGCTCCGCATCGTGAAGAAGTAACGGATCGCATCCACGCCGACCTCGTCCATCAGATCGACCATCGTAACCGCTTTGCCGGTCCGTTTGGACATCTTCACCTTTTCCCCGTCCTGGAACAAGCTCACCATCTGCGCAATCAGCACGGTAAGCTGCTCCGGATTTTTGCCGAGCGCCTGCATGGCCGCCTTTACCCGCGGAATATATCCATGGTGGTCCGCCCCCCAGATATTGATCAAGCGGTTGAAGCCGCGGTCATACTTGTTGCGGTGGTAGGCAATATCCGGTGTCAGATAGGTGTAGGTACCATCGTTCTTGACGAGCACGCGGTCCTTGTCGTCTCCATAATCGGTTGTGCGCAGCCAGGTAGCTCCATCCTGCTCGTAAGTCTGACCCTTATCGCGAAGCTCGGCGAGCGAGGCTTCTACTTGTCCATCCTCATACAGCGACGTCTCGCTGAACCAGACGTCGAAGTCAACCCGGAAGCGTCCAAGATCACGTTTGATCTTGGCCAGCTCTTTTTCCAGCCCATAACTGCGCAGGAATGCTTCGCGTTCCTCGGCTGTCATCGACAGCAGCGCATCGCCCTTCTCGGCGACAAGCTCCTTGGCAAAGCCCTTGATGTCTTCGCCGTGATAGCCGTCCTCCGGCATCGGAACATCCTGTCCCAGCTCCTGAAGATATCTTGCTTCAATAGACTTGCACAGATTGACGACCTGATTGCCCGCATCATTAATATAGTATTCCCGGGTTACCTCGTAGCCCGCAAAGTCCAACACGTTGCACAAGGCATCCCCCACAGCCGCTCCCCGGGCATGTCCTAAATGAAGGCTTCCTGTCGGGTTCGCGCTGACGAATTCCATCTGAATGCGCTCCCCTTGACCTGCGTCCACTCGTCCGTAGTTTTCCCCTTGGCTGTAGACCTGCTCGATGACAGGATACAGATAGCTTTTGCCTAGCCGGAAATTAATGAAGCCCGGGCCTGCAATTTCAGCCTGCTCAATGCCTGCCTTGGCATAGTCGAGATGCTTGATCAACTCCTCGGCGATTTGGCGAGGGTTCTTCTTGGCAATCCGTGATAGCTGCATAGCGGCATTCGTTGCCAGATCTCCATGCGCCTTTTCCTTCGGCACCTCCAGTACAATGGCCGGGATTTCCTCCCGCTTCGCCAGGCCTGCCGCGATAATCGCCTCGGCGATCGCTTCCTTTAATGCCTGATTGATTTTTTCCAATGGATTGACTGTCATCGTTACTGTTCCTCCTGTATATGTAAGCTGATCGCGAAGTGTCCCGACAAATCCTCAAAGACATACAAATCATACTCACAGACTACATGACCGGTTGTCCCCGTCAGATTCGTCTCCAGAGACCGCGTGCGCGTCGAGAGATTGAAGCTGGTCAGCGGTGAGCGATAAAACCCTGGCAGCCGCCGTCCGACCTCGAACGTCTGCTCCGACTCCACCCCGCCGTGACGCATAATCTTCAGAGCTCCTCCAGTGATCTTCACCAGTGTCCGGGTTGCTCCGCTGCCCGGGATCTCCTCCGGCTCCTCGTAACGGATATAGGTTGCATCTTCTTTGACAAAGACTTCCCCCATCCACTCCTGGACGGTCTCCTCCTGCCCTTGTCGGCTCTTTACCACAATTCTGGCCCTGGTCTGCTCCGGCATGTCCTGAATCTCCATTCTATATCATACATGGTTCCTATTGTACTACTATATCCAGTTCGAGGCGCCAATTCAATAAGAGAACGGGAGTCTGTGCAGGATTGCTGAACGTGATGCAGTGCCCGGGGAGCCCCTCGGCCGGAGCGCTTGCAGGAGATATGAAGAGCTTTGTACGATTTTTCGCACAAGTTGTTTTCAAACCTTGCCCGCTTGACCCAGTTTGTACGAAATATCGTACAAAAATCAATGCACAGCATCCGAAACTCGAAAAGTTATATGGTTTTTCAGATAAAACACCGTAATTACCCCGAAAAGACCATTTCTTGTACGAAATATCGTACAAAACGGCCTTCCATCCCTGCGCACTCCGGCCAATATCATCACGGGTCAAGGTAATCCATCCATATCCAATAGCCAGTAGCCAAAAAAAAGCCCGTGCGGCATCTAGATACTAACCGCGCAGGCTTCTTCATTATTTGTTCATATCATTGCCTAGAACCCATCTATTTCACCAGATCCTCCACAAACCTCGGCAGCACAAAGGCCGCTCTATGCAAACGAGGCGTATAATACCTGGTGTCCAGCTCAGGGACGGAGGCTTCTTCGACCTCAAGCGGATCATACTTTTTGCTGCCCATGGTGAATGTCCACAAGCCGCTTGGATAAGTAGGTATGTTGGCTCCGTACACCTGCACGATCGGAAAAATATCCTTCACATCCCTGTTCACTTTTTGAATCAGGTCTGCCTTGAACCATGGATTATCGGTCTGCGCCACGAAAATACCGTCTTCCTTCAACGCCTCATGAATGCCTTGATAGAAGCCGCGTTCAAACAGCGGTGCAGCCGGTCCGACCGGCTCGGTCGAATCGACGATGATGACATCATATTTGTCCTTGCTCTGAATAATATGCATATAGCCGTCGCCTACCTGCACATCCACCCGCGGATGATCAAGCTGGCCCGCGATCTCCGGCAAGTACTGCTTGGAGCAGGTAATCACCTTGCCGTCAATCTCCACAAGCACGGCCTTCTCTACCTGAGGGTGCTTAATAACCTCACGAATCACGCCGCCGTCTCCGCCGCCCACAACCAGGACTTGCTTGGGATCAGGGTGGGTAACGAGTGCAGGATGCGCAGCCATCTCATGGTAGACAAACTCGTCCTTCACGGTAGTCATAACCATCCCGTCAAGCACCAGCATCCTTCCGAATTCCTCCGTATCTATTAAGGCCAGATCCTGATACTCTGTCTTCTCCGTGACCAAGGTCTCGCGGATTTTGGCTGTAATTCCGAATTCCGGCGTCTGCTTCTCAGTGAACCATAGCTCCACCTTGCAATCCCTTCTTTCCGCTTAAATATAGTTTGGCTACCCTTACCTTAACCAAACCCGGCCGAGAATAACACAGCGGAAGAGACTCAGAGAGGTCCAAGAAGGTCTGTCACGCCGTACCCGGGGCTATTCCTCGGCCGCCCCGAGCGCCCGGTTCTTCTCTTTAAAGCGGTTGTTATGGGAGGATACCATGGCGTACTGATCTGCCTCCGGCTCGATAAAGCGCTTTGCGCCATTTACGGCTTGAACCGCATCGGTAAACGTCCCGGCAATCAGCCGAACCTTGTTCGTGTAATCGATATAGTCACCTGCGCCAAATACGCCCGGAAGCGCCGTCTGCAGTTGCTCGTCAACCTCAGCCGTCCATTCGCCCATCTTGATGCCCCAATTGCGAACCGGGCCAAAATCGCTCTTCATGCCGTGATTTACGATGACCGCATCCACGTCAAAGAACATGGTTTCGCCTGACTCCATATGGGCAACCGTGACCTGACTAATCGTCTCTCCATCTGCACTGTGGAGCTTTTCAACTTTATACGGGGTATGAACCTGGACAGAGGATTCCTTCATCCGCACCACATTTCGCTCGTGACCGCCAAATTCATTCCGCCGGTGCACGATTGTAACTGACCCCGCTACCGGCTCCAATTCATTGGCCCAGTCGACTGCCGAGTCGCCGCCGCCCGAGATCAGAACATGCTTGCCGCGAAATACCTCCAGCTCTTGCACAGTATAATGAAGGTTCGTCACTTCAAAACGTTCCGCGCCTTCGATCTCCAGCTTTGCCGGCTTGATCATGCCGTAGCCGACCGCCATAATCACTGTCTTGGTCCAGTGCTGCTCACCGGAGGCTGTCGTTAAAATATAGGTGCCGTCCTCCTGAAGAGACAGATGAGTAACCTGCTCGCCAAGAATAATCTCAGGATCGAAGGTTCTCGCCTGCTGCTCCAGCTGTCCGATCAGCTTCTCGCATGGCATCGGCGTCACGCCGCCAACATCCCAGATCATCTTCTCAGGGTAATGGAGCATGCGTCCCCCCAGCACCTCGTTTGCCTCAATCAGCTTTGTCTTCATATCTCTCATACCACTATAGAAAGCACTGTACATGCCGGCTGGACCGCCGCCAATAATCGTGACATCAAAACACTCCATGCAACTGTTCCTCCTCAAAGGCATTCTATAAAAATTAAAGTAATCATTTTAATCTCATTCTAATTGAAAATGATTATCATCGTCAATGAAATTCGCAGAATAAAGTGCCTTTCTCTTCCCCATACTGGTAAGTAGCACATCCAATCATTGGCATTCTATTATATAGAGGTTGTTGAAAAAGTCATCTTTTGATCACGAAGGTCTTCAAGTGGTTGATTCGACATCGAATCTTGCGTTCACCCTAGAACTCCGGTACTCATGTAGGTTTCTCCTACACTCCGTTCCTCCTTCTTCGGGTTCTCGCAACCTTCTCGGTGCTGAAAAGTTGACTTTTTGAACACGCAATTATAGGAGGGATAAGCATGCAGAAGCTAACACGCAGTAATCGCAAGCCTCGGCGCGGCAAATGGCTAAGGTTATTCCAATTCATGCTGGCCTTCACGCTTGCCGGAGCGGTGCTGCTTGGCGGCTTGCTTGTCTATCTGTATCAGGCCGTGCTCCCTCCTGCAGGTGCTGACCGCAACTCCCAGCTGCTTAATCTGCAGGGTCAAGCTATCGCTGTGTTCACAACGGGCGAACGAAACCAGCAGCAGGTGAAGCTGGAGGATATATCGCCATGGGTCATTCAAGCCACACTGGCTGTCGAAGACCGGAAGTTCTATGAGCATTTCGGGTTCGATGTAAAGGGAATGCTCCGGGCTGTGCTCGTCAATCTTCGGGAGATGGACAAGGTGCAGGGCGCCAGCACGCTCAGTCAGCAATTGGCCCGCAATCTCTACCTGTCTCATGAGCGTACTTGGTCCCGCAAGCTTAAGGAGGCCAAGTACACCGCCCAGTTGGAAATGCAATACAGTAAGGACGAAATTTTGAATATGTATTTAAATGAAATTTATTACGGACGGGGTGCCTACGGAATTGAAGCGGCGGCCCAGCTCTATTTCGGCAAACCCGCAAAGGAGCTTAATCTGGCGGAGAGTGCGATTTTGGCAGGGATTCCGAAGGGGCCTACCTACTATTCACCCTATAACCATATGAAAAATGCCAAGGACCGGCAAAAGATCGTCCTGAACGCCATGAAGGAGATCGGGGCGATCACAGCCGAGGAGGCTGAAAAGGCATATGAGGAGCTGCTTGCCTTTCAATCACCGCAGCAGCGGACTGGCGGCGATCAGGCTCCTTATTTTCGCGATTATATCCGAAATGTAGTCGTGAATGAGCTTGGATTCGATGAGGATCTGCTGGAAAGCGGCGGACTTCGCATCTACACAACCCTAGATATGGACGCACAACGTGCCGCAGAGGATGCTGTCGCCTCAGAGCTGGGAGGAAGTGACGGGCTTGAGGTGGCGTTGGTATCGATCGATCCTCGCAACGGCTATGTGAAGGCGCTGGTAGGCGGCACTAATTATACGACCAGTCAATATAATCACGTCTTCGCCAAGACCCGGCAGCCCGGCTCCAGCTTCAAGCCAATTATGTATCTGGCCGCGCTTTCGTCGAAAAAGATGACGCCGGTCAGCATATTCAACAGCCAGCCGACCTTGTTTCATTACGATGAGGATCGCAAGACTTACAGCCCGAAAAATTACGGGGACAAGTATTTGGGCGAGATCGATATGCGCCGGGCGATCGCGGCCTCCGACAATATTTATGCGGTAAATACCCTGCTGACCGTAGGCGCGGAGGAGGTCGCTGCATTAGGAGCGAAGATGGGTATTACCAGCACGCTTACGCCTGTTCCTTCTTTAGCGCTAGGCACCTCTCCGGTTAGTCCGTTCGAGATGGCTTCGGCCTTTGCCGTCATCAGTAATCAAGGTAAGCGGATTGAGCCAGTGGCCGTGCTGAAAATAACGGATGAAGAAGGCCATGTGCTCTATGAGGCCAAGGAGCAGAAGCAGGAGCAGGTCATCGAGCCGGCGGCGGCCTATGTGCTCACCCGGCTGCTGGAGGGCGTGTTCGAGGTGGGCGGCACCGGTAACCGCGTCTCCGAGGTGATTCAGCGCCCGGTGGCCGGGAAGACCGGAACAACCAGTACGGATGCCTGGCTTGTCGGCTATACTCCGGAGCTCTCGACCGCAGTCTGGGTCGGCTATGACAAGGGAAAAACGCTTGGAACGGCCGAATCGCGCAAGGCGGCACCGATCTTCGCCAAGTTTACGGAAAAGGCGCTGGAGAAGGTGCCTCCGAAAATTTTTCCGATGCCGGATGGCGTGGTAAGCGCCTATATCGATCCTTCCAGCGGTAAGCTGGCCACCGCGGGCTGTCCTGACAAGCAGCTTGTAGTCTTCCTGGAAGGAACGGAGCCGACGGAATTCTGTACCGAGCACAGCGGCGAAAGTGTAGAAGCCGAGGAGCTGGCGCCTTTGCCGGTTCAAGAGGAGCCGGAAAACCGGTCCTGGTGGAGCGATCTGAAGCGGTGGTGGATGAATTAATTTTGTTCGCAAGGCTGGTGTCATCGGATCAGGCTGCGATTTTAGTGCGCAAAGGCATTAAAATCGATGGCGTAGGGGCTCATGCGGCGATTTTAGTGCAGAAAGGCACTAAAATTTGTCGGCAAGGAGTTCGCGTAACGATTTTAGTGCAGAAAGGCACTAAAATTTGCCGGCGTGGCACTTAGGCGACGGTTTTAATGCAGAAAGGCATTAAAATTTGTCGGCGTGGCACTCAGGCGACGGTTTTAATGCACAAAGGCATTAAAATTTGCCGGCGTGGCACTCAGGCGATGATTTTAGTGCAGAAACTCCAAGGCCCCCTAATTAAACTGGAGTCTCCCTGCCCAATAATTTAAACTTAGGACAAAGGGAGATGATCGGTATGGGAAAAAGGCTGAATGAAGAAAAACGTTTACAAGTT
>NZ_BORS01000034.1:0-15493 GCF_018333295.1 Paenibacillus apis
CACGCGTACCCATCCCGAACACGACCGTTAAGCCCTCCAGCGCCGATGGTACTTGGACCGAAGGGTCCTGGGAGAGTAGGACGCCGCCAAGCAACACAAAGAGCACTGCCGATCACTCGGTGGTGCTCTTTGCTTTCTCTTTTCTTTTTCTTGGGGCCAAAGAAACGGAAAAATTTACACGCTCCACAATTGAGTTGGGTCTTGGGGATCTTGATGCTGCTGAGAATGTACAAATCCTGTTATTCACCTGCTGATAGGCGAAAGAACTTCCGCCCGCTTGGCAGCAAAGTCGGGATCGCCGTGCTGAAGTAATATTGAACTTTATGGGGCTAAAGTTGATGCACCGGCAGTAGATGCAATACACTACTGGAAGACATACGAGTCTTTGTTTCTCAGCATGTTCTTGAACATGACTAGTCAGTATACGATGTGTCCAAACCACATACGAGTAACCCAAAGCTATTGTTTTCTGACAGGCCAATTTGTTCAGGGGAAAGTACTTGGTATAACGGACATTACGTCTCCTTAAAGGCCACTATGGATGAAGCCGGAAATGTAACGGACATTTTGGCAGCTAAGATAGGTGAGTTGTGTGAATTAGAGCTGTTTGAGCATCCTAAATGCCGAAAATGTCCGTTACCCTCTAAAAATGTGTGAAAAAGTCGGCTAATAGTTCAAAATGTCCGTTAGAAGGTCCAAGATACTCTGTTAGCAAGTCCAAAGATACTCCGTTAGTTAGCAAGTCCAAAACATCCATTAGCATAGCCCAAAACATCATTAGAGGTTTTCTCGTCTCTTCGGCTGGTATAGAATAATTTACGTCTATAGCGCCCAAACTGAATTTATCGAGGATACGATATCCCCTTGGCAAAATAACGATTTATGTTATAATGTATATAAAGTCAAAGAAAGTCAAAGTCAACAAACCGATTCAACTCGATTCAAATCAACTCAAACAAAGGGTCCAAAGGGTTATGGAGGGTAAGTGATGCGCAATATTTCCGATATTATCGAAAAATATCTCAAGGGCATCCTGCAGGACAGCCCCGAGGGGATCATTGAAATTCAGCGCAATGATTTGGCTGAGCAATTTTCCTGCGTGCCATCACAAATTAATTATGTGATCAGTACAAGATTTACCCTGGAGAAAGGCTATCTGGTCGAGAGCAAGCGGGGCGGCGGCGGCTATGTCAGAATCCGCCGTATTGAACTGCCGGGACCGACCACGCTCCACACACATCTGCATCAAACCATCGGTGAAGAGATGGGGCAGTCCGCAGCGGAGGGGTTAATTTATCAGTTAGTGGAGGCTCGCTTCCTGACCACCCGTGAGGCGGCCCTCATGCAGGCGGCTGTATCCCGCGAGGTACTGATGGTGAAGCTGCCGTACCGGGATCAGATCCGGGCGAGAATGATGAAGGCGATGCTCATTTCGTTGCTCAGCTAAGAGTTAGAGCGGTAATCCAGGTCAATCCAGACAAGGAGGGATATTGATCATGCAATGCCAAGAATGCGGCAAACGCCCGGCTACTCTGCACTTCACTAAAATTGTGAATGGAGAGAAGACGGAGTTTCATATTTGTGAAGCTTGTGCCAGGGAAAAGGGAGAACTGATTCCGGGAACATCCGGTGGTTTCTCCATCCATAATCTGTTATCGGGACTGATGGAATTTCATCCCGGCTTTCAAGGGCAATCGGCACAGACCAAGCCATCCGAGCCGCTTCGTTGTGAGGAATGCGGTCTGACCTATGCTCAGTTCAGCAAAATTGGACGTTTTGGCTGTAGTTCATGCTATAAATATTTTAACAACCGATTGGATCCGCTCTTCAAAAGAGTACACGGCAATACCGTCCATGTAGGCAAGGTTCCGAAGCGGGTAGGCGCTCACATCCAGGCTGAACGCAAGATCGAAGACCTTCGCCGGGAATTGCAGGACAAAATCGTACAGGAAGAGTTCGAAGAAGCTGCAGCGCTTCGGGATCAGATTCGGGAGCTTGAAAAGAAATTATCCGCAGAATCAAATTAGGAGGAAGGCGCGATGACTAGTCTGCGATTTACAGAGCAGCCGCTCAGCGAGTGGATGAGCCGGGGCGGCAACGAGTCGGAAATTGTAATGAGTACGCGAGTACGCATCGCCCGCAACTTGATTCACCATCCATTTCCGATGCTGTCCACCAATCAACAGTCGGAGGAGATTCTTAGCCTGATGAAGGACGTGCTTGCCGACGAAGAGCTGAAGCAATTTGGCAAGCTGATTCCTGTCTCAATGAACGAGTTGGAGGAACTGGATAAGCAGATTCTGGTGGAGAAGCACCTGATCAGTCCCAGCCTGGCGAATGAATCGCGAAATGGCGCTGCATTTATCAGCGAGGACGAAAGTCTTAGCGTGATGGTGAACGAAGAGGACCATCTGCGAATTCAATGTTTATATCCGGGGCTCCAAGTACAGGAAGCATGGGAGAAGGCCGCACGAGTGGACGATATTTTTGAAAAGCATGTGGATTATGCCTTCGATGCCAACCGCGGATTCCTCACAAGCTGTCCGACCAATGTCGGCACCGGTCTTCGGGCTTCTGTCATGATGCATTTACCGGCGCTCGTATTGACCCAGCAGATCAACCTTATTTTGTCGGCTGTATCTCAGGTTGGACTTACCGTACGCGGCATCTATGGTGAGGGCAGCGATGCAATCGGGAACTTGTTTCAAATCTCAAATCAGATTACACTGGGACAAAGCGAAGCGGAAATCATTGAGAATTTGTACGGAGTTGTCCTGCAAATCATCGAGCATGAGAAGAACGCGCGCGAGAAGCTTCTCCATGAGTCCAGACTTCGGATGACGGACCGGGTGATGAGATCATACGGGATTCTGTCCCATGCAGCTATTATCGATTCCAAGGAAGCTGCTCAGCGGCTGTCCGATGTACGGCTTGGCGTAGATATTGGCCTTATTGAGTCTCTCCCCGCTCAGGTTATTAACGAGCTGAATGTCATGACCCAGCCGGGGTACCTGCGGAAGCAATTTGGAGAGAATCTTTCTCCAGGCGAACGTGATATGTACCGGGCGAAGCTGATTCGGGAAAAAATGGGTAATTAACGGAATAGATTCTTATTGGAGGTGTATGTAGGATGATGTTTGGAAGATTTACAGAACGTGCGCAGAAGGTGCTCGCACTGGCTCAAGAGGAAGCAGTCAGACTGGGGCATAATAATATTGGAACCGAGCATATTTTGCTTGGACTGATTCGGGAAGGCGAAGGAATCGCGGCCAAGGCTCTGATCGGTCTTGGACTCGGGCTTGAGAAGATTCAGGATGAAGTGGAAACCTTGATCGGACGGGGGCAAGAGCAGCCGACGAACATTGCCTATACACCGCGTGCCAAGAAGGTTATAGAGCTGTCGATGGATGAAGCGCGGAAGCTGGGACATACCTATGTTGGAACCGAGCATATCCTGCTTGGCCTGATTCGCGAAGGCGAGGGCGTTGCCGCACGGGTTCTGAATAACCTGGGCATTAGCCTGAACAAAGCCCGTCAGCAAGTTCTGCAGCTGCTGGGAAGCAGCGAGGCGGTATCCAGTCATCACGGAGCTCCGGCCAATGTGAATACTCCGACGCTGGACGGCTTGGCTCGCGACCTTACCGCTTCGGCGAAGGAAGGCAATCTGGATCCGGTCATTGGCCGCAGCAAGGAAATCGAGCGGGTTATCCAGGTACTTAGCCGCCGGACGAAGAACAATCCGGTTCTGATCGGGGAGCCGGGCGTCGGGAAGACGGCCATTGCAGAAGGGCTTGCCCAGAAAATTATCAACAATGAAATTCCGGAGACACTTCGCGACAAGCGGGTAATGACCCTTGATATGGGCTCCGTTGTCGCCGGCACGAAATATCGTGGTGAGTTCGAGGATCGTCTGAAGAAGATCATGGATGAGATTCGTCAGGCAGGCAACATTATCCTGTTCATCGACGAGCTTCATACCTTGATTGGGGCAGGCGGGGCCGAAGGAGCCATCGATGCTTCCAACATCCTGAAGCCTGCATTGGCTCGGGGCGAGCTCCAGTGCATTGGTGCGACAACGCTGGATGAATACCGCAAATATATTGAGAAGGATGCCGCATTGGAACGCCGGTTCCAGCCGATTAACGTTGACCAGCCTTCCGTTGAGGAAGCCATCCAGATTCTGCATGGGCTTCGGGACCGTTATGAAGCTCACCACCGCGTAAAAATTACGGACGAAGCGATTGAGCAGGCGGTGAAGCTGTCGGATCGCTACATTCAGGATCGTTTCTTGCCGGATAAGGCGATCGACCTGATCGATGAAGCGGGCTCCAAGGTAAGGCTGAACTCTTACACCGTACCGCCTAACCTCAAGCAGCTTGAGAGCCGTCTGGAGGATATCCGCAAGGAGAAGGACGCTGCCGTTCAGAGTCAGGAATTCGAGAAAGCAGCGGCCCTGCGGGATACGGAACAGAAGATTCGCGAAGAGCTTGATATAACCAAGAACCAATGGAAAGAAAAGCAAGGACGGACCGATTCCGAAGTAACACCGGAGGATATCGCACAGGTGGTTGCCAGCTGGACGGGAATTCCGGTCAATAAGCTGAAGGAAGAAGAGACCGAGCGCTTGCTCAATATGGAGTCTATCCTGCATGAGCGTGTGATCGGCCAGGATGAGGCCGTCAAAGCGGTTAGCCGGGCTATCCGCCGGGCTCGCGCAGGTCTTAAGGATCCGAAGCGGCCGATGGGCTCCTTCATCTTCCTCGGTCCGACCGGGGTCGGGAAGACGGAGCTGGCTCGCGCACTTGCGGAATCCATGTTCGGCGATGAAAATGCCGTGGTTCGAATCGACATGTCGGAATACATGGAGAAGCACTCTACTGCCCGTCTGGTCGGGGCTCCTCCGGGATATGTAGGCTATGAGGAAGGCGGCCAACTGACCGAGAAGGTGCGCCGCAAGCCTTATTCCGTAGTGCTCCTTGATGAGATCGAGAAGGCTCACCCTGAAGTCTTCAATATCCTTCTCCAGGTTCTGGAGGACGGCCGATTGACAGACTCCAAGGGGCGTGTCGTGGACTTCCGAAATACGCTGATTATCCTGACCTCCAACGTCGGAGCCGATGCGATCAAGAAGAACTCGCGACTTGGGTTTACAGCCATTGAGGATGCCGGTGCCGATTATGACAACATGAAGGGTAAAGTGATGGAAGAACTCAAGAAGAGCTTCCGTCCGGAATTCCTCAACCGGATCGATGAAATCATTGTCTTCCACTCGCTGGAGCAAAAGCACATCGCCGAGATTGTTACGCTCATGTCCGAGGAACTCCGCAAGCGCCTGAGAGAATACGATGTGGACTTTACGCTGACGGATAAAGCGAAGGAGTTCCTGGCCAAGGAAGGCTTCGATCCCGCTTATGGAGCACGTCCGCTTCGCCGGGCAATTCAGAAGCATATCGAAGACCGGTTATCGGAAGAGCTGCTGACAGGAAACGTGAAAAAGGGCGATTCCTTGACCATCGATGAAGAGAACGGTGTTCTGACGGTAGCAGCTACGGGAACTTACACTCGAAACGCCTGATGAATATCAGAATTTGTATGCAATAACGAAAAGAGCGAATGAACAAAAGTTGGACGGAAAACCTTGCGTTTTCTCGCCCAACTTTTTGTTTTGAGGACTTGCCTGATAAGCCCTCTTCCCCGGTTAAGAAAGGCAACAGGAGGAATCCGGGCCTCCTTTGCCGAACTTACATACCTGTCAAGGAGGTACGTCGAAGTGAAGGAAACGATTTTACTAGTGGATGATGAGAAAGAAATTATTAGGCTGATGGAGATTTATCTGCGTAATGAAGGTTATGACCTGTTGACTGCATCCGATGGGCTGGAGGCGCTGGAGCTTCTTGAATCGCATCCGGTTCATCTGATCATTCTGGATGTCATGATGCCGAGGCTGGATGGCTTGGAGGCCTGCATGCGGATTCGTGAAGAACGCGATACGCCTATCATTATGCTGTCAGCCAAGAGTGAGGATATGGATAAAATCTCCGGTCTGAGCATAGGGGCGGATGATTATGTCACCAAGCCGTTCAATCCATTGGAGCTGCTCGCCCGGGTAAAGTCACAGCTTCGGAGGTATAATCGATATATCAATAACACCTCCCAGGCTCCTGCCCCGGATGAAATTGTGATCGATGATCTGGTGATTCATACGGCCATGCATAAAGTGACAGTCGACCAACGGGAGATCAAATTAACCCCGCGAGAATTCGAGGTTCTCAAGCTGCTGGCACTCCATCGCGGGATTGTGCTGAGCATGGACAAAATCTATGAGGAAGTATGGAAGGAACCCTATATAGAGTCGAAAAATACGGTCATGGTCCATATCCGCAGACTCCGGGAAAAGATTGAGCTGGATCCGCAGAATCCCCGATACATAAAGACGGTGTGGGGAATCGGTTATAAAATAGAAGCCCAATAAGAAAGCAAGGTATTCATGATGAGCTTGAAACGACTAATTTCACTAAGAGTAAAATTTTTAGGGTCCGCGATCGTCAGTCTGCTGCTTTCCGTCGCCGTCATGTATTTATGCCATCAATTGGCCGCCTATATCCTGACGCTCCCTAATACGACGTTTTGGTCTCCCATTCGAAAGATCGTTCGCGGGATCATCCAGCAATGGGGCTCCATTCCTGCGATGATCGTTGCAGGTACAGGAATCTTTATCCTGACGTATTGGATGCTGACAAGGGGAACCATGCGGTATTTAAAAGAGCTGGATCAAGCCTTGACAGAGGTCGGACTCGGGCGCATGGATGTAAAGATCCCCCTGCGGACCTCTGATGAGCTTGGTCATTTGGCGCAGCATTTAAACGCAGCAGTGGAGGGGCTTAATGTCTCCATTCAAGAGATCACGAACGGTCTTGGCGAAATGGCGGAGGGGAATCTGGATCGGAAGATCCCGGCCCAAGCGGGGGAACTGGCCAAGATTGCAGATAGCATTAATCATATGGCGGACCGGCTGAATCAGTCTATCGAAGAGGAGCGCCTGGCGGAGAGATCCAAGAATGATCTGATCACCGGTGTCTCCCACGATCTCCGGACCCCGCTCACGTCCATTCTGGGCTTTCTGGAGGTTATCGAAGAGGATCGTTACAAAGACGAGACAGAGCTGCGTTACTATGTGAACATCGCTTATGAGAAGGCGAAGGACCTGAAGAAGCTGATCGATCAGCTTTTCGAATATACACGGATTCAGAACGGCCTGCCTTTACAAAAGTCCGAGCTTGACCTGAACGGATTTCTGGGTCAGCTGGCGGAGGAATTTGTCCCGATACTGGACAGCTCCGGCATGCTATGCCGTGTGTCCGCGCGCCAGGAGAATGCAATCATCCATGCAGACGGGGATTTGCTGGTACGTGCATTTGAGAATCTATTGAGCAATGCCATTCAATATGGCGCCGATGGTAAATTTATCGATATTGAAATTTCTATCGAAGAGTCTTGGGCTCGTGTGAAATTCATTAACTATGGCAAAGAAATTCCTTCGTCGAGTCTGCCGCATTTGTTTGACCGCTTCTATCGGGTGGACAGCTCCCGTTCCAGGGCGAGCGGAGGCACCGGGTTGGGGCTGGCGATTGCCAAGAGCATTATCGACGTCCATCAGGGCCAAGTGTCCGTTACGAGCAGCCCGCAAAGCACGGCCTTCGAGGTTTTGCTTCCGCTGGCAACGGAAAAATAGAAGGGGCAAGTTGGTATGGGGCAACGTGTGAAGTATGCTTACGAACGCTGACGCTTCTTCAACATACTTCACATTTATGCCCTTCCCACTTCGCCATTGCGGTTTAACTGCAATGCAGTTTGCACATGCCGTGCTGAAAGGTGCAATGAATTTTGCACATGCTGTACCTAATTGCATAGCAATAACTGCACTGCTATTAACTCACCTCCCTGCGGTATGCAAGCAGGAGACACACCCAGCTTTGAGCTAAGCGCGAATGGAAGCTTGCGCTATTGCTTATGCACGACGTCAATGACCTACCGAGCCTAAAGTTGCGCCTCCCCCTCCCGATGTTTTGGTCTTACACCGAAACTTTGCCTGTCCTATCCGTACTGAAGCTTTTCTCCGAAATTAACTTGTCTCACCGGCCTTCCACTCTTGCTCTGACATTTTCTTGTCCTGCTTGATCAGCCTCAACTGGTCGCGCTCCAGTGAAATTTCTTACCTTAAATTCTTCATTTGACGCTCGAACCCACTTTTAGTGAAAAAACTTACCTTAGATCGCCAGTAACTAGCCAAACCCGTGTTTTAGTCAACTTTAAGTACAAAAATTTCACTATATACGCATTTCTATTATTCCCACTGAATTTAAGGTAACTTTTTTCACTGGATGAGTACGATCCATATTTTCAAGCGGTCCACTAATCACCGTCATGATGCGAAACACCGCGCGCTGCAAGCTGCGCTCGGTGCGAAGTGTGCTGTAGAAGCGTCAGTGTTCGCCTTTGCGAGTGGATTCCTGCAATTACAGATTTTATTTAATCAAAGGAATTCGCGAGCAACAGCGATCGAAAGCAACCTTCACATGTTGCCTTCAGCACGCAGCATGATTAGCAAGGGCCTATGGGACAGGTCCGCCTGCCTCGGTTAGCTCGAATAGAAAGATAAGAAAATGGTAAGCATTTGTTAAGAACTGCTGTATGGATTATTAACTTTCCTTTTCTATACTTCTCTTCGGAAGCTCTGATAGAGAGAAGGGAGTTGCACACATGGTTTTCTCAAGCATGATTTTTTTATACCTCTTTTTGCCTGTTCTGCTCGCGGCTTATTTTTTATTCAAAAGGCCCGCTCATCGGATATGGATTTTGATCGGATTCTCTTATCTGTTTTATGCATGGGGGGAGCCGGTCTGGGTCATCTTGCTGCTTGTTGCGTCCCTGTTAGGCTATTTATTTGCTCTCGGCATCGAGCGGACAAGAGGAACCTCGCTGTCCAAATTCTTGTTCATCACAGCTATTGCAGTCAACATCGGACTTCTGTGCTTTTTTAAGTACACCGGATTTCTGATGGAGACCCTGAACACGCTGCTGCCCTTTCAGCTCCCCGTTCCGGATATAAAGCTGCCTATCGGCATTTCCTTCTTCACCTTTGAATTAATCTGTTATCTCACAGATGTCTACAAGGGAGTCATCGAGGCTCCGCGGTCGCCGAAAAAGGTCCTGTTCTACGTCTCTTTCTTCCCGCATTTAGTGGCCGGGCCGATCATTCGCTATCGGGATATCGAAGAGCAGATCGAACGCCCGCAGGTCACCCTGGCCGGCTTCAGTGGAGGGGTCTCCCGCTTTGTATACGGACTTGGGAAAAAGGTGCTGCTGGCCAACCTCTTGGGAGAATCGGCCAATCTCCTGCTACATGCGGACGAAGCCTCCGTCACTGTATTGGGGATGTGGTTCGGCATTCTGCTTTTCGCTTTGCAGATTTATTTTGATTTCTCGGGGTATTCGGATATGGCGATCGGCTTGGGTAAAATGTTCGGATTCAACCTTCGGGAGAACTTCAACTACCCTTATATCTCCAAGTCTGCGGGGGAGTTCTGGCGGAGATGGAACATGTCTCTGGGGGGATTCTTCCGTGATTATGTCTATATTCCTCTGGGAGGCAATCAAAGAAACATGGTGCGGAACCTGTTCGTTGTCTGGTTTCTGACCGGCATCTGGCATGGAGCCAGCTGGAACTTCATTATTTGGGGGCTTTATTTCGGCGCGCTAATCTATATTGAAAGACAGTTTCTGGGTAAATGGCTGGAAAAGCTGCCTGCTCTATTTGCCCATATATATGCCGTGCTGATTATTCTGGTCGGATGGGTCTGGTTCTACTTTACGGATCTGTCTGAAGCGATCCATGCCCTGCTGACCATGTTTGGCCTTAATCATAAAGCCATTCTCAATGTAGAATTGGGATTCTATGTGCGTGACAATTTGATCCTGGTTGTTGCAGCTCTGATTCTTTCAACACCGCTGCTTCTAACAGGCGCACAGTGGTTTGCCAAGGGGTTTCCAAGGCTGGGAAGGGGAATTACGCTTGCCGGTGCTCCGGTCCTTCAAGTCCTTATTCTCTTACTCTGTACAGTCTTGCTTGTCGGCAGTTCTTATAATCCCTTTTTATACTATCGTTTCTGATAAATGGAGGAGCAGTATGAATTTACGATATAAAATAAATACGGTCTTATTTCTGGTTATGATTTTTGGTTATGGGATCATCAGTCTGATTCATGCCTACACGGATAGTGGAAGTGTCTCCTCCCTTGAGCAGCGGGCCCTGAGAGAGCTCCCTGCTTTTTCTTGGGAGAGTCTGGCGACAGGCGCCTTCATTCAGGATTTCAATCAATATTTCAATGATCATCTTCCCCTCCGCACTTCCATGGCTAAGACAGGCGCACTTATTATGACGTGGAAAGGACTGCCTGACGAGGAGGCGATCCTGGTTCAGCAAGGAGGAGACAATACCGCATTTAGATTGACAGATAATAACAATATGGAGCAACTGGTGGAAGAAAGCCAGGATACGCAATATTTAATTTATAAAGAGCAGGCTTATACACTGTTTAAGTATTCGAAGGCCGCTGCCGAGATGTATGCCGAAACGCTGAACCGCTTTCGCTCCAAGGTTGAGTCCGCAGCCCGCGTCTATTCCATGCTGGTCCCGACATCCTCCGAATTTATTGATCATGATCAATATAGCCGGCTCTCGGATTCCCAGAAGGAGGCGTTCGAACATATAAATGAATTGCTATCCCCCGAAATTCAACAGATTGATGCTTACAGGGTGCTGGATGAGCATAAGGGAGAGGACATCTATTTTCGTACAGATCATCACTGGACTGCTTTGGGCGCCTATTATGCCTATAGCGAATTCATGAAGACCATTGGAGAAGAAGCGATACCGCTGAGCACCTTCACACAGGGGGAAATCGAAGGATTCCTGGGCTCGTCTTATAAGGCAACGTTAAACTACAAGTTGAAGTCCCTTCCGGATGTGATTACTTATTATCAGCCGGAAGATACCTACAGCTACACCAGGCATTATTCGAATGGCAAGGAAGTTGCAGGTAAAGCAGTTGATCCGGCATATGCCAAGGAGGATATCGGCCTGTACTCCGTCTTCCTTGGGGGAGATTTACCTTGGGGAGAAATTCAGACCGAGCAGCGTAATGGCAAGAGCATCGTTGTGATCAAAGACTCGTATGCCAATGCGTTCATTCCGTATCTGATCCCGCATTTTGAGTCTGTTTATTATATCGATCCCAGGTTTTATACAGGCAGCCTGACTGCCTTTGTAGAGGAGCATCACGTTACGGACGTGCTATTTCTAAATAACTCTACGGTCGCCCGTACCAAGGGAATCGCCGAGCTGATTGATCAGTTGATGTGAAAGTTCAAATAATATCGTGGATTTTCTACAAAAATCAACGCGTTTTACCGATGTAATAGAATAAAAGCAGCTTGCAAAGCTTAGCTTTGTAGCTGCTTTTTTTGTTCCATAACCTCTCCGTTTCTGCCGGAGATGCTTCCCGTTGAAATGAAACAATGGTAAACTTTGAATGATACCTTATACCGCTGTCTGCATGGTTTTACAAATTTTGCAGTGTGTGAAAAGGAGAGGTAAATGGTTAAAGTAAAAACAAAGTTCTATTGCACGGAATGCGGGTATGAGACGCCCAAATGGTATGGCAAATGCCCCGGCTGCGGGTCATGGAATACCATGGTGGAGGAGACGGAGAAGGTCGTTAAGACTCAGGGTCTCACTTCGGGGATTTTTCATACGAAAGAAAAGCCGCTTCCGATCATAAATATAGAAAGTGGTCAAGAGCCGCGAATTCAGACGGGGATTGCCGAGCTTAACCGGGTATTGGGCGGAGGCGTAGTTCCAGGCTCCCTTATTCTGGTCGGCGGAGATCCTGGGATCGGCAAGTCGACATTGCTGCTGCAGACCTCTCATGAAATGGCCCGGGCAGGCTTGAGGGTTCTCTATATTTCCGGAGAGGAATCCACCCGGCAGACGAAGCTTCGCGCGGAGCGTCTGGGCGCGCTCTCGGCGGAACTGTACGTTCTGTGCGAGAGCAGCATGGACAATATCGAGGAGGCCATTGATCAGATCAAGCCGGATTTCCTTGTCATTGACTCCATCCAGACCGTCTATCTGGCAGAGGTTACAAGTGCGCCCGGGAGCGTATCCCAGGTGCGGGAATGCACCGCACGCTTCATGCGGATTGCCAAGGGCCAGGGCATTGCTACGGTTCTCGTAGGCCATGTGACCAAGGAAGGCGCCATTGCGGGGCCGCGGATGCTGGAGCATATGGTCGATTGCGTTCTCTATTTTGAAGGGGAACGCCATCATTCCTATCGGCTGCTGCGGGCGGTCAAGAACCGCTTTGGTTCAACGAATGAGATCGGGATCTTTGAGATGAATGAGGCAGGTCTTACCGAAGTAGCCAATCCCTCCGAGCTGTTCCTCTCGGAACGGCCGCTTGGAGTGGCGGGATCAACGGTCGTCGCCAGTATGGAGGGCACGCGCCCGATGCTGGTTGAATTGCAGGCGCTGATTGCCTCTACGCATTTTCCTTCACCGAGAAGAATGGCAACCGGAGTGGACCATAACCGCATGAATCTGATCATTGCCGTGCTGGAGAAGCGGATGGGCATGTTCCTTCAGAATCAGGACGCCTATGTGAATCTTGCCGGCGGGGTCAAGCTGGATGAGCCGGCTGTCGATCTGGCTATGGCAGTGAGCATTGCTTCCAGCTTCCGGGATCTGTCAACCAAGCCGTATGACGTCATCTTCGGCGAGGTGGGCCTGACCGGCGAAGTCCGGGCGGTGTCCCGGGCGGAGCAGCGGGTCAAGGAGGCGGCAAAGCTTGGCTTCAAGCGGGTAATCCTTCCCGAGAAGAGCATGAAGGGCTGGAAAGGCCCCAAGGATATTCAATTAATCGGTGTTAATACCGTTGCAGATGCGCTAGCTGTTGCGTTAGATTAGGGGGCACTAGATAATGAAGGAAACTACCCAAGCGGAAAAAATGAATGATTTGCTCAGGCTTGTGGCACCGGGAACGGCATTTCGCGACGGCCTTGAGAACGTGCTTCGCGCGAAGACGGGAGGGCTGATCGTTGTCGGATACAGCCCTGAAGTGATGGAGGTCGTCGAGGGCGGCTTCTCCATCAATTGTGATTTCACACCGAACTATCTGTACGAACTGGCCAAGATGGACGGTGCGATTATTCTGAGCGAAGACTTGAAACGGATTCTTTATGCCAATACCCAGCTTATTCCCGATTCATCCATTGCCTCCTCAGAGACAGGAATTCGGCACCGTACCGCGGAGCGGGTTGCGAAGCAGACCGGCAAGCTTGTGGTCTCGATCTCGCAAAGACGGAATATTATTACGCTGTACCAGGGCGGCCTCAGATACGCACTGAAGGAGATCGGCGTAATTCTGACGAAGGCGAATCAGGCAATTCAGACCTTGGAGAAATACAGAGCCGTATTGAACCAGACATTGACCAACCTGTCTGCCTCGGAATTTGAAGAGCTTGTTACGATTCCGGAGGTTATTAACGTGATTCAGCGGGTCGAGATGGTGATTCGCATCAAAATGGAGATCAAGCGCTTTATTAACGAGCTTGGCACCGAGGGACGCCTGATCAGCATGCAGATGGAGGAATTGGTCAGTAACATGGAAGAAGAGGCCTGGCTGTTGTATAAGGACTACGCAAAGGACGGCAGTGATGAGGCGATCCGCGAGATTATCGGAGGATTGAAGCGATCAACCGATGACGAGCTGCTGGACGACAATCATATTACCCGTCTGCTTGGCTATCCGTCATCAGCGACGACTTCCGAGGAATTGATCTCTCCAAGAGGATACCGCATCCTGAACAAGATTCCCCGCCTTCCGAATGTGATTATCCATAATCTTGTTGAAAGATTTGATGAGCTTCCCCATGTGCTTACAGCTTCCATCGAAGAACTGGATGAAGTGGACGGCATCGGTGAAGTGAGAGCCCGCGCGATCAAGGAAGGGCTGAAGCGGCTTCAAGAGCAGGTGTTCATTGACAGGCAAATCTAAATTCCCTACAATCAAGTGATGTTACCTGAATATCTATGAGGTGAAAAGATGATTACAAAATCAATTCCGAACTTGTTTACCCTTGGTAACTTGTTTCTCGGAATGCTGGCCATGATGCTGGCTCTTGACGGCAGGTACAGCCTTGCTGCCATCATGGTAATTGTCGCTATGCTGCTGGACGGCCTGGATGGACGTGTCGCCAGAGCCTTGAATTGTTCGAGCGAATTCGGCAAACAGCTTGATTCCTTATCAGACGTCATTTCATTTGGCGTAGCACCGGCACTCATTATGTATCTGATTTCATTTCAGAGTCTGCCCCAAACCGGATTAGTATGGGTGGTTACGGCGCTGTTTCCGATGTGCGGAGCCTTGAGACTTGCACGATTCAACGTTCATAAAGGAATCCCGGGATATTTCATTGGACTGCCGATTCCCGCCGCAGGCGGTGTAGTCGCTACGCTTTCCTTATTCAGCAAAGATATTTCCGCACTTTATTTGATGATTTCTATGATCTTGTTGTCTTACTTGATGGTCAGCTCCGTGAAATATCCGAACTTCAAAAAAGTGGGCTTACCCAAGAAGGCGCTTATCTTTACTCCTTTTGTAGTCCTTCTGGCCGTGATGATCGCGGTGATCTTTCCCGAACAGATTTCCAAGCTGATTTTTGTGCCGCTGGTGCTCTATGCAGGGTACGGCTTGAGGCAGAATGTCCGAAAGCTGCTGCGCCGCAAACGCCGGGTGGAAGAAGACCCCGAACGAATCTACAAGCCGAAGCGTTAATAAATGCAATCAAAAAAGGACTGTTCAATCAGTCCCCCAAATAAAAAGTTGGGCGAGAAAACGTAAGAGTCCGTTTTCCGTCCAACTTTTTACGTCTACTCATTTTAATGCTTTTTTGCACTAAATTCACCGTACGAGCGCCTGCACCAGCAATTTTAGTGCCTTTCTGCACTAAATTCACCGTACGAGCGCCTGAACCAGCAATTTTAATGCCTTTCTGCACTAAATTCGCCGTATGAGCTCCCACGCCAGCAATTTTAATGCCTTTCTGCACTAAATTCACCGTATGAGCTCCCACGCTAGCAATTATATTGCTTTTCTGCACTAAATTTACCGTACGAGCGCCTGCACCAGCAATTTTAATGCCTTTCTGCACTAAATTCGCCGTATGAGCTCCCGCGCTAGTAATTATAATGCCTTTCTGCACTAAATTCGCCGTATGAGCTCCACGCAAGTAATTTTAATGCTTTTCCTCCAAGGCCCCCTAATTAAACTGGAGTCTCCCTGCCCAATAATTTAAACTTAGGACAAAGGGAGATGATCGGTATGGGAAAAAGGCTGAATGAAGAAAAACGTTTACAAGTTGTGAAAGAAGCGAT
>NZ_BORS01000035.1:0-15451 GCF_018333295.1 Paenibacillus apis
AGCCTGAACATCTCAATTCTATCGGTTTGGTCTTAGTGGTCAAACCCTTGATTCCTCCACCCGCATAGCGGGTGGTTTTTTGTTTCGCACGCTTCGCGAGCTCAACTGGCTAAAGCCTAAACAAAAAGAAGAGGAATGCTCCTCTTCTTATCCGTGTCTTATTCACTCACCCTAATAGTATCCCATTCCCTGTGCAAAGTAAACGAGGGACCGCGCTAGTTCAGCTCCGGCTTCGTCGGGCCGATCACATAGACGGTACGCCCCTTCTTGCGGCCAAAGTTCTGTGCCGCCTTCAGAGAATCATAGTATACATCCATCTTATTCCCCTTGATGGCACCTCCGGTATCCTCCGCCTTGCGGAATCCAATCCCTTCGATGTACACCCACCAGCCAAGCGGAACGACCGATTTATCCACTGCAATCGTTCTGCCTTCGGTAACCCGCGTACCGGAAGCTGTGCGCGTTCCGATTCCGTCTTCCTCCGAGGAATATGCGGTCAGAGTTACGTTTTTAAGCACTTTTTTATATTCAAAAGAGACGCCGCCCTTGGTTGCCACTCCGCTGATATTCACCGAATTATCTTTACGGGTAATGGTCGCGGCTGCAACAACTGCGGGCTTCTTCGTACCAACAGCAATGACCTTCGGAGCAGCTTCTTTTTCCACTACTTTCCCCAGCCAGATTTTGGACACGAGAACTCCGTCTTCAAAGACTTTTTCGTAATTATGAACAATCACGCCTTCACTGCCCTCAGAGGTCACTTTGGTGTTGCCTTTAAGCAACGTATCATCCGAGGTCTTTACGACGGTGAAAGGTATGACGTCCTTTGTCTGCACGGTATGCTTTGTTACGCGTACAATTTGAATTTCTTGGTTGGCTTCAACCTTGCTGTCCAGTGCCGGGGTCACCTTATCGTCCTTATCGACGGTAATGCCAAGCTCGGCGATCGCCTTTTGCACACTTTTTTGTGTAGTAAAGTGCAGCTTCGTCGCTCCATCGACATTCACTTTGACAGGAACGGCTCGTACGATCACGATCTTGTCTCCGTCTTCGATGGGGCTATTCAAGGCCACCGAGATCGAATCCTCGGGATTCAATGCGATGGACTGCTCCTCCAGTACCTGATTGACCAGCGAATGACGGGTTTCAATGCTTTGACTTTGCCCATCAACAACCAAGTGAACCTGCTTGCTATTTTGAGTGAAATACCAGATTAGGGTAACGATGATGAGTGCGACGGCTACTGCCCCAACGACAGCCACTTGACGTAAGTGTTCTTGTTGCCACCGCAATGCGTAAGACATGCTGGATGAGCGCGATTCATGGGACTCCTCATTCCGGAACAAACCCATTTCTTCCGTCCTCCTTACATAGTCCCGCCGTTAGATCGATTCGTACTGCATTTGACGTGACTACTAATCATTTTTACGGACTGCTTGATTTGAAGCTGCAATCCGCATCCTGTCCCAGTCTTCCCGGACATAGTCACCTCCTGTATATCACAGTATGATGACCCTATTACAATTATTCAAAACAAAAAAGAAGCCTAAAGGAGAGAGTAAGAGGCTCTCTTTCGTGGCTTCCGAGTTTGTCTTGGTGTAATAGGATGCACGAGTTTGCCCTCTCAACGTACGCTTACGGGGTTAGCTGTCGGGTTAGGACGCGAGAGTGCCGCCCCTTCTCAGTTCATTCGCTCATGGCGCAATGACCTCGAATTCACCCCATAGACCCGAGTAAAGAAATCAATTACAGTTCATTCCGGCACACTTTCTGTCATCTGTGTTGATATCCGGCATGATGTATTTGGTTCCCCCGCTCTCCATTCGGAGATTCAGCGAGACTGGTTCATGGAACACTGTAATCCGGACCCTATCCATCTACACATGGAGGGTGCCAAATCGATTACTGAAAAGATTCTAACTTGTTTCGATGCAGATTGTAAAGGACGGATCAAGAACGTTTATTTTAAAATATGGTTAAAAAAATGTAATAATCTCCCCTCAGATGATTAAAATGCATTCATCTTTCCGTATACCTCTGTTTTTCATTGCTTTTTCTCCTGTTTTCATCGTATTCCAAATCGTTCCAGTGCATTTTGGGTCGTAATTCTCGCAATTTCTTCCAGTTCTTTCCCCAGAAGCTCAGCTGCAGCTTCAGCCACCAGACGCACATATCCGGACTCGTTTCTTTTCCCTCTAAATGGATGAGGTGTTAAATAAGGGGAATCCGTCTCGATAAGTAAACGGTCTAAAGGTGTCTTCATCAGGACCTCTTTCGGCTGCTTTGCATTTTTGAAGGTAATCGGTCCCCCAAACGACAAATGAAAGTTCATATCCAGGCACATCTTGGCAATTTCCCAGCTTCCCGAAAAGGAGTGCATCACACCGCCAATCTCGCTTGCCTTCTCTTCCCGAAGAATTCGAACTACGTCCTCATGGGCATCCCGATTATGGATCGAAATGGGCATGCCCAATTGCCGGGCAAGGCGAATCTGCTTACGGAACACTTCATGCTGTACCTCCTTCGGCGAGGTATCCCAATAGTAGTCCAGACCGATCTCACCGATCGCAACGACCTTCTCATGCTTACACAGCTCGGTAATCCAATCCAGGTCCTCCTCCTTCATGGTGATGGCATCCTGCGGGTGCCAGCCGACGGCGGCGTAGATGAACTCATATTCTTCGGCCAATTTCATCGTGGTGGGAATCGTCTCCCGGTTAAATCCAATATTGATCATCCGCGTAACGCCCTGCTCTCGAGCACGTTCGATAGTTTCTGCACGGTCTTCGTCAAAATTCTTCGAATCCATATGGGTATGGGTGTCAAATAACTCCATTGCGGTTAACCTCCTAAAGTGATAGCGTGCAAGTCATAAATTCTATTTATCATTTCTGTATAAATATTGATGCTGTAGATTCCGGAAGCTGGTCCAAGACAGCCTTTACTTTTTCGTAAGGAAAGTACAAATGGTATTTTCCCCGGTGCAAGCCGCTGATCGAGCGGACGATGTCCGATACTTCGGATATTTCCACAAGCCGTTCATGCTTGTCCAGGAGCAGGATTTGCTTCTCCGTGGACTCATTGTCAGGACGAAACACATCATAAGGCAGATCGGTCGGAAAATCAATTTCCAGATCGTAATCCGGATGGAGTCCTGCTGCTTCGAATGCATGGCGAATATCGTCAATGGTCTCCATATCCAGAGATTCAACTTCTACATATTTATACAGTTTTCTATCCAAGAACCGGCTGCATAGTTGGCCAAGCAATTCATCTGACTCCAGGCGCCACTGCATAAAGGCAGTTTGTACCAGCGCTTCGTCCAGCAGCAGATATTCCTGAACGGTCAAATCCCGCTGGAACAAGCCCGGAAGCGGATCAGGCAAAAACCGGAACGAATGTCCCGTATCGAATAATTCCTTGGCTCTCCGGAAAATTTGCCGCAAAATGATCTCCGAGCTCCGGGTCACCGGATGAAAATAAACCTGCCAGTACATCTGATATCTGGACATAAGATAGTCTTCCACGGCGTGCATCCCTGATTCCTTCACGACAATTCTCCCTTGATATGGACGCAGCATCCGCAGAATCCGGTCCATATCGATAGTTCCGTACTCGACACCTGTAAAATAAGCATCTCTCAGCAAATAGTCCATGCGATCGGCATCTAACGGGCTCGATACCAAGTTGACCACGATCGCCTTTTCGTAGGTTTTCTGAATGACGGAAGCTACCTTCCCGGGGAAATCCTCGCCTAATCTGCGCAGTACAGCTGCAACCTCCGTATCGCCAAGCACAATCTTGCACGTCCAATCCTCATGATTCATTTGGAAGGCGTGTTCTATGGAATGAGAGAACGGTCCATGCCCCAAATCATGAAGCAGGGCCGCACACAGGGCTACCATCCGCTCCTCCTCCGGCCAATCCGGATATTCGGCACGTTCAAATTGGGAGATGATTCTCCGCGTAATCTCATAGACGCCCAGCGAATGGGAGAACCGGCTATGCTCTGCGCCATGAAAAGTCAAATATGAAGTGCCCAGCTGGCGGATCCGTCTAAGCCTTTGAAATTCATGCGTATTAATAAGTGACCAGATAATTTCATCCTGCACATGAATATAATTATGTACCGGGTCCTTGAACACTTTTTCTTCCTTCAGTTGCTTTTCCATCTCAACATCTCCTTTACAAAAAGATTCTTCAAAATTTACGGATAATGGCTTAAAAAGGTAGTTACTGTCAGGTGGTGTCGAATTGTGTCGTTATATAATCTTCCAAAATGTCGAATAAGATCGTATGCTCATTTGGTAGTAAAACCGGGTTAACAGCGCTTAGCTACAAAAAATATTTAGAAATAATGATGAACTCTGCCATAAATAGGTTGACTGATTTGGCAATGGTTGGTATCATAAATATCATAAAACATAGAAGTTTGTCGAATCATGACGCTTTTATACTATAGCGAGAGGGGCCTTCATAGGTTATGATGAAATCAACGGGTATTGTAAGAAAAGTAGACGAACTGGGACGGGTAGTTATTCCAATCGAGCTGCGCCGCACACTCGGTATTGGCGAGAAAGATGCGCTTGAGATTTATGTGGACGGCGAACGGATCATGTTGAAAAAATATGAGCCTGCTTGCATTTTCTGTGGTAATGCAGAGAACGTAACTTACTTCAAGGGCAAAATTGTTTGCCACGAATGCATTACTCAGCTTCCTACCCCTGTGACAAATTAAGATTTATAGTATATAATAGGTTTATAAAAATTTGTTAATTCTAACCTTTTTCATATCTCCTTGGCGCCTTCCAGGCTTGAACCCAGCCTGAGAAGGCCCCTTTTTTGTCTAATTCCGCAATTACCGTTACTCCTCTTCTTTCCCGTTCTCCAGCAAATGCTTGTAGATATCTCTTTTGGATATTCCCCGATCTCCCGCGGCTTTTTTCATGGCCTCTTTTCGAGAACACGGCTCCTCAGTCTCATAATAAGCTACGTGCTCTTCTACCGATAATGCTTGCCACCAGGCATCCTGACGCTCCTTCACTTTGCTCTGCTCCTCACCGGATACAACGATGCAGTATTCGCCCAGCGGCGGGTGCTCCTCTAACCAGGACAGGCATTCACGGATTGTCCCCCGAACCATTTCTTCATGCCGTTTCGTCAATTCCCGGGCCAGTACAACTTGCCGATTCCCCCATGCTTGCTGCATAGCCGTCAAGGTCTTTATAACACGGTGGGGAGATTCATAGAATAGTAAGGTACTCTGTTCATCCTGCAGTAATTCCAGCAAGCTATTACGCTCTTTAGATTCACGGGGCAAAAACCCGAGAAATTGAAAGCGTTCCGTAGGCAGCCCTGAGACGATCAGCGCCGAGAGGGCCGCGTTTGCTCCAGGGATGGGTATCACAGGAATCCCCTGCTCCACAGCCAGTCGAACCAGGTCGCTGCCGGGGTCGGAAATCGCCGGTAATCCGGCATCGCTGACCAGCGCTAAATTTTTTCCTTCTATTATATAGCGAATTAATTCGGGTCCGCTGGCTGCCTTGTTATGCTCATGATAGCTGAACAATTTGGACGGAGAAATCTCGAAGTGCGTTAGCAGCTTCCGCGTCTGTCTCGTGTCCTCCGCAGCAATAATATCCGCCTCGTTAAGCGTGCGTACCGCCCGGTAAGTCATATCCTCCAAGTTACCGATCGGGGTTCCGACGAGATAGAGACTTCCCGTCTTCTGGTTTGATTCAAAGCTCTTCTGAATTTGAATGGTCATGCTCTTCCCTCTCTGATCCATAATAAATCTGCATAATCTCCGGACTGTATTGTCCATCTTCATTATAAACAATTAATGGGGGCAGGATGCGGACATCCGGCTTTCCATCCCGCAGTGCTTCAATCAACACCATATTGGCTTCTGCGTCCGCCCTAGGATGGACAAACCGGATTAATTTAGGCTCCAGACGGTATTGCCGAAATAAAGATATAATCTCCCCCAACCGCTGGGGTCTGTGCACCATCGACACCTTTGCACCCGGTCTTGCCAGCCGCATCGCGGCTCTGGCTACATCCTCAAGATTACAGTGAATCTCATGTCTGGCCATCGCCTGATGAGGATTCAGCTTTGATTCTCCGGAATACACAGGCATATAAGGAGGATTGACTGTAATTGCATCATAACTCCCATGTCCTGCCTCTTTATATAACTCCCGCAGATCTCCTTCCCGGATCGCAATTTGTGCCGTTAATCCATTCATCTCCACACTTCTTCTTGCCATCTCCGCAAGCCGGGGTTGAATCTCAATCCCTTCAATGCTTGCCTTGGTTCTGGTGGATAGCAGCAGCGGTATAACCCCGTTCCCTGTACAGAGATCGAGGATCTTCCCTTTGCTTGGAATAGAAGCAAATCTGGCCAGAAGCACCGCATCCATCGAGAAGCTGAACACCTCTTCGCTTTGAATAATACGGAGCTGCTGGGTCAGCAGGTCATCAACCCGCTCATAATCATAGATCGTTACTTGATTCTTCAACTTGAAAGCTCTCCTCTATCGCTGCCGGTCTCTCCGGCACATGTCTGCAAAAAATCTAAAAAAAACCGTAGGGGCCCCTACGGTTCGTTATTTATTCAAAAATGACAAGCAGAACAGGCAATCGCCCTCAGTGCGTAAATGACCATAATATACGTTGCATATGTGGAAACCTTCATGATAGAGACGCGCCAGATTGTCATAGCCCTCTCCAACAACATCTACTGCTTCTTTGCCTCCGGCAGAGGGGGCAGCAGCGGATCGAGATGAAGATGTGGAAGCAGGGGCAGCCTCTTTAGCCTCTCCCATCATAATCTTACGCATCTTCTCATTCTCCAGACGAAGCTGCTGGTTCTCTTCTACCAGCCTCTTGACTTCCAGCATCAGTGCGCCCAAATCGCCGTGAAATTTCCCCACCTGTGTCTCCAGCGCCTGCACATGTTTAAATATATCCTTATTCTCCAAGTTCCCACCCCAGAGTCATTCTCTAAAGTCTTTCTTGAATATGAATTAGATGCTATTTCACAACTACATCGTCTAACGGAAGCTCCTTGACCTTGCCTGCGTCAAACAGCTGCACATGAACCGTGCGTGCTCCCGCGTTAAGACCAACCACTTTGCCTTCACCTAAAGAGCTAATAACAATCTTGCCTACGGACGGAAGCTCTTCCTTCACGCTCTCATAGTTGTCATGCTCGAACTTCAGACAGCACATCAGCCGCCCGCACAGCCCGGAAATCTTGGTCGGGTTCAGTGACAGGCTCTGGTCCTTAGCCATTTTGATTGATACCGGCTCAAAATCGCCAAGCCAGGAAGAACAACAGAGCACGCGTCCGCAAGGACCGATTCCTCCGAGCATCTTGGCTTCATCTCTGACTCCAATCTGACGGAGTTCAATCCGTGTACGGAAAATGCTTGCCAGATCCTTGACCAGTTCACGGAAATCAACTCGTCCTTCCGCCGTGAAGTAGAATATGATCTTGTTACGGTCAAACGTAAATTCTACATCCACCAGCTTCATCTTCAGATCATGGTCTTTAATTTTATTTAAACATGTGGCAAATGCATTTTTTGCCGCAAGCCTGTTATCCTCCACAACACGTGCATCGGAATCGTCGGCAATCCGGATAACCTTCTTCAGCGGAAGGACGACATCCTGCTCGCCCACCTTCTTCTTCCCGACGACTACCTTCCCGTACTCGATCCCCCGCGCCGTCTCAACGATGACGCTCTGGTCCTTCTCCACAGGGAGCTCGAGAGGATCGAAGTAATATATTTTGCCCGCTTTTTTAAAGCGGACGCCTATTACAGTGTACAAAAACTAACCCCCTTGTATCCTGAAAACCCACTTTATAAAAACCTGGCGGACGTTCTGTAAAACCCCACGTTTTTCACGGGAGAAAGTTTAAAACCGCTGACCCGCATCTAAACGAAGCCGGGCAGCAAGATGGGCAGTTCCTTAGGCGCCAATCGCGATCAAGAACTGCTCAAGACAGAGCTGGCCGTTCATATTCTGACGAAGCTTCTTCTTGCTCTCCGCCGCAAGCGCCATCCCCTGAATCCAGTAGTCCGCACTTCGCGTGGAAGCCTGCTTCATAATAAAATCCAGCTCATCTATGAATACAATATGGTCATGTCTATGATAGAGTGCATGGAGCATGTCCTTGAACCATACATGAAAAAGATCCAGCAGCATATCCAGGTGTTCACCAAGACCTGCCTTGAATATAGATTGCTGCGCTGATACAAGTGGAGAACCGCCACGGCCTGCGGTTTCCTTCCCTAATTGTAACACTACGTTTCTAATTTCTGCAAACCAATTCTGTTGCAACAAATCCCGGCATGCCGCCAGTCCTGACGCGACCTGAACCGCGCATCGGGCCAAAGCACCGGGATAACCCTCGCTTACCAATATTTGCAGCATCCGTTCAGGCTCTAAAGGCAGGAATGGCACCCATTGAGCTCTTGATTGAATGGTCGGCAGAAGAGCCCGTCCATTGTCCGTTAATAAAATAGCCACCGCAGGTGACGGAGGCTCCTCCAGAAACTTCAGCAGGCTGTTCGCAGCCTGCACCGTCATTTTCTCCGCCTGGTCAATGATATAGGCTTTCGGATTGCCTTGCTCCGACCGATAGGAGAAAATCCGCTGTAAATCGCGAATCTGATCTATTTTAATGGTCGAGCCGTCGGGATAGACCTGATGGAGATCGGGATGATTACCGTGAAGCACCTTGCGGCATTCCAGACATTCGCCGCACGCCTCCTCTTCTCCTTCTGTACAGTACAACGCCTGTATGAAGGCCATCGCCATTTCCTTCTGTCCGCTCCCCGGCGGCCCGTTAAATAGATATGCATGAGATATTTTATGCTGCCGAAGACCGTTCTGCAGCATTTGCTTAGCAGTCTCTTGTCCGATGATTTCCTTGAAAGACATAATCGTATTTTACCTTCCTAGTAACAAATATTGATCAGCATCCCACGGATTTCACCGATTTTTTGCAGAAGCTCAATCTTCCCTTGCTCCGTCTCCAGCAATTCATCCGCCATCGCGAGCAGAGCAGCATCGACTTCATCCAGCAGCTTATATCGCTTGCCCCGGCCTCTGCGATCCCAGCCTCGGGATTCCTTGATGCCCACCCCGCGCCGGACCGTATCCTCCAGAAATCGCTTGACCATTGTCCGGTAAGCCTTAAGCTCCCTAACTGTCATGGAACGTGCAAGCCGGTCTCCCTGAAGCTGGATCTCCTTGAATTTGCGTGCAAGCTCTTCCTTCGATGACTGCTCCCCATGCTGCTGCATCACATCAGAGAAGCTCTTCGCCTGAATTGGCCTTGCTGCGTTATCACTACCGCTAAGGCTGCTCTTTAGCGGCCTGTAACCCGGATCAATTTTCATGTGCTCTATTCACCGCCTGTCTGCAGAATAATTGATAGCTTTAAAGTCTCTATTTTTTAGAATACTTGGTGATCAAAAAGGGACTTCTCGAGTATCCTTTAAAAATGTTCAAAACGGTCAACCGGCATTACAAACACAGTTGCTCCTCCAACTTGCACCTCGACCGGAAGCGGCAAATAGGAATCTGTCGTTCCACTCATCGGTGTTACCGGAGTTACCAGCTGCTCGCGAACCTTACAGCTGTTGCGGATGACGCTCATAACGCCTTCCACCTGATGGTCCTCTACACCGATCATGAATGTGGTATTTCCGGCCCGAAGGAATCCCCCGGTACTGGCCAGCTTGGTGGCACGATAATTTTCCTTCACCAATGCGCCGGACAGACGGTTGCTGTCCTTATCCTGAACGATAGCGATGATCAGTTTCATTTGCATTCCCTCCTCGGTTTGATAACACTATTTAACCACTTTTACTTATTTGACAATCATACGCCAAAATCCTTTAATGCCGCATCCAGTCTGGCAGTTAATGCCGCTGCGACCTCCTCGAAGGAGCCGGATGCATCAATCTCATGAATTCGACTCGGGAACATCCCGGACACGATCCGATAGCCTTCCCTAACTTTATGATGGAACGAAAGGCCCTCCAGGTCAAGCCTGTTCACTTCTCGTCCTTGTCCTGCCGCGATACGGGCAAGCCCTTGCTCAGGCTCAATGTCGAGATAAAAGGTCATATCCGGAAATCTGCCGGCGGTAGCGAACATATTGATAGAGAGCACTTCCTCAATTCCTAATCCGCGGGCATAGCCCTGATAGACGAGACTGCTGTCGACGAAGCGATCGCTTAATACCGTAATTCCTTGGGCGAGCATCGGCTCCACCTTCTCTGCCAGGTGCTGCCTCCGGGCTGCTGCATAGAGCAGTGCCTCGGTTCTGGCATCCATCTCCGTATGGCTGGGATTCAGGATGATCTCGCGAATACTCTCGGCAATTCGGATTCCCCCGGGCTCTCTGGTCGTCATATACTGGATTCCGCGAGCCTCAAGTACACGAGCCGCTTCTTCCATCAACGATGTTTTACCTGCTCCCTCGCCTCCCTCCAGCGTAATGAAGAGTCCTTTTCGGCGGTTTACTCCTTCTTCTTGTACCTGTTCATGAACGTTCAACGAGGAATTCCCTACTTTCTTCTATATCCTTAATAATGACTTGAATGGTAGATAGGGTGACGTCTTTTACGCCTTGGCATTTTGCTTGAGAATCCCTAAGCTGATGGAGCTGCAGGCTCCGCTGCTCACTGATCCGCTCACCGGGATACAGAATCGGAATTCCAGGCGGATAAGGCACGACCATCTCAGCCGCCAGCCTTCCCGCGCAATCAGACAAGGGAACGGATTCTATATTCCCGGCTGCGATCGGACGAAGGCTAAAGCGGACCGGGGAAGATACCGGTTCAAGCTCTGCCCCGGGCTTATTTCCTTTATCGGCTTGTTTCAGGGAGGCCTGAACCTCTTTGTTCGCGATGTTCCACGTGGAAACATCATCTTTCGACAGCTCCTTCAAGGCCTTCAGCAACCGATTGGCATCCTGAAGGCGCGATCCTGGGCCGAGCGCCAGCACAACATAGCGCTCATCGCTCATCTCCGGCACGCAGCCGGCTGCTTCCAGCAGGGTCTGGAGCTGGTACCCGCTCCAGATCCCTGCGGCATCATAGATCACCACCTTGAAGGGATCTTGTATAGCATATGCGGCATCTGCTCCGCTTGCGCCCGGTTCAGGTGCAAGCAGCCCAAAACGGGACAACTCCCGGATGCCGCGCCGCAGCTTGTCCGCGGTTGCCAGCGCGGACTCGAAGTATGCTGGGCCGCTGGAGGCAAGCTGACAGCGGCACAGATCGAGCGAGGCCATAATCGGGTACGATGGGCTCGAGCTCTGCACCATCGCCAGCCGCTGCCTCAGCAGCGTGCGGTCGAGCAGGCCGCCCTGCACATGCAGCATGGCGCCCATGGTCAGGGCGCCGAGCATCTTATGCGTGGACTGCACGACCGCGCTGGCGCCCTGACCATGGGCACTCGCCGGCAGCGCCGGGTGCAGCCCGTAGTGGGCGCCATGCGCCTCGTCCACGAGCAGCGGCACGCCGCTCGCCGCGCAGAGCTTCGCCAGCGGCGCAAGGCTGGCTCCCATCCCGTAATAGTTCGGGTGCGTCACGAGCAGCCCCTTGGCCCCGGGATACCGGGCCAGGGCCTCACGCACCGTTGCCTCGGACGGGATGGTCGCCAGGCCGCTCGCGGGGTCCAGTCGCGGCGCAAGGAACACGGCTCGTGCTCCAGCCAGCATCAATCCGTGAATCACGGATTTGTGCACATTGCGCTGCACGAGCAGCACATCGCCTGGAGCGCTGCACGCGCTCAGGATCATTGCCAGGTTGCCGGCCGTGCTGCCGCCAACCAGAAAAAACGTCTCCTCGGCGCCGAACACCGCCGCGGCCAAGCGTTGCGCCTCCAGGATGGCGCCCTCCGGATGATGCAGATCATCCGTGCCGGTAATCTCCGTCACGTCCAGCTCCATCATCCGGGCCAGCGGATAACCGGCAGCGCTTCCGTACCTGCCCTCGCTCTGCCGTACAGCCTCCCCATCCTTATGCCCAGGTACGTGAAAGGAGGCATCCTTGCGCTCCCTGTATGCAAGGAGCGCCTCATAAAGCGGAGCCTGAATCTGTTGTTGTCCGCCTGATCTATTATTTTGCTGATTCAATCTATATCCTGATCCTTCCGGCTTGTCTATCGTAACGCCTTCGCTTCATTGTAACGCCTATGTGCGCTTACGGGCAATATAAAAGGACCTTATCGCTAAAATCAGGTCCTCTCATGATCCTTCTTATCTTTTTTGCTGACTTATATGGATTGCTGCCCCACACTATGCATTTTCCCCGATCCAGATCCTTTTCATGCGATGGACAAAAAAATGATATTTATCCTCTTGGACATCCGTATGAACCATTTCCGCCTCGCAAGCATCACAGATAAATTCAGATACAATATGAATGCCTTCCGACTTTGGCTCCCCACAAATAATGCATGTGTTCGGCGTAAGCTCATCCATGTTCCATCCCACCTTGTTTGTTTTACTACCAGTATGGCACATATTCTATCAATTTAAACCTTTTCATAGCTCATTTCTGATATATGTATATGCGCCCCTTGCCAGATGGGTGTTTGTACAGAGGCATCTCAAAAAATCTTACTTTTATCCGATATATTAATCAGAGCGTACCATTTTCTAATAATGCCACACCACTTGTTTCAGGGGAGGACTTTATTGCTGATGCCTGCAGATAAAGGAAATAACGCAACATTTTATCATTATCGACTATTAAAAAGACTCACTGTGCCTCGTCCGCTAATCAGCAGCTTTTTGACGCTTCCTTTCATTTGGCTGGCGGCAACGATGGTATTTTTCTCCTGGACCAGTCTGTTCTATTTTCTCTTAGCGATCCCGATCGTTCTCTGGATTCACTTTGTCATTGCCCGTTCCGTACTAATTATAGTCAGCCACTCTTATCGTAAACGGTGGCGGTTCAGCTGGAGACTTCCTTGGCTGGGGTATTTGCCAGATCAATTTGTGACCTACAGTACCTTTCGCCTGGCTCATTTACATATTAGCTGGATCGGCATTTGCCTCTTTGCTGCCCTGATTCCCTGGTCTCCTCCTGCCTTCATCATTTCCTTGGTGTTGTGGCATCTGTGGCTCCTGTCGCCGAAGCTGTATATCCTGATTGGAATGCGCAAACAGCCTAAAGGCGGTATGATCAAGATTACTCCACAGGATACTTCCTACTATATGCCTTAATTACACTGCCTGGATAAAAAGAGCCTGTCTCCGCAGCTCATGTGTGGAATCAGGCTCTTTCCTTGTTCATATATCCGTGCCTACTGATTACTTTCCAGTCCTTTTATAATCGTCTTCTCTTGCATTTTAGGAACGAGTACGGTAAAGGCATTCTTATGCATGGTCAATTGAACGACCAATTTATCTTTTGTAAATACAAGGGTTGTTCCCGTGCTCTCCTGAGTATTCTCCTTCCATCCCCATTCCGTAATTGCCTTCACATAGGGTTCAGGTACAGGGTCATCCTCACGGAGTCCAGGCATGGAATAGTGTACATAGTCTACCTTCGTATTGTTCGTCGCCGTCTCGGTCCGCTTGGCTTCCTTAGGTACCGGAAAGCTCTTCTCTACAGCTGAACCGACAAATGTTGTCCAGGAAGGCTCAGAATCCGTGCAGCCTGTTATGATTAGTAGCATCATCAGGACTCCACTCATGAAGCACAAGGAATACCTGATTCCCCTCAGCTGCATGCTGATCTCCTCCTTACCCAATCTATATTCCGAGAGCTTATAGCTGCATTTGATGTTGAAGCTGATATAGAACACGGATAGGCCCTTTTGCCTAATGACAAGTTGCCAGTCTTCATTATAACGTTAGTCCATACACCAATCGGTAACAAAAAGGTTACATTCATTCTCCGTTTCTTATGGAAGCAGGTTTTGATAATGACTATTCTTCTTCAAAAGCTTCTCATAGGCTATCGAATACTCCGGAATACCAGCCGCATAAGGGGTATATTCATAGACCTGGAAGAAGAACGTCACCTTATCGCTCTGCAAGTAATAGTCGGTATAATCACTGCCAATCCCCTTAAATCCTCCAAAATAACCAGGATGGGACTCAAAGCCCTCCTTGACCTCCCCGTTAATGATGTTCATATAGTCTGAGGTATCTCCGAACAGTTCCTTAAGCGTAAGCAGGCTGCCATCCTCCAGGTTGAAGGTGTATCCCTGCCGTACTGTCATTCCATGGGCACCACCGGTATATTTATATTTATCTATGAAAAGACTGAGCAGCCCCTTCTGATTGTAAGTAACCACGTAGGAAGAATTAAATTCATATGGGGCAAGATTAGACTCTCCTTCACGGTTTTTTAACGATTCAGCTATATAGGCTTGAAATTCGGAGTTATCCTTTTCAAAGACACGGTTGATGGCCTTTTCCGCCGAAGTATTGCCAGGTATAGCAACAGAAGGAGCATTTAATGTAATCACGGCATCGGCATTGTCTTCTCGATGACTAACCGTCTTCATCTCCAGATTGTTCAGTTGAGACTTGACGATATCCAATTGCTTCAGCTTGCCTTCCCACACCCCCTCATAGCCCAAATAATCCTTGAGCCATTGGAATGGAACGTAGATTCTTCCCTTTATCAGCTTGGCTCCGGGAGTCCCCAGGTAGTGGCCGTTCAGATAAGAGGTGACGCCGCCTTCATACAAAGTTACTTTAAGCTTCTGATAATCTTGGGTAATGATGTATGTGCGACTGGCGGATTCATAGGTTAAGGATAAATTAAGCTCATCGCGCAAAAACGTTAACGGAACCCAGGTTTTGTTATCAAATAACATGCCCTGCTGGGCTGCCTTCTTCCCATTTGCCTTCAATTCAACCAGATTGCTCGTGACGGAGGTTGATTGGGACTGGGCTGCTATCAATGGATCGGCTGACTGACCTGAGCCCTGCGCCGCTACCAGATTGTCCCCGGCATGCATTTCGCTCAGCAGCAAGGAGCCTGCCGCTACGCCCATTAGCAGCAGCATCTTACTATTCGAAGTTATTTTAAAGGTTCTCCGCTTGTGTTTGCTGTTCATTGGTTTCTTCTCCTCCATGCAGTAAAATATTCTATTACTATTGTATCCTTTTTAAGATGGGATATAGTGACAATCCAATTTACAGTTTCTTTTCTATTGACCAGCTTTTAGCGAGCATTTCTTACTAGTTCTTAACCTTCTAATCACTTTCCCACTCGTATTTCTAGTTTTTGTTTGAGAGCAGGACAAGAATAGCTGTGAAAAAAATATTAAAAAAGCACCACCGGGTTATCGGTAGTGCTCTTTGTGTTGCTTGGCGGCGTCCTACTCTCCCAGGACCCTTCGGTCCAAGTACCATCGGCGCTGGAGGGCTTAACGGTCGTGTTCGGGATGGGTACGCGTG
>NZ_BORS01000036.1:0-12491 GCF_018333295.1 Paenibacillus apis
AGCACCATGTAAAGCGAATGACTGGGCAATTGCTCCCCAAAATCACCTTTGAAGTACCCGAATTGCGGTTTGTTTGCAGAACTAAAGGACAGGGTAGTACATTTTTACACAGAAAATAGACAGTCTCCGAAATGTCCGTTAGCCCTTCGAATCATGAGAAAAAGTCTGCTAAGAGTCTAAAATGTCCGTTAGGAGTTTGAAAATATCCGACAGCGATTTTAGGAAAGAGAAACAGCTACAGCAAAACGGATCATGACGCTGCCTTTATGCGAATGAAAGAAGACCACCTGCGAAACGGTCAACTAAATCCAGGCTATAATGTCCAGGTCGGCACCGAGAATCAATTCATTATCGGCTACAGTCTGCACCAGCGACCGACCGGTACGCGCTGCCTCATTCCGCATCTTGAAAAAGTAAAATCACAGTCAGGGCTTCCGGGCACCATCATCGCCGATGCGGGCTATGGTTGCCCACAATCTGCTCAAGAAAGCAGCGGTGGACGCCAAGAGCCAAGGAGTTAAGCGAAGATAGACCGCTTTGTCCCTTGGCTTATATTAATACTCCCCTATTTTGTTGCTGAGGGTGTTCCAAAGTTTTCTTTGGGGACACCCTCCTTTTTATTTCCCATGCCTGTTCCCGCTTATCAGACAGACGCTTCCGCCAAGCCGCTGCTCACTCAGTTCTGCTTGAACAAGCCTTGCAGCTCTTGCAGGCTGAGCTCTACGGCAGGATTGAACGCCTCCGTATTCATATACTGCGTGAGGCTATAAAACAGTTGCCTGCCTTCCGGTGTCTCCAGTATTTTGCCGTAATCCAGCGCTCCCATCAGCACCCGCCCGTTCAGGACGCGGAACTCCGAGAGCAGACCCAGCTTGTGATTGCGTTCGAAGTTGTCGATGGTCTGGACGATCGGCGTAAGCTCCTGTGGAAGCTGATCCAGAATGATCGAATGAGAGTAGGTAACCGTGCTCCACCATGAATACGTGGAATGCTCCTCACTCGGGAAATGCTTCAGAGCCGGGTGCTCGTTTTGAATGAGCAGTCCCATTGTGCCCACCGGCACCGGTCTGTTCATACTCTCCGAAATGGAGCGGAACATCGGGTAACACCAGAAGTCTGTGCTATAGAGCCCTTCAATTGTTCCGGATAGTGCATCCGGTCTTGGGAGCAGCAGGATGCTTTCCCCCTTCTCAAGCAAGCTGATCATTTCCGCCGAAGGCTCCTCGAACAGATGAGCTCCCGGTGCATTCGCCAGCTCCACGCTTACCCGGTTTGGATAAATCCAGAGGTCATATTTCTTCCAGATATCCGTGCCCGGAATGGAAAGCGACAGTACTACCTTCTTCATTTCTGCTGCAGCAGGCATCACCAGTTGGATATTGCCGATTTCAACCAGATTCTCTTCCGGTGTCGCCGGCACTTCCATTTCCCCGCCAGCAACGCACTTCTGCTGCCCATCTCTTATTTCCCAGACCAGCTTGCGTCCAGCTAACGACTCAGCCCGATAATAGCTAAGCTGGACCCGCGCCCGGAAGGGCTCCCCGGCTTCGTAATTGTATTTCTCGAACCGGGCGAGCAGCACGGCATCCGAGCAGAAGGTGCGCCACTCCTCAGGAGTAACCAGGCCCTTCGAATCCATAAATGCATCAAGCACCCCGACAAGCGCCGTGCCCTGTCCCGGGAAATCCTGCAGATCGAGAATTTGGAAGCCCGCCATCCGTGAAGAACGCAGCGCCGCCTCCAGCTCTTCCTTATAACACGCGACCGATAGCTGGCCAGAGGACTCGAAGAACTTCCGAGCTAAATGCCCCATTCCCTTCGCTTCCAGCCGTTCCCGGAACACCTCAAAATTCTTCGCCTTCAGAGGCCCGGTATACTTATGAATCTCCTCAAAATTCGGGTAGACCGCATATTGTCCGATTTCGTGCGAGACCACCGGAATATGCGGAATAAGCTCGCCCTCACCGGCTGCATCCGCCTTCACGGTCCGGGCTTCGGTGCCGTACTGGATTTGAATCGTACCGTCTCCGGACGCAGACGCCGCACTCGCAGCTCCACCTGCCGTTGGCACAATTCGCCCATCATAATCCATCATCGTGCCCGGACGGTCTGTCTGCACATGCCCCAGCGGGGCGTCGCACATCGCATAAGACCCGCGGAACAGCCGGTCTCTGGAGAAGCGTACCCCGCAGAAGAAGTCCTCCTGCTCCAGAATCACCGGCACAAACTGAAAGTTATTCGATCCCTGCGTATACAAGTGACGATCATCGAATGCCTTGTAGTCTTTTAAAATCGAGTTCAAGCGTTCATGACTGCCCCACAGCTCGTTCCCCAGCGACATCATCACAAAGGACGGATGATTGCCGAAGGCTTGCAGCATCGCAAAGCCCTCGCGGATCAAATAATCCTGCTCCTCCTGATTATGCTGTTCATGGCTTTCATCTGTAATCGTCCCCCAGAACGGCAGCTCAGGCTCCATATAAATCCCCAGCAGATCCGCAGCAATAAATGCCGCCTCTGGCGGGCAGCAGGTGTGGAACCGATAGTGGTTGATCCCATAGGACTTCGATATGCCCAAAATCCGCACCCATTCCTCCACCTCTGTCGGAGCATACCCGCTCAGCGGGAAAATAAGCCCGTCATGCTTGCCCCGTAAAAAGGTCTTCCTTCCATTAATCGTGAACTTGTCTCCATCCGCCTTGAATTCACGCAGTCCGGTGGACAGCTCTTGCTCATCCAGAAGATCGCCGTTTTGATTCCTCATACGAAGAGTTAGCTTGTACAGATAAGGGTTGTCCTCACTCCACAGCAAAGCATCTTCTCCAAGCTCATAGCTTACGGACAGTTGGCTGGAGGTAATAGCATAATCCCGCCGAGCAGCCGAATGGGACTGTTCTCCGTTATAGCTCTCCGCTGCGACAGTCAGAACCGTATCCGCAAAGTTCCCCACAATCCGCGAGGTAACGGTGAAAGAACGATCCGCAAAGTTTGGATACACTTGCACCTGATCCAGAAAGGCCTCGCCGAAAAATTGCAGCTCCATCCGGCCGGTAATCCCGTTCCAGTTAGTCTGCGTATCCGGTGAGGTCAGATGACCGCCTTTCGTCGGGTAATCGGTATTATCCACGCGAATGGTCAGTGTGTGCTTGCCCGGGCTCATTACATCCGACAGATCATAAAGGTGCGGCGTATTCAGACTGTTCTGACTTCCGATCTCCTGTTTATCCACCCACACCTTGGTCACGCGAGTCCGCTCCAGGAACAAGAAACAGCTCTTGCCGCTGAGGGAGGCAGGAATCTCAACTTCACGTTCAAACCAGGCGTAGCCCTCGAAAGCGTATTCATCTGTCAAACTGCCAATCAGCGCCTCGGTATTCTTCTGTCCCTTTCCAGCGCGGGAGGTGGTGTTCGGCAGGTTGATCGTATCTTGAAAAGGGGACTGCGGCGGCTGTTGCTTCTTCTCTTTATCGAGCTCCAGTCTCCAGTCTCCGGCTAAATTGAGCTTTTCCAGCACAGCTCTCATCCTCTCGTTATTCATTGGTGGGTTCATCGTACCATAAACGCGCGTTCACTACTATATCCTAACGGTGAATGATCACTTCTGTCCATAATCGTTCCCCTTTCGCACAGGACCGCACGGAACAAAAAAACAGCCCCCGCTGAATGCGATCAGCGAATGACTGTTTCAGTTTCTTCCTGATTATAAAGCCGTGTCCCGGCTCTTTTTCTCCCCTGGCCGTCTCCGCATCCGCTGCCGGTACTCGGTCGGCTGCATGCCCATGACCTCACGGAACGCACGGGTAAAGCTCTTGTAGCTCTCATAGCCCACCATCGCAGATACCTCGATAATCTTGTGCTCGGTCTCCGCCAGCAGCTTCCGGGCCTTATCCAGACGGACATCGCGCAGATATTCCGCAAATCCCTTGCCGATGTTCTTCTTGAACAGATTCGAAAAGTAGGCGTAGTTCAGCGACACATGGTTGGAGACCATCGCCAGATCCAGCGGCTTGTGGTAATTTTCATGGATATACCGGATTGCCTCATTTAAGTCCTGGGTGTTGCGATAGCTGCACTTAAATTCATAATAGAACTGGTTCAGCCGAAGCATCTGCTGCTGCAGAGCCTGAATGTAATCCCGAATGCCCGGATAGTCGAACAAATTCCGCAGGCATTCCATGTCCAGGGCTTCTTCTCCCATATAAGGACGAATCACACGCTCATATTCCTCCAGCATTTGTACCATCGCGCGGCATAGCTGCTGGGTATAGCGAATGTGGTAACGCTGCAGCACATCCTTGTGGAATAGCCGGGAGATGCCCTCGGTCATTTTCCCGCTATTTTGCGTACCAATTAAGTGAAATAGCATATAAATCTCTTCATGGGGGAGCTCCCATTGCTGCTCCAGACCGGCAATATGTGCCGGCAGGAGGCAATGCCGGTCCGGAAACAGGTAGCTATGATGATACAGCTCCATCACCTGCTCATAGCTGTTAGGGAGCCCGGCCAGTCCCTGCTGGGGATCGGTCATGACCATAATGGCTCCCATCTGCTTCTCCTTCAGCATCGCAGGCAGTGCTTCCGTGCTGATCGAGGCATCCACGGCCAGAATCAATTGAGGCCGGTATTGAAGACAGACGCACCCGCCCTTGCCATAGATCTCATAGGCGATCGATTCCATGCTGTGGGAGCTGACAGCACCCGGTTTGTTAATCAGAAGATCCTCCCGCAGCAGGCACAGTCGATAATTGCGCCACAGCTCTGAGTGATGCTGCTCGGTCTGTTGAATCCAGGCCTCATCGGAGGCTGCTCCCTGCATGAACATGCGCAGCTCCTTGAGATCGGTCTCCCGGGCACGACGGGACAAATGCTTCATATTTTGCGAGAGCGCCTGACGGGTTCGGACCTCTTGCATGACATGCTCTACTGCTGACTGCAGGTCCTCACGCTTGACCGGCTTCAGCAGATAGCCCTTGGCACCCAAGGCGATGGCCTTCTGGGCATAGGCAAAGTCGCTATATCCGCTGATGATCAGATAATCGACGCTGATGCGCTCCTCCTTGGTTTGACCCATGAGTGTCAGACCATCCATATCCGGCATCCGAATATCGGTAATCACAAGCTGGATGCTCTGCGTCCGCAAAATCTGCAGTGCTTCAATTCCATTCGCGGCGCAGAAAATATGATCCATCTGCATAGGGAACTGATGCAGCATCGCCTGTAGTCCGTCGCGAATATTCTTTTGATCGTCCACAATCAAAATATTCATCATTCTCTACCATCCCCCCAGATTCACGTTTTCCCATGGCAAACGGATCGTGACACAGGTATAGGAGCCCTGCACGCTGTCAATCCAAAGACCGCAGTCCTTGCCATAGTGAAGCTGCAAGCGTTTATGAACATTTTCCAGCCCCAAACCGTTCTTGCTGGCAACAATCGGCGTATCCGAATCCCCCTTCAAGGCCGCTTGCAGCGCAGCCAAGGTTTCCGGATCGACACCGATCCCGTCGTCAAAAATCTCAATAAACAGCAAATGATTCTGTTCTACCCATACCGTAATCTGGATGCGCACTTTCTTCCTCTGAGGCGCCGCATGATGAATGATATTCTCGACGATCGGCTGCATGCACATTTTCGGAATCGCATACCGCAGCACCTCTTGTGGGAACTCCGCCGTCAGAGCAAAGCTGCTGCCCTCCATGAAGTTGATGAATTGAACATAGCTCTGGATATTGTCCAGCTCCTCCCGGAGCGCGACGGTATCCCCGTTCCACTTCATGCTGTAGCGAAGCAGCGCTCCGAGCGATACAACCGCATCTGCAATCGCAGCCTGCTGCTGAACCTCCGCCTTCATCCGGATCGCTTCCAGTGCGTTATACAGAAAGTGCGAGTTGATCTGCGAATGAAGCGAATGAAGCTGCGCGTTCTTGGCAATCAACTGCTTATCCACCACCTGAGTCATCAGGCCCTGAATCTCATCCAGCATCTTGTTGTAGGTCACCGCGACTTCATCAATCTCATCGCCGGTCTCATCGGCTTCTAAACCGGTGTCGATCTTCGCGTCAAGCTGCCCCTTGCGCACCTGCCTCATCGACGACAGCACGCTGTCCAATCGGCGGAACAAGCGATGGGTCATCTGCGAGACCAGCACCATCATAAGCAGCAGCACGCACAGCGTAATCGTTACGACAAGCACGTACCAGCTGCGCGGACCCTCCATCAGCGCCTGATGAGAGGCGATATCCACCACATAGGCGTCCAGCGGAGAGATATAGCGGTATACCGCGTAATAGAGGTGGTCTCCGGCTTTGACCTGGATCGGATTGTCCTGATCAAGCGGGTCCAGATACCGATGAACACTGGCAAGGATATCATCCAGATTCTCTCCGGCTGTCTGGGCGAAAGCATGCTGCGGATTATATACATAACGCGAGGGACTTGTTCCTTCCATCACCACGGAAAAGAAATCCCCCTCGGTCTCTTCCAATAAATCGCTGAAAAATGCGCGGTGCGAGGTGCGAATCTCCATGATGGTAGGCCGCTTTTGCTGCCCGCCCTGAAGCCGGACCAATCGATAGTAAGATAGCGTGTGCTCTCCATCCTGGAGCGCAAAGATCCGGTAGTCCGACCCGCCTACATCCCGAAGGGTCTCCCAATAATCCTGCGGGGAGAACCTGTCATACTGATAGATTTCCGGCCAAATCTCATGCAGATTCGGATTGTCCACATAGAAGCTTAGCTGACTGATCATCTCGTTGCTTTGAATGATATTATGCATTTGTTCATATTGATTCTGTCTGAATTTTACAAGCCCCAAGCCATCCGAGCGCATATTGGAATGGATATAGTCAATAAATGCCTTCTGTGTGAGCGCTGTGGAGGAAGCGTTTTCAATGATGTTCATTTTACTTCGCAGCTTTTCGTTGATTTTGGTCACATGGCTGCTGCCGTTCGCCATCGCATCCTTATAGAGCTGATTCTCCTGAATCCGGATGAACAGAAAGGAGACGATAATGGCAGGAACCGCGATCAGGATGCTAAAGGCCAGGAACAGCTTTTGTGTAATGCGGGAATTGCGGTAAATCTTTCTCATCTTATTCAGCAAGACCATCATCCCATTGCCTCCCTACGTTTGTAATATACCATATATTACAAACGGGCCGGCAGATATTAAGAAAAGCAGGGATGCCGGTCACCAATAAGGCGACCGGCAGCCCGGTATTGCTATCCTATTTCTTACTCAGCCATCTTCGCTTTCCGCGCATCCAGCTCAGCCTGACGGAATTCCATGACCTGCTCGAAGCCGTAGCTATCGCGACGGGCTTGGAAGTTCTCAAAAATCTTGTCAAAGGCCGCCTCATCCTTCGCGGTAATCAACTCAGGCAGCACTTCCTCCCAGTTCTGCGAAATCCGTGCGAAGGATACGGCTGCATCCGAGTCGCCCAATGGGTCAAGGCCCTTATAGATCCCGCCGTCAATGTCAGCCTGAGCATTCGCAAAGTCTTCCATTTGCTTGATCACAGGTGCTTTCTCCGGTCTCCATTGGTTCACGATAACCGGGTTGCGCATCATCCAGTACGTGTCCATAATGCCGATTTCTTTTTCCAGCTTCTCAATGTCGGTTTCCAGCAATTGCTGCATCTCCGCCTTGAGCTGCGGCTTGCCGTCAACGGTCTCCCAAGTCTCCCCTTCTTGGCCCAGGAACAAATCCTTCTGTCCTTCTTCGCTCGCCAGGTAAGTCAGGAAGCGAATTGCGCGCTCAGGGTTCTCACAGGATTTGCTGATCATCGTAACCATCCAGCCATCCATGTTGCCGGGGAACAGCTTGGCTGTATCTCCATTGCTGTTCTGCGGGCCATCTACAGCAATATAGTAGGAATCCGGATTGTCGCTGGCGGCCAGCATCGGGTTGACAGCCGTCATTCCCGTCCATTCACGAACCATCATGAAGTAACGGGCATTGTTCGTCTTCTCTTCCACTTGCGTATCGGAGTCTACAAGGAAATCTACATTAATCAGTCCGCGCTCGTAAGCGGTACGGAAGGTCTTCAACCAAGTGACGTAATCCGGGTCTGTAATACGGTCATAGACCTTGCCGTCTTTCTCATGCGGAACGGCAAGCAGGTTCTGCAAATATTCCGTCATCCCGTAAGGCACATTCCCTTGAGCGAAGAACGGACTCATCGGCTGTCCCTTGTACTCGGAATATTGATCCTTCAAGAGCTGCAGTGCGCCCAGGAAGCCCTCCGGAGTCGTCAGATCCGGACTGCCCATGTCTTCGTACAAATCCTTACGCACCAGGAAGGTCTGATTCGCTGCCGTCATGCCGGTCTCGTGCATCAGATTCGGGCTGTAGGAATCGTTCGGAATGCCATAGGTATTGCCGTTCTCTTGCTTATACCACTTGAGCGTACCGTCACCAGCTACCTTGTAGAAGTACGGATCATATTGATCGGCCAGCTCGTTCAGCGCATATACATGGTCGCCTTCCCACAGCTTTTTGACAGCGGTTTCCCAAGAGCCCATGCTAAGGATGTCCGGCAGCTTTCCCGAGGTCATCATCAGTGTAACCTGTTCATTTGCCTCACCGGACGGTACTTCAATCTTTACGTTTACACCGGTCTTCTCCGAGATATACTTGGAGTTCAAGCTCTCTCCCCAAGTGCGTCCATACCAGGAAGCGCCTACGAACCAGGTCAGATCCACCGGACTGGTATCCAGCTTCCAGGCTGGCTCATCCGGATTCAGCGTGACTGCCGGTGTATCCGTCGTCTGTGTATTGTTTGCAGGGGTGTTCGTCGATTTGGCGCTGTTATTGCTGCCGGAGCCGCATGCCGCCAGGCCCAGCATGAGGACTATAGCCATCATGATGGCCATGCTTTGCTTCAGATTTCCTTTCATTTCCTCATCATCCTTTCTTGTATCTATATAAGTTGAACTAAAGATTGTACACGGGAGGCAACGTGTGAAGTGTTCTTACGATCGCTGTTGTTCACGGATTTCTTTGACTGGACTAAGCATCATAGAGTAGAAATCCGTTCACAAAGGCGAACGCTAACGCTTCTTCAGCACACTTCACACTTATGCCCTTTCTGTGTATTTTTCTAGTTCAACTTATACAGCTTAGAATCTGGTGCATTATTTCAATCATCCGCCTGTAAAGATGGTGTTCAGCATAATCCTGCAGGCGGATGAGGCTTACCCCTTAATAGCTCCAATCATGACGCCCTTGACCAGGTAACGCTGGATGAAGGGATAGAAGGCCAGGATCGGAAGCGTAGCCACCATCATAGAGGCGAACTTGATCGAGTTGCCCGGCAGCTTGGCACCAAACTGGGCCATGGCTTGCTGCTGCATGAACGACATCGAGTTCTCTGCAATGATCTTGTACAGCATCGTCTGGAGCGGAAGCTTATCCTGCGACCGGATGTACAGGACGCCTTGATAGTAGTCGTTCCAGTGATAGACGGCTGCAAACAGGGCAATTGTGGCGATAACCGCCATACTGTTCGGCAGAACAATCCGGAAGAAAACACCGTAATCGGAAGCGCCGTCCACCTTGGCTGATTCCTCCAGCCCCTCGGGGATGGTGCGGAAGAAGCTCATAAAGATAACCATATCGAAGAAGGTATACATGGCCGGGATGATGAAAACAAGAAAGTTATCATACAGCCCCAGCTTGGTCATCAGAATAAATGTAGGAATGAGACCGCCGGAGAACAGCATCGTGATCAGCGCGATTTTCATATAAATTTTGCGGCCAATCAGGTTGGTCTTGCTCATCCCGTAGGCTACAATCGCGGTAAAGAGCACGTGCACAACCGTTCCGATCACCGTTCGGAGCGTCGTAATCAGGAACCCGTTCATCAGGTTATCGTCATCGAATACGACACGGTAGCTGTCCAGCGAGACGGCCTTCGGGTACCAGTTGACCGTTCCCAGGATGGCTTGCTCCGGTGCATTGAGCGAGTTAATAAATACGAAGTACATCGGGTAGAGCGTAACGAAGCACACCGCCAGCATAAGCAGGGTATTGCAGATATCGAATATTCCGATGCGTCTCAAGCCGCTGTATTTGCCCATTGGTATCTGCCCCCTTTCTTAGAAAATGCCCTCGCCATTTAATTTTTTGGATGAGAAGTTCGCCAGGAACAGCAGACCCAGCGCAACAATCGAACGAGCGAACAAGGCGGCTGTTGAAAAGGAGTATCGCCCGGATACCAAGCCCATGTTGTAGATATAGAGGTCGATGCTCTCCGCCATCTTCATGTTCATGTTGTTTTTCAGCATAAAAATCTGCTCGAAGTTACTGCCAAGCAATCCGCTGACGGCCAGAATGAACAAAATCGCGATGGTCGGCCGGATGCTCTGTACGGTAATGTGCCACATCCGCTGCCAGCGGTTGGCTCCATCCAGCTCCGCTGCTTCATACAATCCGGGATCAATGCCGGAGATCGCAGCTATGTAAATAATGGCGCTCCACCCCGTCTCCTTAAGCGTGTCGGAGAAGAAGGTAATCCACCAGAAGTATTTCGCATCACTGTTGAACAGAATCTCCCGATCCTGGAGTCCCAGCCCCATCATTAATTGATTGATTACCCCGCCCTCGCCAAGCCAGTTCAGCATGATGCCGCCGAAGATCGTCCAGGCAATAAAGTGCGGCAGATACGAGATCGTCTGCACCGTGCGCTTGAAACGCAGGCTGCGTATTTCGTTAAGCAACAGGGCGAATAAAATCGGAATCGGAAATCCGAGCACCAGCTTGATCGAGCTCATCCCGAGCGTGTTGCGAATAGAACGCCAAAAGCGGTCATCGGTAGCAAAGTCGTGAAAATGCTTCAGCCCCACAAAGGGCGATTCCAGCAACGGTTTTGCAATGTTATAGTCCATAAAAGCAATGATCAGCCAGATCATTGGAATATAGCAGAAGATGAACATCCAGACGATGCCCGGAATGACCATGCTTTGTAATTGCCATTGCCGCAGAAAGCTTTTGATGAGTCCATTTTTCTCTGAATTCATAGGCTGTGCCTCCTTCTCTATCATCGTAAGAAAATGCGCATAGGAAAAAAAGGCCAGGATTTTTGACCCTATCCCATTTTTTTGGATTCGTTTGACCGGGCATGTAAATCCGCTATGCTGGGAGTATGAAGAAGGGAGTGTGCATAAGGATGGATAAGCTGATCTGGCATCAGGACTATTTACATAGCAGTGCCGGCCTGGACTCATGGAATGTTCGTCTGGGCAATGATCTGCTGGATGACCAGGGCAATGCGATCTTCCCGGGCTGGGGAAACGGGGAACAGCAATTTTATACGGGGAATCCCGGAAATTTGTATCTGAATGAAGAGGGCTTGAATTTGTGTGCAAGACGTGAAGCCGTCGAGACGGTGGATGGGCGTAAATTCGCCTATACCTCTGCCCGCATCGATACTCGGGATATCTTCTCCTTCTGCTATGGGAAGCTGGTCGTGCGTGCCAGGCTCCCGATCGGACAAGGCATGTGGCCGGCGATCTGGCTGCTGCCGCAAGACAAGAAATACGGCAACTGGCCGGCCTCCGGGGAGATCGATATGATCGAGGCCAAAGGCCGGCTGCCGCAGCAGGTATTCGGAACGCTTCATTATGGATCGGATTGGGACCATAAGGTTACGGACGAGTTCTCCCATCAGCTGGAGTCTGGCACAATTCAGGAATTTCATGATTATACGCTGGAATGGAGTGAAGAATCGATTCGCTGGCTGGCAGACGGGCACTGCTTTGCAGAGCGCCGCATGGAGCCGGGCGTCACGCCGTTCGACGTGCCGTTCTATCTTCTGCTTAATCTGGCTGTAGGCGGCTTTTACGACCCTGTTCCGGTGGATGAGGAAGCACTGCCTGCCGTGATGACGATCTCCGGGATTTGGGTGTATCAATAATCTGGGTGCACCAATAGTAAGGGAATGTACAAGAGGGTGTTCTGAAATCATCGAAGCAGATGATCAGGGACACCCTCTTGTATTGAGCTGCACCGTGCGATGCGGGGAGGTGCGGCAAGTGCGTGCGGGAATTAGTGCTGATAAGCACTAAAATTGCGAGGCGCGGGGCCTTTGCGACGGATTTTAGTGCACAATGGCACTAAATTTCCGAGCGCAGAGCTCTTGCGACGATTTTAGTGCACAATGGCACTAAAATTGCCAACCGCGGAGCTCTTGCGACGGATTTTAGTGCACAATGGCACTAAAATTGCCAACCGCGGAGCTCTTGCGACGATTTTAGTGCACAATGGCACTAAAATTGCCAGGCGCGGAGCTCTTGCGACGATTTTAGTGCACAATGGCACTAAAATTGCCAACCGCAGAGCTCTTGCGACGATTTTAGTGCACAATTGGACCTCTGTCAAGATAGTGGACACATATTAAGTGAAAGGTTATGCTTCCCTTTTCTTTGTTTTCTTCTCAAAGCTTGCAGCAAATCGAACCGGTGACAAATAGCCGATTGCGCTGTGGATTCGT
>NZ_BORS01000037.1:0-9766 GCF_018333295.1 Paenibacillus apis
GTCTTCTTGCGATTTACAAAGAACTTCATCCCTAGATGGGATAAACACGGAGGAGCCGGATGCGATGACCCGCATGTCCGGATCTGTGAGAGGCCTATGCGCATGCGCATAGGCCTACTCGATTGTTGTTTATTCACGAATCCAGGTCAACATTTCTCCCGGATTACGATTTCCCCATAGCGTATAAGGAACGGCTACAATGCGCGTCGGAGCTTTAACCGGCGAAGCAGAGGAATATAGTGCTTCTTGCCCGCGGTCCTCTCTTCTGAAGCCTTCAGCCTCCAGCATAACCAACTCCGGATTCCAATCGGCAGATCGCTCCCGAATCTCGGCATCCGCTGGCAGGGATAAGGAGCTAAGCGGTGCGCTGTTATCGATCTCCTCCAGACAATATAACAGGGGTCCCCGTTGCAGCGCGACCTTTCCGGCATTGGCGCGAACCTCGGGGTGTGCGTAGATACGACGGGTCTGAATCGCAAAGTCCAGTAAAAATACATCCCCTCGTTTCCAAGTTCGTTGGACATAAGCATATCCATCGCGAATCTCCGGCTCAATGGTCTCGTCAGCAACATGGACCGTGAAGCTGTCGGACCAGGAAGGAACACGGAATGCGATGGAGAAGTCTCCATCCCCCTCTAGCTCCGCTATGCTTAGTTCGACCTGCCCTTGCCATGGCAGGGAGCTCTTCATATTTACAGTTACGCGGCTGCCTCCCAGCTCGACCTGAGCATCGCTGCCGATAAATAAATGGGCGTACAGTGTATCTGTGCTTGCAGTGTAAATATATTCGCCAAGCGAGGATAGCAAGCGCGCTACATTGGGAGGGCAGCAAGCGCAGCCATACCACTTCTGGCGAACGGTCTTTACATGTCTCCTGCCCGGATTTCCCTCGCTTGCCTTCGGCCATGCTTCCATCGGGTTGACGTAGAAATAATGCTTGCCGTCGCTGGATATCCCCGCGGTAACCGTATTATAGAGCGCCCGCTCCATAATATCGGCATATTCACTGTTAATTTCGGCTTGCAGCATGCGTTGTGCGAAGAAGATAAGCCCAATGGATGCGCAGGTCTCCGAATAATTGGTTTCGTTCGGAAGGTCATAGTCGAACGTGAAGGCTTCTCCATGATGTGTCGATCCGATACTCCCGTTAATGTACATTTGACGATTCACAATGTTGCTCCAAAGACGTTTGCAGGCAGCCAGCAGCTCATCATCAGCTTTGCGAATGGCTAGATCGGCCATGGCCGTATACATATACACAGCACGAACCGCATGACCAACGGCGATCTCCTGCTCCCTCACTGGCTTATGGGCCTGCCAATAGGCCAGATCCGGCGGTGTGCTTTCTTGCTGGCCGGTCCAATGACTGATGCGGTCACGCTTTGGCCACTCTTCATGGAAAAAGTTCGGACTTTGACCCCGTTCATTGATCATATAGAAGCTAAGATCGAGGTATTTTTCCTCTCCTGTAACTTCATAAAGCTTGACTAGGGCGAGTTCGATTTCCTGGTGTCCGTCATAGCCATGAAGCTGGTGCGGCTCCGGTCCGAAGTGAAGTGCTACAAAATCCGCCGCTTTACGAGCTACGTCCAGCAAGGAGGTCTTCCCTGTCCCGATATAGTAGGCTACCGCTCCTTCGATTAAATGGCCAATCACATACAGCTCATGGCATTCAGCAAGATTGGTAAGGCGTTTGCCAGGTTCTTTGATGGTATAGTAAGTATTGATATATCCGTCCTCTTGCTGAGCGGAGGCAATCAATGCAATGGCTTCGTCAGCAACCTTTTCAAGATCGGGGTTTGGTGTGCTGATCAAGGAATAACCGACGGCTTCGACCCACTTGTAGACATCGCTATCCTGAAAAATAAAGCCGTGGAATTCGCCCTTGGATTGGCCGGAGGCGATGCGAAAGTTCTCGATCGCTTGGCTGCGCTCGGCATCTTCGACGCGGTCGTTCAATGCCTCCCATTGATAAGGGATGACGGTATCCCGGACGAGCTGGATGTACGGCGTCCAGTATTTGTCCTGGATCTGGATGCTCTTTAAGCTTAATGGCTTGGTTGCACGGTGTTCAGACATGAATAAATCACACTCCAGGTGGTAATTTTGGTTGCTTCTATCTCATCATAGAATGAAAGATTTCTTTTGTCGGTGGGCTGTATAGTATAATAGGTGTTAAAAAATGATCTCTTTTCAGGAGGGATGATGGTTGCTTCCTTTATACCTGGAGCGTCCTCACAAGCTGGTGTCCGGAGGGCAATTCCTGTCCGATGAAGCGTGGACTCATGTCGAGCGGGTCATCGCAGATTATGAGTTGATTATCGGGATTGCGGGCGTCGTGTTCATGGAGGTGGACGGGGTTATCTATGAGGTTCAAGCCGGAGACATTCTTATTTTGCAGCCGGGTGAACGTCATCGGGGATATCGATTATCCCTGCCCGGAGTATCCTTTTACTGGTTTCACTTCTATCTTCCCGAGCCCGTGGATGGAGAGGTGTCCGAAGGGTATATTCCTCGTTATGCGGCTTGTCCCCATCCGAGCCGGGTTCATATTCTTGCCCGTCAGCTGTTGCATGCGGCTAATGGAGGCTATCGGATGGCAAGAGCGGGAGATTATTTCTTAACTTGTCTGTTGGTAGAGCTGGAAGAACAACTGGAAGGATCAGGGAAAGAGAGCACCTTCGATCCGCAGCTCAGCCATCTGCTGGAGTGGACTCGAATCCACGCATTAGATGAGGATATTTCAGTAGAGCGAATTGCCAGGGTGATGGGGTATAACAAGGAATATTTATCGCGTATGTTCAAGCGCCGGTTTGGTCTTGGGCTGCTCAGCTACATCCATAAGCTCAAGCTCGAAGCGGCTAAGGAAATACTAAGCTGCACGAGCCAGCCCGTGAAGCAAGTAGCGGACGCGGTAGGGATCAAGGATGACAAGCAATTCATCAAATGGTTCAAAAAGCTTGCCGGGGTTACGCCCACCGAATATCGTAGAGCCTTTAACCGGACCAGGCTAAATAAGGATTAAAGAAAAAGACAGCCTGCTCAAGCTTGCAGACTGTCTTCGGAATAGCATTAGCAACCAATAATTTAATATTTGTGATTTAAGATTTGAATTCTACACTCTGTCTCAGGGAGCTCCATTCATCGGCGCTAATCAGCCCAAGGCGCCACAGAGCAATACCCTTCAGGTCGTAGCGCTTGGCGAGCCCGATCAGCTTGGTGACAGATGCTGCATTTTCGCTGTGCAGGTTCAGACCCAGGATTAATTTGTCTTTATTCGTCTCTTGCAGAGCCAGGCGAATGGCTTCGTCGACCTTGGCAATCGGTTCAGGTGCAGCTTCATCGCCTGTTGAGCCGCCTGACTTGGTTTGATAATCATAAGCCATAATAATCAGTTCATCAGCCAGTTTCCCAAGGGTTTTGTAATCGTAGCCCTGATAAGATGAATTGAGCGGATGGAGTGCCAGCGCCAGTTTCAGGCCGGATGCTCGGGTCTCCTGGGCAAGCTGCTTTACGAAAGCATTGAAGGAGGAACGGGTGGCCGCTTTATCTGTGGTAAGTCCGAGTCCTTCAAAGTCCAATAGTATGCCGGAAAATTCCTTGTCCTTTGCCGCTGCAATCATATCGGAGATCGCTTGTTGACGGGCCTCCGCATTCTCGACAATCTTGGTCAATTCACCCTTCACATCAGAGGAATAGACCATCAGATAAGGGGTTGTCCCTGCCTCGGAAGCATCGGCAATCAGACTATCCGCCGTGATCTCGCCAAGCGGCTGAGGCAGCTTGAAGTCTTTGCCCGACTGGGTAAACGTTCCGTTCTCATCGATCCGGCTCCATCCGAAGGCAACCGCGTCTAGTGTGGGAATGACCGGTGCATCGGAGACAGATGAGAGCGCATAGAAGCCAAGTGTATACATATCTCGCTTTGGAGAGGTGATCGAGACGGTCTTGGTAGCTTGGTCCCACTGTACTTGCGCACCAAACTGCTGGCTGAAGAAGCTAAGAGGAATGACGGTGCTGCCAGAGATCGAGCGGGGGGCTACCGTCAGGCTTACGCTTTTTCCATTTACAACCGCCTGCTTGCTGTCCAGGGTCAGCAGCACCTCTGTGCGGGTACCGCCTTGCTCCTTCACAGCTTGTATAGTTTTGTTGGATGCGTTCCATGTAACCGAGACACCGAGTGCTTCAGAGATCGTTCGAAACGGAACTAATGTCGTATTCTGAATAATAACGGGACTCACTGTGGTTGCAAGCGGATAGCCGTCTAGCAGGATTTGTATGGAGGATGAAGATGAGCCTGCGGCTTCAGCTGTACGCGGGGTAAATGCAGCAACTCCACTTCCTGCGATCAGGCTGACGGCAAGCAGCATGTTGAGAATATTGCGCTTATTGCGCTTCATGTATGAAGTCTCCCTTCCTGAATCTATCAATCTTCTCTATTATAACGGAATGATAGAGCACATGGAATCGAGTGGTCAGGGGGGAAGTTCCTCCCAACCTCCATTGGAATAAGGAGACAATCCCGGCAACCTTTTCTCGGTTGCTTTTTGTACGGGCATAAGCTATACTTAATTTCACCGTGCTAGATGGGGAGGTAGCGGTGCCCTGTAACTCGCAATCCGCTGTAGCGAGGTTGAAGTCCTGTTAGCGGTCTTGTCGATGTGAGGCCTGGTCTCTACGGCAGACGTTGACGGACGGGTCCTCCGCAATGAGTAATTGTGAACCTGGTCAGGTCCGGAAGGAAGCAGCCATAAGCAGTCCCACTCTTGTGCCGGAGGGGAGCCTGTCCCGAGTTGCGCCTTAGAGGTGCCGCTCGGATCGCAATGATCAATAACAGGTGCACGGTATTCGAACTTAAGAAATGCATCTTTGCCTTGGGCAGAGGTGCTTTTTTTCTGTCTGTTGCCATTCACGGAGAAGAAATGCCTGAAGTGGACGAGTTTGTTTGGCTTCACTAATTATGAGTTTTTCTGGAAGGTCGAGTATAGTATAATAGATAGGCGGCGAATGCTGCTTATGGATAGAAAGAAGGTGCCGCAAATGGAGCATATCGCGCTGTACCGGGCCTGGCGACCACAGTCGTTCCAAGACACGGTAGGGCAACAGCATATTATCCGCACGCTTCAGAACGCAATCCGTGAACAAAGGCTCTCGCATGCTTATCTTTTCAGCGGGCCGAGGGGAACCGGAAAGACGACGACAGCCAAGGTGCTTGCCAAGGCGGTCAATTGTGAGAAGGGACCTGCACCGGAGCCGTGCAATGAGTGTGATGCTTGCCGGAGGATTACGGCAGGCTCCGTGATGGATGTGCTTGAAATTGACGCCGCTTCCAACCGTGGGGTCGAGGAAATCCGGGATCTTCGCGAGAAGGTTAAATATGCCCCTACAGAAGTGCGGCAAAAAGTGTACATTATAGATGAAGTGCATATGCTGACAACCGAAGCGTTTAATGCATTACTGAAGACGCTGGAGGAGCCGCCTCCGCATGTGATGTTCATCTTGGCGACCACAGAGCCTCATCGGTTGCCTGCAACGGTCATCTCCCGATGCCAACGCTTTGACTTCCGGAGAATTTCCATGGAGGAACAGGTGGAGAGATTGCGTACCATCTGTGAACAGGAGCAGATTACGGCCGAGGAGGCTGCGCTGGAATATATAGCTAGATTGTCTGACGGCGGAATGCGGGATGCGCTCAGCATTTTGGAGCAGATCGCATCGTTCTCGGATGCTCAGGTATCCTACCAGCAAGTGCTTGATATGACGGGCGGAATTCCATCGCACCAGTTCGCCAAGCTTGCAGAGATGATCCATGAAGGCGAGATCGGCGGTATGCTGGAGATGATTGAAGGCTTTATGCAAGAAGGCAAAAGTGCTGATAAATGCATGGAAAATCTCCTCTACTATTTCCGTGATTTGCTGATGATAAAGATGGTGCCCCAAGCAGACAGGCTGACAGAGCGCGTGCTGGATGTGCGGGATTTCAGGGAAATGGCGCATAAATTTTCTAAAGCTCAGCTATTTCAGATTCTGGATACACTAAATCATTATCAGACGGAGATGAAATATGCTGTTCAGCCGCAAACCCTATTTGAGGTGGCACTCCTGAAGCTATGCAGTCTGACGTCCGGAGGCAGTGCAGAGGACTCGCCGGTGGCGAGCCATATGTCCCCGGCTTCGGCAAGCGGAGCGACTGCGGGTGTGCCGGCTGATGAGGTTCAACAGCTTAGACGGCAGGTTGCCGAGCTGGAGCGCAAGCTGGAGCAGGCGCTTAAGAATGGCCTGGCGTCCGGCAGCGGAGACCGTCAAGCTTCCGGCGGCAGCCGTCCTGCGGCTCGAAGCTCTGCGCCGCGGATTTCTTCTCCTTCCAAGATGCCTGCCGGAATGGATGGATATTTGGCTCAGCGGAACAGTCAGGAGTTCCTGGAGGTCCAGGGCAAATGGAACCAGATTCTGCATGCTGTCAAGGAAGAGAAGGTCACGATTCATGCCTGGTTTATGAATGGGGAGCCGGTATCGGTTCAGGAGGATGCTGTGCTGGTAGCCTTCAAGAACGATATTCACCGGGAGACGACGGAGAAGCCGGCGAACAAGCAGTTAATTGAACAGGTGATGGAGCGTCAACTGGGACGCCCGTGCCGTCTGGTAACGATGATGCAAAAGGATTGGAATGATGCGCTTCAAGGTGCGCAGACACCGGCAGCTGAGCCGCTTCAGTTGGAGCCGCCGCCGGAGGACGGGAATACAAGCCAGGAGCCTTGGGTAGATGAAGCGCTCCAGTTATTCGGGGAAGAGCTGGTGGTTATCAAGGATTAGCTTTTCTTTTCTATTGGGTGCCCGTACGATTATAATTAATATAGATATGTGAAGGAGATGTGAACCCGATGAACAATATGAACCAAATGATGAAGCAAGTGAAGAAGATGCAGGAGCAAATGCTAAAGGCCCAGGAGGAACTGGGAAGCAAGACCGTTGAAGGAAGCGCTGGCGGCGGGGTAGTCACCGTCCAAGTGAATGGACATAAGAAGATCATGTCCTTGACGATTAAACCGGAAGCCGTTGATCCGGAGGATGTAGAAATGCTGCAGGATCTTGTGCTTACAGCAGTGAATGATGCACTGACCAAAGCGGAAGACCTTGCGAACCAGGATATGGGCAAATTTACTGGCGGGATGAAAATTCCGGGCTTGTTTTAATTGAACAACCTCTTGAAGTGAAGGAGAATCCTCTCATTGTACTATCCCGAACCGATTGCGAAGCTGATTGAGTCATTTACACGCTTGCCGGGGATTGGTCCGAAGACGGCCGCAAGGCTGGCGTTTCATGTACTGCGCATGAAAGAGGATGATGTTATCGATTTCGCGAAGGCTCTGGTCAGTGTGAAGCGCAATCTGCACTATTGCTCGGTATGCTGCAATATTACAGATACAGACCCATGCCGGATTTGTCAGGACAAGACGCGTGATCCATCTGTGATTTGCGTCGTACAGGAGTCCAAGGATTTGGTTGCGATGGAGCGAACGAAGGAATTTGATGGCTACTATCATGTGCTGCAGGGAGCAATCTCTCCGATGGAGGGACTCGGACCGGACGATATCCGGCTGAAGGAACTGTTGACCCGTTTGAGTGATGAACGCGTCAAGGAATTGATTTTGGCGACTAATCCCAATATTGAGGGCGAGGCTACTGCCATGTACATCTCGCGCCTGGTGAAGCCGTTTGAGCTTCGCGTCACTCGGATTGCCCACGGCTTGCCGGTCGGCGGCGATCTGGAGTATGCGGACGAAGTTACGTTGTCCAAAGCGCTTGAAGGACGGCGGGAGCTGCATTAATTCTTTATTTAGTAAGAAAAGAAGATGATTCCTGGTATTCAGGGGTCATCTTTTTTTATATTTGAGGGAATAGCTTGCATCTGGAGGTGGGAGAAGTAATAATAGGAATAAGGAAACTTACCTTAAGTAATTACCTAACAAATTTTCGGAGGTGCGATGAATGCAAATTGAAATATGGTCGGATTATGTATGCCCATTCTGCTATATCGGAAAAAGACACTTGGAGCAGGCATTGGAGCAATTTGCTCATAAGGATCAGGTCGAGGTGTCCTTCAAGAGCTTTGAGCTTGATCCTGAGGTTCAGACTGATCCTGCCGTTTCTATAGATGAATCACTGGCCAAGAAGTATGGTATACCTGTTGCCCAAGCCAAAGAGATGAACGATCAGATGATACAAAGAGCTGCTCAGTCAGGCTTATCCTATAACTTTGATAACATTAAACAAATCAATACTCTGGATGCCCATAGACTGGCGAAGTACGCAGAGAGCAAGGGGAAGGGTGCGGAAATGGCCGAAAAGCTGCTAAAGGCCCACTTTGTGGAATCCCAATTCATCGGAGGCCGCGATACGCTGATCAAGCTGGCAGCTGAAGCCGGGTTGGATCCGGAAGAGACTCGTACCGTATTGAACAGCGGGCAATTTACGGAACAGGTTCGTTCGGAGGAAGCCGAAGCAGCGACCCTAGGCGTGCGTGGCGTTCCGTTCTTCGTCGTTAATCGAAAGTATGCAATATCGGGGGCGCAGCCAGTCAGCTTATTTGCAGAAACTTTGGAAAAGGTATGGCAGGAAGAGCATCCTTCCGCTCCGCTGCAGCAAATTGAATCTTCTCAGGACGCGCTTTGCACGGACGAGAAGTGTGACATCTAATGAAGTAAATCTTCGAAATGAATAATTGCTGTATCCAGCCGGGTCCTCGTGATCCGGTTTTTTGGTTTTATTTTGAAATATAGAAGAGAGTTCTAAGTTTGTCCTTTCCTCGATACACATGAAATAGACCCGAGGTTAAAGGAGGGATTGAGATGAAGCGTTGGACATTAAGGCCGGATAGCCATTCAAAAATGGCACAGGCAAATAAAGAAGAATCTAATAAGCAGCATCTATACGATGAGGTTATGAAGGCGAGAGCAGAGTGGAGGCTGGCATCTCATGCGTTTCAATACGCCCTTGGAAAGGATGAGGTCGATGTTGCGATCTATACCCTGGAGGCGGCGGAACGGAAATATCAGATCAAGTTGAAGCAAGCCAAGGAAGCGAATGCGTATTGGGAGCCCTTCGGCTATGGGGATTATGTCTGGGATCGAAAGGAGGAGCTAGGATGAAGATTATACTGACTGTAGTGTTGGCAATATCTTTACTATCCCTGCTGTTTATCGTTTTCTCTAGACGGCTTGGCTTTGCCTGGTTGTCCCGGCTGGGTGTCCATGTTGTGGTGGCTGCATTAGGGCTATACGTTGTCAATTATTCGGGTTGGATTGCTGAAGCATACATTCCGTTGAATCCGGTGACATTGACGACAGTGCTTGTTTTGGGGCTGCCGGGCATCGGGCTGTTGCTGGGTTTAAAACTAATTTTGATCTAGGCAGCATATGGCAGTTGACGGGACTTTGTTATCTATGGTACATTATAAATCGCTTCTCCGGTGGACAAGCGCTTTCAAATAACTTCAAAAATGAAGTGAAATAAAAGTGTTGACTTCATCAAAGAGCGTGTGATATATTATAAAGGTCGCCGCCGAGACAATGCGGTGATGAAATGAAGCGATTAAACATCGCGAGTTGATCTTTGAAAACTGAACAACGAGTGAGTATTAATAGAGAATGAATAATTCTCGTCAGTTTTGAAATGAGCAAGTCAAACACTTTATTGGAGAGTTTGATCCTGGCTCAGGACGAACGCTGGCGGCGTGCCTAATACATGCAAGTCGAGCGGACTTGAT
>NZ_BORS01000038.1:0-8662 GCF_018333295.1 Paenibacillus apis
TTAAATTCTTCATTGTAGCGCTGACGCTGCTCTCCCATAGCGGACACCTCTTTCATCGTTAAGTATATTATTGGGGTCACTTAACGCTGTGTCCACTTTTTATTCTAGACGCATTCTGCACTATAATCGCCGCACCAGCACTCACACACCGTGCAAGTCCCGCAAAAAAGGGTGCCCCTAATCATCTACGATGATTTCAGGGACAACCCATGATTAAGATAAATCAATGAGACGGATCCATATCTACCTTGTGCTGGTGATTATGGTTATCTCTTCTGCGCCGGTCATTTACATCCTGCTGACGCTGCTGCGCATCCAGGCTGTTCACCGGCGCATCCTCCAGATCGCGCACAACACCAGCCAGATTTTTATCCGGCCTATTACCACTCGTCTTAGCCACTATCCATCCTCCTCATAAGATGAATCTGCAAGTATACTGCCGATTAGGAAGGCTTGGTGATCTTGTGCAGCGCTTGGGCACATTCATGCAAATGCCGGACATAGTCTCCGGTCATCTCCTGAATCTTCTCGCTCTGCTCATTGACTGTCACGCCATCCCGTTCAACATCCACCAGCTCTACTTTAACCTCTCGCTCATCCATATAAGCGCATTGAAAATCAAAGGAGTAAAACTGCCGGCCTGCCGCATCGATATGAATACGGAGCGCCTGCGGATTGCCTTGATCCGGTTCCACCTGGAAGGAGTCGCCGGGATTCAGATATTCCGGCAGCTGCTGCTGCCAGGCATGAACGAGCGTGCTTTGATCGAGATTTAAATCTGCTTCTTGATTCAAGATAACACCTCCCCTTTCCCATTATGGTGCGGAGGACGATGTTATTTTATACTACTCCTCAGCAAAGGAGTGCCTTGTCTAGCTACATGTCTAAATTTCCTCTGGTTCCGGGGCCTTGCTCCGCAAACCAAATGCAGTTATAAGACCTGCCGCCGCTACGACAGCCATTACAATGAACAAAAAGCCCAAGCTGCCGCTCAGCGTATGCTTGAGCTGTTCCCATAGCTCTTGCGGAAGCAGATGCACCTTCTCCGGAGACAACAGATTATTAATGTCATTCTGGGTAATCGGATCCGCCCCCGCCGCAGGCTCAGGCAGACGAGAGGTGATACCCAGATTAATAAGCATACCGAACACCGTTACCGCGATAGTCTGCCCGATAGACTTCACGAACGAGTTCAGCGCCGTGGAAGCCCCGCGCAAATGGTAATGCACCGATGACTGGGCAATAATCGTAAATACGGCGAATGAAAAACCGAATCCAATGCCATAAAGCGCATTGAAGAGCATCAGTAAATAAATCGATGTGTGCTCGTTCATAAACGCCATACCAACCGCAGCTAAAGCGATTATGGCCATGCCGACGAGTGAGGTAAGCCGCGAGCCGCGCGAAATGATCCACCGGGCCCCAAGCACCGATCCCAGCATCCAGCTCAGCGACATCGGTGCGAGCACAAGACCGGATATGGTTGCATTTTTGCCGAGAACACCTTGAACCCATAAGGGCAAATATGAAGTCAGCCCAATTAGCAATGCACTGGCCAGCAGGCTGGCAAGGTTGGAATAGGCAATGTCTCGAATCCGGAACAATTTCAGAGGAACCATCGGCTCCTCAGCCTTACGTTCCACGATAAAGAACAGCACCAGCGAAATCAGTGCAACAGCGAATATACCGATCAACAGCGGCGAATTCCAGGCTAGTTGCTGGCCTCCCGTCGCCAGGCCGAAGAGCAGTGCGGTTACACCCACAGTAAAGGTTATGGCGCCAGGAATGTCGATATTCACTTTGCGCTTCTCTACACGCTCGGTAAAATGCTTCATTATAAATAGAAGTGACAGCAATCCGAACGGAACATTGAACCCGAACACCCACCGCCAGTTAAGCGAGTCCACGAAATACCCGCCAAGCAAGGGTCCGACAAGCGAGGATATCCCCCATACCGAACTGATCCAGCCCTGAACCTTGGCCCGTTCCTCAATCGAGTAGATGTCCCCGATAATCGTGAACGTTACCGGTGTCAATGCACCTGCTCCGATCCCCTGCACAGCCCGGAACAAAATCAACTGTTCCATGCCCTGCGACAGACCGGATAACAGCGATCCGGCAAGGAATAATACCGAGCCAATGATAAATACCGGCTTTCTTCCATATAAGTCACTGATCTTCCCAAATATCGGCGTGGCTACGGCCATGGTCAGCAGGTAGGCTGTGAAAACCCAGCTTAACAGCTCCACACCGCCGAGGTCACCCACAATTCTAGGTCCAGCCGGCCCAATAACCGTGCCCTCAATCGCAGCTAAAAAAGTGGATAATAGTAGGCCGATTAAGATGTACTTTCTTTGTAATCCTGAATATTTCATGCTATTAACTTCCTTCCCGTGCACTCCAGTTCAAAGTAATTATTATAGCGAATGCGGATAGAATTGGGAAGTATAAAGCATACAGGATCAAGTACGCTTAAGCCGACCGTTGTCCAAATGCCACCTTACTGTGTATTCTCCTGCAAAAAACTCGGGCTCATGGGTAATCATCAGGATCGAGGCGCCTTCCTGGACAGCTCTTCTGCATAAGGCAGACAGCCTGCCCGCTCCAAGATAGTCCGCTCCGGCTGTGGGCTCGTCAAGGATGATTAATTTCTTGCCCGTCATGAAGACAGAAGCCGCACTGAGCAGACGCTTCTTTCCGCCGCTTAACAGGTAAGGAGAAGCATCCTGTTCTAAATGCAGCCCAAGCAGTTGAAGCACTTCCTCCGCCTGCTGCATAACCTGCTCAGGCAGATCATCCTTTGCCCGGAGCCGCAATTGGCAGCGCGGCCCGTACAGCAGCTCCTCCATGACGTTTGCTGTCACAAACTGCAGCTCCGGCTGCTGGAACACATAGCCGATCTCCTCGGCAAGCTCGTACAAGGATATCCCTGCGATATCCCGCCCCTGCCAAAAGATGCTGCCCGCCGGCAGCGGGAGCAGGCCCAGCAGCAGACGGGACAGCGTTGTCTTGCCGGAGCCGTTGTCACCGGTAAGCAGATGCCACTCCCCGGGCTGGAGCTTCAGCGAGACGTCTTCCAGTACGGCCGGAGTATTACGGCCGTACTGGAAGGTTAAGCCGCTGATCTCCAGCAGCGGCACAGCGGGCGGCACACTATTGGGGGAGCCGCCGCCAGTGGCGCGGACGCGCTGCTCCGCAGGGAGCAGGCCGAGCTGCCTCAGCAGCGGCCGCTCTTCACGCAGCAGCGCGCCGCTTGGCCCGTCCTGGACGAGGTGTCCGTCCTCGTCCAGGACGATCAGCCGCGGAGCGGCCAGGGCGAGCTCGTCGAGCCGCCCTGTTACTACAAGCAGCGTCCGGCCCTGCCGGTGCAGACGCTGCAGCAGCTCTTGCAGCCGCCGCCTTCCGGCTGCATCAAGATTGGACGCCGCCTCGTCCAGGACGAGGATCGGCGTCTCCAGCGCCAGCACGGACGCAATCGCCGTCCGCTGGCGCCCGCCGCCGGACAGCTCTGCGATGCTGTCCCGGCGGCGCTCCTCCAGCCCCGCCGCTTCCAGCGCGGCGGCGACCTGCCGCCGGATCACCTCCGGCGGCAGGCAAAGATTCTCCGGCCCGAAGGCCACCTCGTCCTCTACTCTTCCCAGGACCAGCTGCGCGTCCGGGTCCTGAAAGACGAGGCCGATGGTCCGGGCCGTCTCCGCGATCTTGGCATCGGCAGGATCGATGCCGTTCACCAGGACCTCGCCGGTTCGCAGTCCTCCGCCGGCTCGAGGCAAGTCCCCCGCCAGTATTCTCGCCAGTGTAGACTTGCCGCATCCGCTCGGTCCCGCAATCGTGACCCATTCTCCAGGCTCCAGAGAGAAAGTAATCTCGTCAAGCACAGGCTTACTGTCTGCCTTATAGCGATAACATACCCGCTCAAGCCTGAGCGCTTCCCCTACAGCAGATTCGGATTCCACCGTAATTAGCTCCTCCTTAAGAAGCTTGTCCTTCGCACCTGTCTTCATTGCTTATCCTTCCAACGTAGATTTCGCAGCGGCAAAGCGGCGTAATAAACCGCTCTTGACTAGAGCATCCCCAACAAGCTTCGAGAGAATCCCGGACAGAACAATTCCGCTTGCGATTCGTACAACCAAAGCCAAGGCAAGGATATCTCCGCCCCACTTCATATAGCCGAACATTCTAGCCGCAAAGTAGAACCAGATCGGCACCAAAGCACCGCCTGCCAGCATCATCTGAGCCATTCCCCATTTGCGGTAACGGAATACCGCGAATACAGCTTCCGCAACCACCATATAACAAGCAGCTGCCGCAAAGGCGGATGGAATCCCGTATGCCGAGCCCATAAACGACTGGACAACCGCTCCGATTCCGAAGGTAATAACAGCTGTACCCGGTTTGCGAATCAGGTAGCAAGCAAGCATTCCATAGAGCATGTACAGTCCTGTGATCGTGGATGTAGCAATAGGCCCGCCGAGGCCGTTCAATAATTGATTTACCGGTGAAATGTACAAGGTCAGCACTCCGTTGGCCGCAGCCAGCATCGCCATCATAACGATCTCTGCCGTAGTAAATGCGGAAAACCGGATTCTGTCCTTTACACTCTTCTTCGCTTCTTCTGCGCTCATTATGCTCATCTCTCCCGTCTCTAATTGTCAACCTAATTACAAAATATAAGTTGACAATTAGAATACGTCAAGACTTTTCTTTTTTCAATCTGCTAAAACATCATCATCACTGACGCAAGCACCACACTTGTCAGCATAATGACATATCCCGAGCGTTCTATCCGAACTTCCCTCAGATAGGTACGGGTAGAATAAGCGCCAAAGCCCTTTGCCTCCATTGCTCCTGCGGTCTGCTCCACACGGCGGATGGCTCCCGAGAATACAGCAACCAGGCTATCCCGTCGAAGCATCGCCCGTTCCCGAAGTCCGCGGGGGGCCCGTCCGAACCGAAGCTTTCTGGCCTGGGCATGAACCCGTCCCTCCCTCTCCAGCAGCGGCAGGAAAGCGAGAGCCATCGATACACCATAGACCAATCGATAGGGAAGCTTCAATTTATTTGCCATGATAACGACGAAATCCTGTGGATCGGTGGACCAGATGTAAATGACTGAGGATAAAAACATACAAAACATACGGAGCGAAATTGCCGCCGCATATGATACCGCCCCCACGGAAATGGGAAGCCCGGGAAACAATTGAGCCCCTTCTCCCGGTACACTGATTGCTGTAATCACAAATAACGGAAGTGCAAAGATAATAATATACCCCATCCTGCCCAACAGCTTTAGCCAACCGATTCCCGATCCATACCGCGCCAGAACCAACAGCACGGTCAGCAGCAACAGCAACGGAGCTGGAGTATCCCAATACATCGCCAACAAGGCGACAGAGAACAGGACAACCAGCTTGGAGAGGGGGTCCAGTTTATGTAAATTCCATCCCGTGTTCATTTCTCCGCCAGCCTTTCAGAGGTTGTTCCCAAGTCATTTTTTGATCGATAACTCATAATCTCTTTTGAGCAAAGAATACATCAACAAGTCCGTAAAGCCACTCTTTGTCATCTGATACTCCCGAAGCAAGCCCTCTTCCTGAAACCCCAGAATCCGAAGCAGTGATCGCGAGGAAGCATTCTCAGGAACCACCAAAGCCTCGATTCGATTTAAACCCATCGTATGATAGCCAAAGGACAGTAGCAAATGCAGTGCCTCGGTCATATAACCCTTCCGCCAATAGGGACGGCCGAGATCATACCCGATTTCTCCACGGTAAGCACCGGCAAGCTCCCACACATTATAGCCGCAGCTCCCGATCAGCATCCCGGAGGATTTCAGTTCAATTCCCCAGCGTATCGCATCCTCGCTCTGAGACAGCCCATTCAGCAGATGGATCATTTGCCATACATCCTCTTGCGTTTCAAAGGGAGGTATGTTCATATGTTTAACAACCTCCGGATCGCTCCAATAGTCCAGCAGTACCGGCACGTCCTCCCGCTCCATCCTGCGGAGTCTAAGTCTATGGCTCTCCAGGACAGGAATTTGTCCGCCGCATTTGTACATGCTTCTCCCTCCTTATCAAATCATGGTATCCCAATTATATAAACATACAAGCCCGCTGCTCGTCAAAACAGACGAATATAAAAAAATGCTTTTTTAATTTTTATTAAAAATTTTGCTGAAACACTCCTGAAAGCACTTGACACCATCTCTTTAGTGGTTTAAATGTATAAAGGAATCTATTCCCAATTAAGGAGGGAAATTAATGAAGAAAAAAGTCGTTATAGGGTTAATGTTAGGTACACTGACGCTTGGGTTTGGATCAGGAGCGCTTGCGGCAACAGGGTTAGAGCCCATTAAAGCGTATCTCAACAGCAAGGTTTCTCTGAAAATGAATGGGGAAACTGTGACCGTTAAAGATGCCAACGGCAAGACTGTTTTGCCTATTACCTATGATGGAACAACCTATTTGCCTATTCGAGGACTCGGTACATTGCTGGGAACAGAGATTACTTATGACAACACAACCTCTTCGGTGATCATTGGCGGAAACAGTGGTTCCACACCTTCACCGACAACTGACAAGTTGACGTTAAGTTCTTTGGCGGAAACCGTACTGGGTACCTCTGCATGGCATACCAAAGACCCCAAGGATACATCCTATGACGGCAAAGATTACAAAGATGTTTACCTGAACACCGACACCGTTAAGCAGGGAAAGAGCTTCCAGATCATGACTTCAAACAAATATTCAACGCTGCATCTTGAACTGGCGACGCTTAATGGTTCGCAGGAAATCACAATTATAGATCATAACAATACAATCTTGAAATCACTTACCGTTGCACCGAGTAATGGATTGGTTTCTGTCGATGTAGATGTAGCCGATACAGACTTTATATTTGTGGAGATCGTTGACGCAGATCCAGGTTCTTCCTTATTTGTCCCTTTGACCACATCGTATTTGGTTAAATAAAAAACCTATAGATTAAGCGGCATCAAACGATTTAGTAAAAGAACCTTGTACTTTTTCAAAGTACAGGGTTTCTTCGTATTTTGCCTCAATGTTCAACGCTGCTTCACTGCTGTTCACTGTTTCTCCGCTGCGATTCAGAGTCTGATCTATTTCCGCATTAGACTCCCTTTGAAATGTAAATGCACCAAGTTCTGATTTTCTTAGACAAAAAACGGGGATACTACTTATAGCTACAGCATCAGCGTGAAGGAGTGGGTATCCGATGATTTACTTGCTTGCCGCCGGGTTATGTGTCTCCGTTATCTTAGTTATCGGCAGTCACTATGGTTTTCGACTGATTACTCAGATGAAGCACCAGAGCAGCGAGGGCATTTTCGACTATCTTGAGCATTGCGGCGTGTACAGCAGAGAAAAATTCAAGAGGCTGGAGAAAAAAGAGGTGCATACCACCTCGATAGACGGACTGAAGCTAGGCGGTTATTTGGTTGAACCGCATCGGAACGGGAAGCGCTGGATGATCCTTGTCCATGGCTATACCGTTTCGCTCTATGTTTCCACACAGTATATTGAGCTGTTTCAAAGGGAAGGCTTCAATCTCCTTCTGATCGACCAGCGGAGACACGGGAAAAGCGAGGGGAAATATACCACCTACGGATACATGGAGAAGCATGATATCGCAGCTTGGGTTGCGTGGATTGTTGACCACTATGGAGAGGATTGCTCTATCGGTCTGCACGGTCAATCTCTTGGCGGCGGTACCGTACTTGAGTACCTTGCCATAGCTGACCCTCATGTGAAGTTTGTTGTTGCGGACTGCCCCTATTCAGACCTGACCAAGCTGCTCCGCCATCAGATGAGCGTCTTGAACAAGCTTCCCGCCTTCCCGCTGCTTGGCATGATTAATCGCCGGATGCATCGCAGTGCCGGATTCCGGATGGAACAGGTCAGCCCCTTGAAGGCCGTACAGAACAGCACACTTCCCGTTCTGTTTATTCATGGAACCGAGGATAATTATGTCCCGACCTATATGAGCGAAGAGCTCTATGAAGCCAAGCCCGAGCCGCGGAGCTTGTTGCTTGTAAAAGGAGCGGTGCACGGAAATGCCTATGCCGTAGATCCGGTGCGCTATGCCAGAGAGGTTCAGCAGCTGATCCAGCTTGCCTTGAAGCCAGAAGCAGAGAACAGATCCGAGCTATCCGGCATTTCCGTATCCGGTCCGGTTTCTGCGCTTCCGGGCGGATGATTCACTGACCTACCATCTCATGCTGAGCCATGACGATATACGTATCCAGACGCTGGCTCAGCTCAATCACAATATCACTGCAGAATCCGTTATGCTCTGCGGCGTGGACAAGCTGTGCACGGAGCTGTTCGATCATATCCGACAGCTCGTTGCTTACTTTGGCTTTGGTGACTGGCGGCTTTTTATTGCATGTATTCGTAAAGTACGAGGCTGTCATACGATCACCTTCTCTTAGTCTTACAGTCATTGTATCGCGTGATGCAAAAAAACATATTATGCAATTTACATGAAATATGGTTTTTTTTGACGATTGGTGTAGAATCAGCACCACCCGTATAACGGGTGGTTTGCTCTGCGGCTGAAAGCCTTTGTTACTGGCCAGCCCTGAAAGGGCACTGAATGATCCGCCAACCGCACTACTTTTTTAGCTACCCCTAAAGGGGTT
>NZ_BORS01000039.1:0-5513 GCF_018333295.1 Paenibacillus apis
GTCACAGGTTGCGCCGCCAAAACGTCGGCTACAGTAACTTTTCCCAGCCTCAATCTCATCTCTCTTTTTGCGTTCTGCTTCAATATCTGGTTGAACGGCGTCGCGTCGTAACCCAGCTTGGTAAGTTGGATTAAGCACTCCGTGGACAGATTTGTCATTGTGAGCATTTTCATCCCGAAGTTGCGGCTCATTCTGATTCTGAACAGCTTCTTGGGAAGTAGCGACAGCTTGGTTTTTAGTGAGTTGTTCCATTCTTTAGCTCCTAGACCTTTAGCAGCAAGGTCCATATCTGACTTTTTGTTAACGTATTTAGCCACATAGAAACCAACAGCCATATAACTGGTAGCTTTAAGCGGCTCACCTTTAGCATCAACAGGCCACAACCAACCAGAACGTGAAAAAGCGTCCTGCGTGTAGCGAACTGCGATGGGCATACTGTAACCATAAGGCCACGTATTTTGCAAGCTATTTAACTGGCGGCGATTGCGTACCCGACGACCAAAATTAGGGTCAACGCTACCTGTAGGAAGTGTCCGCATAAAGTGCACCGCATGGAAATGAAGACGGCCATTAGCTGTACCATACTCAGGCACACAAAAATACTGATAGCAGTCGGCGTGTGAATCATTAGCCTTGCGACCCTCGGCAGCAAGAACCATACGACCAATATCACGAAAATAGTCACGCAAAGCATTGGGATTATCATAAAACGCCTCTAATCGGTCGTCAGCCAACGTGAGAGTGTCAAAAACGATAAACCAACCATCAGCATGAGCCTGTCGCATTGCATTCATCAAACGCTGAATAGCAAAGCCTCTACGCGATTTCATAGTGGAGGCCTCCAGCAATCTTGAACACTCATCCTTAATACCTTTCTTTTTGGGGTAATTATACTCATCGCGAATATCCTTAAGAGGGCGTTCAGCAGCCAGCTTGCGGCAAAACTGCGTAACCGTCTTCTCGTTCTCTAAAAACCATTTTTCGTCCCCTTCGGGGCGGTGGTCTATAGTGTTATTAATATCAAGTTGGGGGAGCACATTGTAGCATTGTGCCAATTCATCCATTAACTTCTCAGTAACAGATACAAACTCATCACGAACGTCAGAAGCAGCCTTATGGCCGTCAACATACATATCACCATTATCGAACTCAACGCCCTGCATACGAAAAGACAGAATCTCTTCCAAGAGCTTGATGCGGTTATCCATCTGCTTATGGAAGCCAAGCATTGGGGATTGAGAAAGAGTAGAAATGCCACAAGCCTCAATAGCAGGTTTAAGAGCCTCGATACGCTCAAAGTCAAAATAATCAGCGTGACATTCAGAAGGGTAATAAGAACGAACCATAAAAAAGCCTCCAAGATTTGGAGGCATGAAAACATACAATTGGGAGGGTGTCAATCCTGACGGTTATTTCCTAGACAAATTAGAGCCAATACCATCAGCTTTACCGTCTTTCCAGAAATTGTTCCAAGTATCGGCAACAGCTTTATCAATACCATGAAAAATATCAACCACACCAGAAGCAGCATCAGTGACGACATTAGAAATATCCTTTGCAGTAGCGCCAATATGAGAAGAGCCATACCGCTGATTCTGCGTTTGCTGATGAACTAAGTCAACCTCAGCACTAACCTTGCGAGTCATTTCTTTGATTTGGTCATTGGTAAAATACTGACCAGCCGTTTGAGCTTGAGTAAGCATTTGGCGCATAATCTCGGAAACCTGCTGTTGCTTGGAAAGATTGGTGTTTTCCATAATAGACGCAACGCGAGCAGTAGACTCCTTCTGTTGATAAGCAAGCATCTCATTTTGTGCATATACCTGGTCTTTCGTATTCTGGCGTGAAGTCGCCGACTGAATGCCAGCAATCTCTTTTTGAGTCTCATTTTGCATCTCGGCAATCTCTTTCTGATTGTCCAGTTGCATTTTAGTAAGCTCTTTTTGATTCTCAAATCCGGCGTCAACCATACCAGCAGAGGAAGCATCAGCACCAGCACGCTCCCAAGCATTAAGCTCAGGAAATGCAGCAGCAAGATAATCACGAGTATCCTTTCCTTTATCAGCGGCAGACTTGCCACCAAGTCCAACCAAATCAAGCAACTTATCAGAAACGGCAGAAGTGCCAGCCTGCAACGTACCTTCAAGAAGTCCTTTACCAGCTTTAGCCATAGCACCAGAAACAAAACTAGGGACGGCCTCATCAGGGTTAGGAACATTAGAGCCTTGAATGGCAGATTTAATACCAGCATCACCCATGCCTACAGTATTGTTATCGGTAGCAAGCACATCACCTTGAATGCCACCGGAGGCGGCTTTTTGACCGCCTCCAAACAATTTAGACATGGCGCCACCAGCAAGAGCAGAAGCAATACCGCCAGCAATAGCACCAAACATAAATCACCTCACTTAAGTGGCTGGAGACAAATAATCTCTTTAATAACCTGATTCAGCGAAACCAATCCGCGGCATTTAGTAGCGGTAAAGTTAGACCAAACCATGAAACCAACATAAACATTATTGCCCGGCGTACGGGGAAGGACGTCAATAGTCACACAGTCCTTGACGGTATAATAACCACCATCATGGCGACCATCCAAAGGATAAACATCATAGGCAGTCGGGAGGGTAGTCGGAACCGAAGAAGACTCAAAGCGAACCAAACAGGCAAAAAATTTAGGGTCGGCATCAAAAGCAATATCAGCACCAACAGAAACAACCTGATTAGCGGCGTTGACAGATGTATCCATCTGAATGCAATGAAGAAAACCACCATTACCAGCATTAACCGTCAAACTATCAAAATATAACGTTGACGATGTAGCTTTAGGTGTCTGTAAAACAGGTGCCGAAGAAGCTGGAGTAACAGAAGTGAGAACCAGCTTATCAGAAAAAAAGTTTGAATTATGGCGAGAAATAAAAGTCTGAAACATGATTAAACTCCTAAGCAGAAAACCTACCGCGCTTCGCTTGGTCAACCCCTCAGCGGCAAAAATTAAAATTTTTACCGCTTCGGCGTTATAACCTCACACTCAATCTTTTATCACGAAGTCATGATTGAATCGCGAGTGGTCGGCAGATTGCGATAAACGGTCACATTAAATTTAACCTGACTATTCCACTGCAACAACTGAACGGACTGGAAACACTGGTCATAATCATGGTGGCGAATAAGTACGCGTTCTTGCAAATCACCAGAAGGCGGTTCCTGAATGAATGGGAAGCCTTCAAGAAGGTGATAAGCAGGAGAAACATACGAAGGCGCATAACGATACCACTGACCCTCAGCAATCTTAAACTTCTTAGACGAATCACCAGAACGGAAAACATCCTTCATAGAAATTTCACGCGGCGGCAAGTTGCCATACAAAACAGGGTCGCCAGCAATATCGGTATAAGTCAAAGCACCTTTAGCGTTAAGGTACTGAATCTCTTTAGTCGCAGTAGGCGGAAAACGAACAAGCGCAAGAGTAAACATAGTGCCATGCTCAGGAACAAAGAAACGCGGCACAGAATGTTTATAGGTCTGTTGAACACGACCAGAAAACTGGCCTAACGACGTTTGGTCAGTTCCATCAACATCATAGCCAGATGCCCAGAGATTAGAGCGCATGACAAGTAAAGGACGGTTGTCAGCGTCATAAGAGGTTTTACCTCCAAATGAAGAAATAACATCATGGTAACGCTGCATGAAGTAATCACGTTCTTGGTCAGTATGCAAATTAGCATAAGCAGCTTGCAGACCCATAATGTCAATAGATGTGGTAGAAGTCGTCATTTGGCGAGAAAGCTCAGTCTCAGGAGGAAGCGGAGCAGTCCAAATGTTTTTGAGATGGCAGCAACGGAAACCATAACGAGCATCATCTTGATTAAGCTCATTAGGGTTAGCCTCGGTACGGTCAGGCATCCACGGCGCTTTAAAATAGTTGTTATAGATATTCAAATAACCCTGAAACAAATGCTTAGGGATTTTATTGGTATCAGGGTTAATCGTGCCAAGAAAAGCGGCATGGTCAATATAACCAGTAGTGTTAACAGTCGGGAGAGGAGTGGCATTAACACCATCCTTCATGAACTTAATCCACTGTTCACCATAAACGTGACGATGAGGGACATAAAAAGTAAAAATGTCTACAGTAGAGTCAATAGCAAGGCCACGACGCAATGGAGAAAGACGGAGAGCGCCAACGGCGTCCATCTCGAAGGAGTCGCCAGCGATAACCGGAGTAGTTGAAATGGTAATAAGACGACCAATCTGACCAGCAAGGAAGCCAAGATGGGAAAGGTCATGCGGCATACGCTCGGCGCCAGTTTGAATATTAGACATAATTTATCCTCAAGTAAGGGGCCGAAGCCCCTGCAATTAAAATTGTTGACCACCTACATACCAAAGACGAGCGCCTTTACGCTTGCCTTTAGTACCTCGCAACGGCTGCGGACGACCAGGGCGAGCGCCAGAACGTTTTTTACCTTTAGACATTACATCACTCCTTCTGCACGTAATTTTTGACGCACGTTTTCTTCTGCGTCAGTAAGAACGTCAGTGTTTCCTGCGCGTACACGCAAGGTAAACGCGAACAATTCAGCGGCTTTAACCGGACGCTCGACGCCATTAATAATGTTTTCCGTAAATTCAGCGCCTTCCATGATGAGACAGGCCGTTTGAATGTTGACGGGATGAACATAATAAGCAATGACGGCAGCAATAAACTCAACAGGAGCAGGAAAGCGAGGGTATCCTACAAAGTCCAGCGTACCATAAACGCAAGCCTCAACGCAGCGACGAGCACGAGAGCGGTCAGTAGCAATCCAAACTTTGTTACTCGTCAGAAAATCGAAATCATCTTCGGTTAAATCCAAAACGGCAGAAGCCTGAATGAGCTTAATAGAGGCCAAAGCGGTCTGGAAACGTACGGATTGTTCAGTAACTTGACTCATGATTTCTTACCTATTAGTGGTTGAACAGCATCGGACTCAGATAGTAATCCACGCTCTTTTAAAATGTCAACAAGAGAATCTCTACCATGAACAAAATGTGACTCATATCTAAACCAGTCCTTGACGAACGTGCCAAGCATATTAAGCCACTTCTCCTCATCCAACGCGTCAGTTTTTGACAGAATCGTTAGTTGATGGCGAAAGGTCGCAAAGTAAGAGCTTCTCGAGCTGCGCAAGGATAGGTCGAATTTTCTCATTTTCCGCCAGCAGTCCACTTCGATTTAATTCGTAAACAAGCAGTAGTAATTCCTGCTTTATCAAGATAATTTTTCGACTCATCAGAAATATCCGAAAGTGTTAACTTCTGCGTCATGGAAGCGATAAAACTCTGCAGGTTGGATACGCCAATCATTTTTATCGAAGCGCGCATAAATTTGAGCAGATTTGTCGTCACAGGTTGCGCCGCCAAAACGTCGGCTACAGTAACTTTTCCCAGCCTCAATCTCATCTCTCTTTTTGCGTTCTGCTTCAATATCTGGTTGAACGGCGTCGCGTCGTAACCCAGCTTGGTAAGTT
>NZ_BORS01000040.1:0-2305 GCF_018333295.1 Paenibacillus apis
GTGAAAGAGACAAATAACACTGAGCCTGAACAGATTTGCTGTCAGGCTAGCGTCTTTAGGCGCAGTTTGGCAACAGGGGGTTATACCCCAAGAGCAAACCACCCGTTGGACGGGTGGTCCTGATTTTACTGCTACAAGTTGTTGTTTTGGAATTCTGGAATAAAGCTTGAAATATCAAGTTAAGCTTCCACAAGCTAGAATGCAAAGAGGGACTTATCAAAAAAAATTGCAAATGAGGAAGAGGTGGCATATAATTGTCTCGTGGTTAGTGATTGATCAATCACTAACCACGAAACGAAAATAAAACTTAAAGTTGAGAGGAGATACCCCTATGAATCATTTGATTGTGTATGCCCATCCGAGAAAAGAGAGTTTTAACCATGCCATTCTGGAAACGGCCGTCCGAGGTCTTCGGCAAAAAGGACATGAGGTTGTCGTGCGCGATTTGTACGCGATAGAATTTCAACCTGTTATCAGCAGCAGTGAAATTCTGGGCGGCATTGGTGAGGACATCGAGCAGGAGCAGGAGTATCTTAAGTGGGCGGACGTGATCACTTTCATTTATCCGATATGGTGGACTGGACTGCCGGCTATCGTCAAGGGCTATATTGAGAGGGTCTTTACTTACGGGTTTGCCTACCGTTACGTGAATGGCGAGCAAATGGGATTGATGAAGGGAAAAAAGGCTGTAATTATCAACACGCAAGGAAAATCACATGCCCAATATGCAGAGATGGGAATGGACAAGGCGCTGCTCTTGACTTCCGACACAGGAATATTTGAATATTGCGGTATGGAGGTGCTTCATCATGAAGTCTTTGAGTCCGTGCCGAGCTCAGACGAGGCGACGCGTTTGGCTTGGTTAAAACAGATCGAGGAGATGACAAGCAAGGCATAACGATATATGATCTTTCTCTGATCAAGGACAGGCTAAGGGTTCCAACGGTGGACTGGATTGTATTGCTTGTTTACTCCTTGTATAATTGATCTATTATTGATCAATCAATTTCAACTGGGGGAACAAGAAATGGCGAAATCGGGAACTACAGCGGTCAATCGAAGAGCAGATATTATCTCAGCAGCGATTGAAGTGTTTTCGGAAATAGGCTACTACCGGGCGACGACGGCAGAGGTGGCGAAACGGGCGAACATCTCCCAGCCTTATGTGTTCCGATTCTTCGCAACCAAAGAGAGCCTGTTGTTGACCGCGATTGAGGCGTCCTGGACCCGTGTCATTGAATCTTTCCGCACTATCGTGGAGACAGCTCCTCCTGAAGCTCTTGAGAAGCAATTGATCTATGAATACGAGAGCATCCAGGCGAAGCATCAGAACGAAATGTTCTTGCAGTTACAAGCACAATCCATTCGGGAGGAAGCTATTCAGGCAGCGATGCGAGACGGGTTCAAGCAAGTACGGGATATGGTACTTAAGGCTTTTTGCGAAGCCGGCGTTGCGAACCCCGAAGAGCGGACCTTACTGTTCCTTGCACGTGGAATGCTGTGTAACGTCGCTGTGGCGATCAAAATGCCCGAATTAATGAAAAGCTAAGTGTAATTGCTCGGAAATTCAATAACTGAATGAAAAGTAAAGTCAGATGGCCGCGTGTCCATGGAGAAGCAGTTGTCGAACGGCTAGGGAGAGCGGGATCGGGAGAAACCTGTGGAAGTGATGGCAGTTATGTGATGGCACAGGTGATCTTCGTGGATGTCTATCTCATCTATAAAGATGAACCGGATAAGGTGAGGTAGCATCCCGAAGCTCAGAGCTCGAAAGCACCTTGACATTATCTCAGCCGTGAGATTTAGTGGAGGTAAGAAGCGTTATGCAAAAGTTTGCCCGCAGTAAAAAATTACAAAATAGATTTTGTTCAGAATGTCTTGCAATGAGTATGGATACGTGATACATTATATATCCGGTCGTTAATTACGGCCCATCACGATTTCGAACCCATAAGCATTTAAAAAAGTGCTTGCAATGTTGGTTTGATCGTGATAAGATATAAAAGTTGCTGCTGATGAGGTGGTAACGAAATAAGAACCGAAGTTGATCTTTGAAAACTGAACAACGAGTGAGTATTAAATAGATGAATTCCAATCGACCCTGTGTCGTTTGAGATTCTATCTTGAGAGAATTATTAATTCTCGTCAGTTTTGAAATGAGCAAGTCAAACACTTTAATGGAGAGTTTGATCCTGGCTCAGGACGAACGCTGGCGGCGTGCCTAATACATGCAAGTCGAGCGGACTTGATGGAGTGCTTGCACTCCTGAAAGTTAGCGGCGGACGGGTGAGTAACACGTAGGCAA
>NZ_BORS01000041.1:0-2077 GCF_018333295.1 Paenibacillus apis
AATCGAGTAGGCCTATGCGCATGCGCATAGGCCTCTCACAGATCCGGACATGCGGGTCATCGCATCCGGCTCCTCCGTGTTTATCCCATCTAGGGATGAAGTTCTTTGTAAATCGCAAGAAGACTACACAGACCGATTTCTCCAAACCACTTATTTGGCATTGCATATTGGGCATAGGTGGAATGCGAACTTCTCCACGCTGTCATGCGTAGCCCCGGCATATCCTTGTTGTCCCATCCTCGTCTTCGCATTTCCCGATGTAGCTTTCTTATTTTCTTCCAGCTACGCAGTTGAACCGCTCGGAGACGTCTCCTGATCCAGGCATCTAGTTCTCGAAATCGACTATGTACGTCTCCTGTTCCGAAGTAGTTTGCCCATCCTCTTAGGTAAGGGTTGAGTACCTTCTTCACCAGTTCTTGTACATTGACGGTCTGATTTCGTTTTGTGATCTCCTTCACCCGCTCTTTGAATTTCGCCATAGCTTTGTCCGATGGCGTCATACGCTTTCCGGGTTTAAACTCATGACCCAGAAAGATAAATGACTCCCTCTTGCTATTGGCGATTTTCGTTTTCTCAGGATGTACTTTCAGCCCCATTTCTTTCTCCAGCAGCTTGATGACAGACCTCAGTACTCGCTCGGCGCCTTTCTGCGTCTTGCAACAAATGACGAAGTCATCTGCATAGCGTGTCAGGCGGTGCCCTCGCTCTGTCATTGCTTCATCCAACGGATGAAGATAGATGTTCGCTAGCAAGGGGCTAATAACCCCTCCTTGTGGCGTTCCTTGCTCGTTCATGCGAAAACTGCCGCCTTCCATGATTCCGCCTTTCAGAAATTTTTCCAGCAGAGATAGGACGCTTCCATCCACTACCGTTTCCTTCACCTTCGCAATAAGCCTTTCATGCGGGATGGTGTCGAAGTATGCTTTCAGATCCGCGTCAATGACGTACCGATATCCGTCTTCTAAATCCTGACGGATCTTCTGTAGTGCCATATGTGCACTTCTCCCAGGCCGGAATCCGAAACTGCAGTCCATGAATTTGGCTTCGAAGATGGGTTCCAGTATGCGCCGCGCTGCGGCTTGTACAACTCGATCTCCCACGCTGGGAATGCCTAGCGGTCTTTGCGTTCCGTCTGCTTTTGGGATGTACACTCGCCTAACCGGCTTTGGCCGATAGGTTTTGTTCTTCAGTGTCTGTTGAACCACTTCTAGATGGTGTTCCAACTCTGATTCAAATGCCTTTATGGTCATTCGATCGACTCCTGCCGCTCCACGGTTGCGCCTGACCTCCTTGAACGCTTCCTCCAGGTTTGGTTTTGCCCAAATTTTATCAATCAGGCTATACCACTTTCGTTCTTCTTGCTTCTTTACTCCTTCACGAGAGAGTTTGTCTTTCCCTTGTTCCTCCATGCCCGTTTCCCTTCCCTTGCAGATCCGCGGCTTGTAGCTTAGTTTTTTTTTTTTTTTCAGCAATCTCCGCGTCCCTTTTCAGTACTCGCCCCAGACGGCTTCTCCTTATGTTCATTCCCCGGGTCTACGCGCTTCTTGGCTCGCCGGCTCCTGTCTGGCACATGGTTTCCCTCAATCTCTCTTCTTCCACGGTTTCGGGCTTCGCACAAGTCTCCGCCTTTTGAGTCGAAGCTCGTATTGGCGATCTAAAAAAAAAACGCCAATTCACTTGCCTTTGCGGCCTTTCTGGCAAGCTTATTCACTACTATCCCTACGTCTGACTTCTCACCATTCATAGCTTCTTCCTCGATCCTCACGATCTTGAAAAAAAAAGTTTACCTCTGTCCGAGGAAATGATGAGATCTCCTTGGGTCACGATAACCAACTTTCCCCCGAATCCAGCTCCTCCTAACTTCCGAAGTCATTAGTGGTATTGGACATTCCCTTCTCTTGCAGGGTCATCCGACTTCGTCAGCCAACTTGGTTCGCCGCCTGTTCCGGGTTTTGCCTTCAGACCCTCCGCACACATCCTCACGGACTGCGCACTGTCTGTCAGCTATGCACTTCCGCCACTTCGCAGTATGCTAGAGACTTTCACTCTTTAGTTGGTTACGCTGCCAAGCGCACAA
>NZ_BORS01000042.1:0-1929 GCF_018333295.1 Paenibacillus apis
GAGACTGTCTATTTTCTGTGTAAAAATGTACTACCCTGTCCTTTAGTTCTGCAAACAAACCGCAATTCGGGTACTTCAAAGGTGATTTTGGGGAGCAATTGCCCAGTCATTCGCTTTACATGGTGCTCTTTGCTTCATCCAAGCGCTGAACGGGCATGTCGAAGAAACCCCGGTTTAGGGTTTAGCAGTTTACGGACCATATACTTCAGGTTCACAACCATCGCTGCACCCAGAGCCTTCAACTGGAGCGTGGCCCGACTATGTGTCCTGGTGAGTCCTAGACCGCAGTCGTTCTTTAGTTCGTTGTTCTTCCGTTCAACTACGTAACGTTTGAGGAGATCCGCCTGTCCGGCTAAGCTCTCGTTATAGGCTTGGGCTTGTTCGTACAGGTTGGCATAATCGCTGCGGAACACGCTTCGACCACTCTGACTATGGGTGCACTGCGTGTACAAGGGGCACGCAAGGCAAGTTTTTTTGGCGAACCGATACTGAGTGCCTTCCAACTTGGGAGAGTGGCTCCTGCGTACGCTTTGTTCACCGTTCGGGCAGATGAAGATATCCTTGTCAACATCGTACGTAAACCGGGTTGCTTGAAACAAACCCGTAGGATTAGGGGATTGTTGGACTGGCGCCACCACCTGGATTCCCTGCCGGGCAAGCTTCATGCGATGTCGTCCATGCCCGTAAGCTGCGTCGCCCAACAAAGCCGCCGGCGTTTGCCCGAAAAAGTGTTGAAGGGTTGCCACCATATCCGCTGTCGCGTCTTGGTCATGTTCATTGGCCGGAACCGTTCGGATATCGAGGATGACCCCTTCTGTCGTGCACAGGTTCTGCGTCTTATACCCCGTGGTCGCTTTCGAGCGCTTAAACGCGGTGCGGGCCTCGGGATCCACGGCACTCTCGATGCGGTCTTTTGGGCGCTTGTCATAGGGCGTTTTCTCGAATTGGACGTCTGCGGGCAGGTCGGTTTTTGTTCCATGATGATCAGGGTCGACGGGGCGACTGTTTTCCTCCAGGATGCGTATCAAGATGGCTTGCAGTTCCTGCGAACGCGAATAACCCTTCCAATCTTCCAGCAGCGGCTTGATGTTTTCATTGTTGAACCACTGCAGCAGTCCATAGGCTTGCGCGACCAACTTGCTATAGGCAAGCATAAAGTCGGCGGACGTCGCAGCGGAGCTTAGTCGAACGCCCATAGCATCCAACGGCAAAGACTCGGCAGCCATGCGGACGGGCTTCGGAGCTTGTTTTCGGAGGTGCTGTACGAGACGAATCATGGCATGCTTAATTAAACGGTACGCGCCACGGCGCACCATGTGGATGCTTGTCGGAAAGGAGTCAATGATCCACTGTTCGTTTTTGTCTCCCCATAGTCCGTGGCTATACATCTGCGCCAGAATATAGAGATGGCAAGCACGGAACATGGCTTCGCCCATGCGAGTGCGATCCAGACCGATCGTACTATGGTCAAAACCAAAGAAATCGACCGGCACTTGGAGGAAACGTTTGATGAAAAGATCTCCGATGATCTTCTCTTCCACCAGACGATCTGAGAGTACGTAGTAGGCCTGGATGAGATGGACCTTCAGTTTCAAAGAGGGCGCATAAGGGCGCTGTCCCATGCCGGTATACAGCACAGCACAAAGGGTATCCGCAAATGAAAAGTCGATCTTGCTCTCAACGCAACTCCAGAACGGGTGCTCCGGTAGCTTAGAGTAAACTAACAAGTCGGCAAACGAGAGTTGGTCGAAGTTTTTGTATCGAACGCGGTTCGTCATGGGCAGCCTCCCCTGAAATTAATTACGACCATTATACCACGGAATACGTAGATAATGGACGAATTCGGGAGAAAACCAATCATTCTAGTACTAAAAAACGGAATATGAATTGCTGAAGTTAGTGAGTTGTAAACAGTTAATAGACAGTCTC
>NZ_BORS01000044.1:0-1412 GCF_018333295.1 Paenibacillus apis
CTCCAAGGCCCCCTAATTAAACTGGAGTCTCCCTGCCCAATAATTTAAACTTAGGACAAAGGGAGATGATCGGTATGGGAAAAAGGCTGAATGAAGAAAAACGTTTACAAGTTGTGAAAGAAGCGATAGCAGGTGTTAAGGTGGGGGTGTTGGCTCGAATGTACGACGTCCATCCAGAGACTGTCCGTAGTTGGATTAGAGATCATCGGGACTCTATTTCGCCTGAAGAAATTCCTGCGGCAGACGAACATGTTCAAGAGTTGCAACGCCTGCAGGAGGTGGAGCAACGCTATCAAAAGGCCGTTAAGGTCCTTGGTGAAAAAGAACTCGAAATCGAAATTTTGCGAGAGTTGCTAAAAAAGCAAAACCCCGCTTATCTGAAAAATTTGAAATAGCCGACCCATTCATTAAGCGGGGGGAACCGGTAGCTGTTGTGCTGCGTATTCTTGGGTTGTCAGAATCAACGTATTACGACCGAAAAAAGCGACTAGCTCAGTCAGCAGAAAAAGGCGAAGAACGTTCAACCGAAAGCCGTGTAGGGCGCCCTGTGCCTGGATACTCATACACGACTACAGGTGAGAAAGTTAGCGACGCACAAATTAAAGAATGGCTGCTCGAACTCCTTGAAGGAGAAGAGTTTGTCTATGGTTATAAGTTTTTGGCCCAGTCCCTTCGAGATAAGTATGATCTTATCTTCAACAAAAAGAAGTCTTATCGACTTTGCCAAGAGTTAGATATATTGCAGAAACCTAGAAAGCGCCTACGCTCTCACCCTCGCCGATTACCGAGAAATCGAGTCATAACGGGACCAAACCAACTTTGGCAAATGGATATTAAATATGGATACGCGATCGGGCAGGAACGGTTCTTTTTTGTACTCAGCATTATAGATGTGTTTGACCGAATGATAGTAGGACAGTATAGAGGCCCAGTATGCGAAGCTACCCAAGTCGTCCAAACCTTATGGAACGCCTTGCAAGACCGTATAGTGCCCGGCGAGTTCATGCCGGTGGTTCGTACAGACAATGGCCCGCAGTTCGTTAGCAAGCTATTTGGGGACACCTGTGAGAGCTTGGATCTTATTCATGAGCGTATTCCGCCACGCTCCCCCAATATGAACGCCTACATTGAGTCGTTTCACAGCGTCTTGGAGCGCCATCTGTTTAGCCGGAGGGACTTTATGACCCTGGATGAAGCTTATGAGGCGCTGGACCAATACATGGACTTTTACAACAACCGAAAAATTCACGGTAGCTTAAGAAAAATGTCTCCAGCGAAGTTCTCGATATGGGTGAGGACACTGGAAGACACCTCTGCCTTTCATAGAGCGGTGTAATACGGCAGAATAAGGAGCAATCCTGTGAATTCATAAACATTGTAGGGTAGGACTCCGAAATAAGGGGGCCTAGCCG
>NZ_BORS01000046.1:0-1045 GCF_018333295.1 Paenibacillus apis
TGGACCTCTGTCAAGATAGTGGACACATATTAAGTGAAAGGTTATGCTTCCCTTTTCTTTGTTTTCTTCTCAAAGCTTGCAGCAAATCGAACCGGTGACAAATAGCCGATTGCGCTGTGGATTCGTTTGCGATTATAGAAAAATTCGATGTAACGGTAGATCTCGTTGTACGCTTGCTGTTTGGTTTTGAATTTTGGATTGCAATAGATGAGTTCTTTCTTCAAGATGCTGTGAAAGGATTCAATACACGCGTTATCGTAACAGTTTCCTTTGCGACTCATGCTAGCCTTCATCTTGTAAGCTTGTAACCTTTTCCTGTACTCATCAGAGGCATATTGTGAGCCACGATCAGAGTGATGGATGAGCCCCTTGCCTGGTTGTTTTGCGTGGTACGCAGCGTCTAAGGCGTCCAGGACTAGATCTGTGGTCATCCGGTCGTAAAGACGCCAGCCTACAATCTCACGGGTGCATAGATCTAGCACGCTGGCCAAATACAACCGACCTTCGCGGCACGGAATGTAGGTAATGTCTGTAACCCACGCCTTATTCGGTCTAGTTGTAGCGAATTTCTGGTCTAGCACATTTGGAGCAATCGGCAAGTCATGATCAGAATCCGTTGTCTGTACTTTAAACTTACTGGAGACACATGAACGAAGCCCGAGCTCCTGCATGTAGATACTAACTGTGCGCTCCGAAATCTGAATGCCTTCTTCCCGAAGCATTCTGGTAATCTTTGGGCTGCCATAACGCTTTTCCGTATCATGAAAATGGTAGGTAATACGTTCAAGCACTTTAGCCTTACGACGTTCCTGCTCACTGGGCTCACTCTGTAGCCACTTGTAGAATCCGCTCCTAGATACTTGCAGAACCTTGCACATCTTCTCCAATCGAAACTCAGAGCGATGATCTTCGATAAACTGGAACCTTAGTTCTTTTCTTTGCTGAAGATGTGCAGAGCCTTTTTTAGGATGGCCAGTTCCTCTGCGAGGTCTTGCTTCTCTCGCTCAGCAGCCTTAAGAAGTTCCTCCAATTGACGGACTTTCTC
>NZ_BORS01000047.1:0-1018 GCF_018333295.1 Paenibacillus apis
TTCAGAGACGGTAAGTTTTCCACGGAGCTCTTTTCTCGCTATCAACGAAGCGAACAAGCTCTTGTGCTTGCACTGATGGAGATGGTCATTAATGGCGTATCCACTCGCAAGATCACCCAGGTGACCGAGGAATTATGCGGTGCTGAGTTCTCTAAGTCGACCGTGAGTGATCTGTGCAAGCAGTTGGATCCTATCGTTACTGCTTGGAATCATCGACCTTTGAAGGAGGAGTACCCATTTGTCATCGTAGATGCACTCTACACCAAGGTGCGCGAAGATGGCCGGGTTCGCTCAAGAGGCGTTATGATCGCTACAGGGATCAACCTGGAGGGTTACCGGGAAATCATTGGCATGATGATTGGTGACACGGAATCAGAAGCAAGCTGGGGTGAATTCTTTACCCAACTCAAGCATCGTGGGCTACGCGGTGTTGAGATCATCACCAGTGACAGCCATGGGGGCCTTGTAAAAGCCATTGGGCAGCACCTACAGGGGATTACCTGGCAACGATGCCAAACTCACTTTATGCGCAATATCTTAGACGCTACCCCGAAGCCTCTAAGGAGTGAAGTTAAAGCTCATGTACGCTCCATCTTTGAGGCAGCTGATCCACAAACTGCACGCACCTTGCTTGCCCAGACAGTAGATTTGTTTCAAGAAAAAGCCTCCAAAGCCATGGAGATCTTGGAGGCTGGATTTGACGATGCTACAGCCGTTTTAGTGCTTCCTCCTGAGTATAGAAAGCGTACTCGTACAACCAATGCGGTAGAACGTTTAAACGCCGAAATTCGGCGCAGAGAGCGTGTTATTCGCATATTTCCAAACCGTGAGTCGGTGCTCCGTCTTCTTGGGGCGTTACTAATGGAACAAGATGAAAAGTGGTCCATGGGCAAAAAGTATCTCGAAATGACTGAGTTTCTAGAATGGCGCAAGAACAGGAAAAAAGGAGATTCAAAAGTAGTTCGGATCGGCTAGACAATCTCTGACGAGGATTTTACACACAATAATGGACTTGACC
>NZ_BORS01000048.1:0-877 GCF_018333295.1 Paenibacillus apis
TCCAGTACTAGTATGGCCCGGGGGATCCTTAAGTCGTGTCCTTCTCCTACGATCTTGTGAACGATGGATATTTTCTTTCTAAACTTTAAACAAACAGTGGAGAGATGTTGTTGTGTGTGGAACGACGCTTAGCCTACCGAGGAAGATCCAGACTACAATAGAATATGTGGCCAAAACTCTCCGCAACTTCAGCAGCAAAAAGGATATTATTGACATAACCTCCTCACAAAAAGTACACAAATGGCTAAATAACAGAGCCCCTCTTTTTACTAGGGAAATGGTGGATGTGGACTTTAGAATTTAAGATAATAAAGCTCTTGATCCCAATGTTATTTCCATGTGAGGGACATTAAATTGAGTAACCTTTGCCACATACCCTCTCCCAGAGTCCATTCTCTAAAACTTGAAGCTCCGCCCCTTTTTACGCACATTAGGCTTCCAATTACGGTCAATGGTCTTGAAGATTGGGAGCTTTTGAAGAGTAATAAGAACCATCACAAAAAGGAACCCAGAAGCCGGGAGTGTCTACCAAAAAAATTCAAGGGTTAAAAAAAAGTGACATTTTCTCCTGTTTTTTACACATGATTTTGAATGCTGATGGGTCCACGTCCAGCTCTAAAGGTAGGTTCATGGTTCTCCAAAGTTGCTTTCTTGTCAGAATTGAGCCACATCAGGTAGGTGGGGAAGTAGATCAGTGAGGATGCTTCACATGTGTGGGCACTGGGAACAGAATGCTTCAATAACACGAGCTGACGAGGGCCCGCTATGAAAAAAAAGATTCTCTGTGCCCCCTGGCGCCTCCGCACTTAAAGAATTGATGACCGTGCGGCCGCGATATCCTGCAGATGCATCCAGTACTAGTATGGCCCGGGGGATC
>NZ_BORS01000049.1:0-753 GCF_018333295.1 Paenibacillus apis
CTAGTTATAATGAACGAAACCGACATCCTAATTGCTACTACGTAGGTTAATTGTGGAAATAATGAGAAGTAAGCTCAACCCATTGGACTTTCCACAATCAGAGCTATAAAACAAAAAGGAGTCGGTCTAAGAATGAGTATTACCACAAAGTATGTAGGTTTAGACGTGTCCAAATCCAAAATCGCGGTGGCCATTGCCGATGAGGGCCGAGGAGAAGCACGGTATTGGGGAACCATTACCCATACGAAAGAAGCGGTGGGCAAACTGATGCAACAGTTGAGTAAATCCGAAGACATCACCTTGGAGGTTTGTTATGAAGCCGGACCTACGGGATATGTGCTCTATCGCTGGCTGCTGGAAATGAATATTTCTTGTACCATCGTGGCCCCGTCCCTCATTCCCAAGCGTGCGGGAGATCGGGTCAAAACGGATAAACGAGATGCCCTTCGGCTCGCTCAGTTGTTTCGTGCAGGGGAACTGACGCCGGTTTACATTCCGACGCCGGCGGATGAAGCATTGCGGGATTTAGTTCGAGCTCGGGAAGATGCCAAAGAAGATCTGGCCCGGCAAAAGCAACGGTTAGGGAAGTTTCTGCTACGTAATCAACTAGCTTCCCCCAAGGGCTCCACCCCATGGACGCATGCGTATGAAGCGTGGTTGGACAGCTTAAAATTTGCAGATCACTGTCAGCAGGTCACGTTTCAAGAGTATCGCCAATCGATCTGGGAAACGAAAGAACGCATTTGCCGGTAC
>NZ_BORS01000050.1:0-748 GCF_018333295.1 Paenibacillus apis
TTGTCAAAAGAAAACCATACGCTATGCGTATGGTTCAGGAGAGCTTCCAGCGATGTACCAAAAAAATTCCTCCCGATGTTACAATAAATTTGGTTCGCCAACCGAATTTATCGAACAACAGGAGGAATACAGATGCCATCTGATGTGAACAGTTTAGCACATACGAAATGGAATTGTAAGTATCACATCGTATTTGCCCCAAAGTACAGAAGACAGGTGATATACGGAAGGCTAAAGCAAGATATTGGGAAAATACTACGGCAATTATGCGAAAGAAAGCAAGTAGAAATAATTGAAGCGGAAGCGTGCAAAGATCATATACACATGCTAGTAAGTATCCCACCCAAATTAAGTGTATCCGCATTTATCGGATATTTAAAAGGAAAAAGTAGCTTAATGATTTTTGAGCGACATGCGAACTTGAAGTATCGTTATGGAAATCGGAAATTTTGGTGCAAGGGTTTTTATGTGGATACGGTGGGAAGAAACAAAAAGGTAATTGAAGAATATATACGAAATCAGTTACAAGAAGACATCATTGCGGATCAAATGACGATGGAGGAATACCTGGATCCATTTACAGGAGAAGAAATCAAAGCTAATCGAAAGAAGAAAAAATAGCAACCCCTTTAGGGGTAGCTAAAAAAGTAGTGCGGTTGGCGGATCATTCAGTGCCCTTTCAGGGCTGGCCAGTAACAAAGGCTTTCAGCCGCAGAGCAAACCACCCGTTATACGGGTGGTGCTGATT
>NZ_BORS01000052.1:0-677 GCF_018333295.1 Paenibacillus apis
GATCCCCCGGGCCATACTAGTACTGGATGCATCTGCAGGATATCGCGGCCGCACGCCCATATAAACGATCGGATAAATAGCTGAATTTCCATGCCTTACGCGGTTGTCAGGACACAAGCACCATAAAGAAACAAGGGTTGGTCCGGAAGCCTTTAGCCAAGTTTAGCCACCCTGAAAGTATCTCTGGGAGGTGTGGAGGGAAAAACTGCTGTGATTTTAAACCTAAAAGTAACTTAACTCATAATAAGTTGGTAGTTAGACCACATGAAAAAATTGCTTTTGTTGGCCCAGTTCTGTTGATCTTTGAACCATGGTGGGAAAAGTGTAGTTTTAGTCAGTCTGAAGCTGCCATGTAACCAGTGCAAATGAGATAGTGAGTTACATAAACAATATACTTTGTGCTTTTTTTACTGCGCTGGTACATTTTAATGAAAGCAACTAAAAGGGAATCCCAAAATTGCATTTAGGGGGTCAGGCCAGGGCAATCTGTTGGGATATTTAATGACACACCTGGGGAGACTTTACAATAACTCTTTTTAAATCCATCTCCATTTAACTGGCTCTTAAAAGTTTGTACCATGATAATTTACTATCCAGGCAACAGCACAGACTAGACGAGCGCGAACCCCTTAACAGGCTAAGTGCGAGCGGATCCCCCGGGCCATACTAGTACTGGA
>NZ_BORS01000053.1:0-671 GCF_018333295.1 Paenibacillus apis
GTAGTGAATACACATGCGAAAGTTTTGGGACTGGGGATCCTTTGGAAGTGTCTGCATTGCTTGCGATGAGCAAGCGTAGGCAACGGACAACAGAGCACCAGGCGCAAAACTGCAGCATCAAGGTTAAGCTACTAAGAGCACACGGAGGATGCCTAGGCGCTAGGAGCCGAAGAAGGACGTGGCGAACAACGAAACTGCCTCGGGGAGCTGTAAGCAAGCTTTGATCCGGGGGTGTCCGAATGGGGAAACCCGGCTGGAGTAATACCCAGTCACTCACTGCTGAATACATAGGCAGTGAAGAGGCAGACCAGGGGAACTGAAACATCTAAGTACCCTGAGGAAGAGAAAACAAGAGTGATTCCGTTAGTAGCGGCGAGCGAATGCGGAACAGCCTAAACCAGAGAGCTTGCTCTCTGGGGTTGTGGGACGTCTCACACGGAGTTACAAAGGAACAGGGTAGACGAAGAGGTCTGGAAAGGCCCGCCAAAGAAGGTAAAAGCCCTGTAATCGAAATTCTGTTCCCTCCGAGACGGATCCCGAGTAGTGCGGGGCACGTGAAACCCCGTATGAATCTGCCAGGACCATCTGGTAAGGCTAAATACTCCCTAGCGACCGATAGTGAAGCAGTACCGTGAGGGAAAGGTGAAAAGCACCCCGGAAGGGGAGTGAAA
>NZ_BORS01000054.1:0-541 GCF_018333295.1 Paenibacillus apis
GATGATTGGGGTGAAGTCGTAACAAGGTAGCCGTATCGGAAGGTGCGGCTGGATCACCTCCTTTCTATGGAGTACCTCGTTCCTGTAGGGGACGGTACAATAGGCTGACCGTAAGGTCGCCGATCACAAGACTTTGCTTGCAAAGTCGACCATTGACGTGTTTTCATTTGTTCGGTTTTGATGGAATTTGCGGGGCCATAGCTCAGCTGGGAGAGCGCCTGCCTTGCAAGCAGGAGGTCAGCGGTTCGATCCCGCTTGGCTCCACCATAGAATTTCATCTATTTGCTATGAACACCTTGATCCTTGAAAACTGGATAACGAAACGAAGAATCTGCGAATTAGAACATTCCTTTTAGCTGAACTTGTGTCACTGGATTTTTCGTAAGAAAATATCCGACATCAAGTTAGTTTTAAGTAGTGAATACACATGCGAAAGTTTTGGGACTGGGGATCCTTTGGAAGTGTCTGCATTGCTTGCGATGAGCAAGCGTAGGCAACGGACAACAGAGCACCAGGCGCAAAACTGCAGCATCAAGGTTAA
>NZ_BORS01000055.1:0-524 GCF_018333295.1 Paenibacillus apis
GATTACTACTAAATGGATCTTCGTATTCTTTTACACTCAACTTGTCTACCGCTTGATCATGTGCCTCTTGCTCACGTATATACTTCCTTACGGTTGCTTCGTTCAGCCCCACTGTACTTACATAATAGCCTTCTGCCCAAAACTTTCGATTTCCGTATTTATACTTTAATTGGGCGTGCTTTTCGAAGATCATCAGTGAACTTTTCCCCTTCAGATATCCCATGAATGAGGATACCGAAATCTTCGGTGGGATGGCCACCATCATGTGTACATGATCTGGCATCATATGACCTTCTAGAATCTCCACTCCCTTGTACTTGCATAGTCGTTTCATGATTTCGATCAAATCTTTTCTCACTTGATTATAGATCTCTTTCCGTCTATACTTCGGGGTGAGCACAATGTGGTATTTGCACATCCACTTGGTGTGCGCAAGACTGTAGTTCTTGTTTGCCATCTAAGACCATTCCTTTCAATTGAGCCTGAACATCTCAATTCTATCGGTTTGGTCTTAGTGGTCAAAC
>NZ_BORS01000056.1:0-521 GCF_018333295.1 Paenibacillus apis
CTACACCACGGCTCCACACTAGTAATGCACAATTCCTTAAGGAATTAATTGCGGGGGCAGGATTTGAACCTGCGGCCTTCGGGTTATGAGCCCGACGAGCTACCGAGCTGCTCCACCCCGCGTCAGTCATATGGTGGAGGCTGAGGGGATCGAACCCCCGACCCTCTGCTTGTAAGGCAGATGCTCTCCCAGCTGAGCTAAGCCTCCATATGTACCGGTTAACTAAATATGAATGGTGACCCGTAGGGGATTCGAACCCCTGTTACCTCCGTGAAAGGGAGGTGTCTTAACCCCTTGACCAACGGGCCATAATGGCTCCCCGAACAGGACTCGAACCTGTGACAACTCGATTAACAGTCGAGTGCTCTACCAACTGAGCTATCAGGGAATATTGCGCTTGGCGGCGTCCTACTCTCCCAGGACCCTTCGGTCCAAGTACCATCGGCGCTGGAGGGCTTAACGGTCGTGTTCGGGATGGGTACGCGTGGAACCCCTCCGCCATCGCCACCAAACAGGATTTT
>NZ_BORS01000057.1:0-468 GCF_018333295.1 Paenibacillus apis
GATGCTGCAGTTTTGCGCCTGGTGCTCTGTTGTCCGTTGCCCGCTCTTGCTGATCGCAAGGGTTGCAGACACTTCCAAAGGATCCCCAGTCCCAAAACTTTCGCATGTGTATTCACTACCTAAAACTTCACTTGCTGTGACACAAGTTCAGCTAAAAGGAATGTTCTAATTCGCAGATTCTTCGTTTCGTTATCCAGTTTTCAAGGATCAAGTGCTGTGTTATTCGACCGACGCAAGCGTGGTGAATAACAACAACGAGTTTGAGAGTTGAACTCTCAAAACTGACCAACGAGTGAGTAACAGGACTAAGACCTGATTTGGTTACTTTGCTTACGCAAAGTGATCGGCGACCTTGCGGTCAGCCTATTTGAATGTCTTCGTTGCAGAAGACGATTCTCCATAGAAAGGAGGTGATCCAGCCGCACCTTCCGATACGGCTACCTTGTTACGACTTCACCCCAATCATCT
>NZ_BORS01000058.1:0-457 GCF_018333295.1 Paenibacillus apis
GTTGCCCGCTCTTGCTGATCGCAAGGGTTGCAGACACTTCCAAAGGATCCCCAGTCCCAAAACTTTCGCATGTGTATTCACTACCTAATACTAACTTGATGTCGGATATTTTCTTGCGAAAAATCCAGTGACACAAGTTCAGCTAAAAGGAATGTTCTAATTCGCAGATTCTTCGTTTCGTTATCCAGTTTTCAAGGATCAAGTGCTGTGTTATTCGACTGACGCAAGCGCGGTGAATAACAACAACGAGTTTGAGAGTTGAACTCTCAAAACTGACCAACGAGTGAGTAACAGGCTTAAGACCTGATTTGGTTGCTTTGCTTACGCAAAGTGATCGGCGACCTTACGGTCAGCCTATTGTACCGTCCCCTACAGGAACGAGGTACTCCATAGAAAGGAGGTGATCCAGCCGCACCTTCCGATACGGCTACCTTGTTACGACTTCACCCCAATCATC
>NZ_BORS01000059.1:0-366 GCF_018333295.1 Paenibacillus apis
GCCCCCCTCAAGATGAGATTTCCCAATTAGTAAGACCCCTTGAAGACGACGAGGTTGATAGGCCTGAGGTGGAAGTGCAGCAATGTATGGAGCTGACAGGTACTAATCGGTCGAGGGCTTATCCAAAATATCTAATTCAGATTCCAGTTTCGTATCCAGTTTTCAGGGAGCAAGACTTCCTGAATTGATTTTAAGCTGCATGTCCTTTCTAAGGATGGATATTTTGCTGGTTTGAAGCGAGCGCAGCGCAAAAATCCTGTTTGGTGGCGATGGCGGAGGGGTTCCACGCGTACCCATCCCGAACACGACCGTTAAGCCCTCCAGCGCCGATGGTACTTGGACCGAAGGGTCCTGGGAGAGTAGGAC
>NZ_BORS01000060.1:0-347 GCF_018333295.1 Paenibacillus apis
AGATTTCCCAGTATGTAAGACCCCTTGAAGACGACGAGGTTGATAGGCCTGAGGTGGAAGTGCAGCAATGTATGGAGCTGACAGGTACTAATCGGTCGAGGGCTTATCCAATATCTAATTCAGATTCTATGTTTCGTATCCAGTTTTCAGGGAGCAAGACTTCCTGAATTGATTTTAAGCTGCATGTCCTTTCTAAGGATGGATATTTGCTGGTGAGTAGTCATTGAAGCAAGCGCAGCGCAAAAATCCTGTTTGGTGGCGATGGCGGAGGGGTTCCACGCGTACCCATCCCGAACACGACCGTTAAGCCCTCCAGCGCCGATGGTACTTGGACCGAAGGGTCCTGG
>NZ_BORS01000061.1:0-331 GCF_018333295.1 Paenibacillus apis
TCCGAAGCTATGAACTGAAGCCCCAGTAAACGGCGGCCGTAACTATAACGGTCCTAAGGTAGCGAAATTCCTTGTCAGGTAAATTCTGACCCGCACGAATGGCGTAACGACTTGGGCGCTGTCTCAACGAGAGATCCGGTGAAATTTTAATACCTGTGAAGATGCAGGTTACCCGCGACAAGACGGAAAGACCCCATGGAGCTTTACTGCAGCTTGATATTGGACTTTGATACGATTTGTACAGGATAGGTGGGAGCCTAGGAATCCGGAGCGCCAGCTTCGGTGGAGGCGCCGTTGGGATACCACCCTGATCGTATTGGAGTTCTAACCT
>NZ_BORS01000062.1:0-328 GCF_018333295.1 Paenibacillus apis
TGGTAAGGCTAAATACTCCCTAGCGACCGATAGTGAAGCAGTACCGTGAGGGAAAGGTGAAAAGCACCCCGGAAGGGGAGTGAAAGAGAACCTGAAACCGTGTGCTTACAAGAAGTCAGAGCCCTATTAAGGGGTGATGGCGTGCCTTTTGTAGAATGAACCGGCGAGTTACGTTTGCAAGCAAGGTTAAGCCGAGAAGGCGGAGCCGCAGCGAAAGCGAGTCTGAATAGGGCGAATAAGTTTGTAGGCGTAGACCCGAAACCGTGTGATCTACCCCTGTCCAGGGTGAAGGTGCGGTAACACGCACTGGAGGCCCGAACCCACGTAT
>NZ_BORS01000063.1:0-314 GCF_018333295.1 Paenibacillus apis
TGCGTCTAGAATAAAAAGTGGACACAGCGTTAAGTGACCCCAATAATATACTTAACGATGAAAGAGGTGTCCGCTATGGGAGAGCAGCGTCAGCGCTACAATGAAGAATTTAAAATGCAAGCTGTGAAGTATGTTCAAGAGCAGACGAAGACATTACCGGAGATCGCCGATGAAATGAACATACCTACAGGAACACTGAAAAATTGGATGACGAAATACCGTTCGTTTGAAAATGAGCCTATTACTAACCCAGAGAAAGTCCGTCAATTGGAGGAACTTCTTAAGGCTGCTGAGCGAGAGAAGCAAGACCTCGC
>NZ_BORS01000064.1:0-312 GCF_018333295.1 Paenibacillus apis
GCTGGAGGGCTTAACGGTCGTGTTCGGGATGGGTACGCGTGGAACCCCTCCGCCATCGTCACCAAACGCGCGAGAGTTGAACTCTCAAAACTGACCAACGAGTGAGTAACAGGCCTAAGACCTGATTTGGTTACTTTGCTTACGCAAAGTGATCGGCGACCTTACGGTCAGCCTATTGTACCGTTCCCTACAGGAACGAGGTACTCCATAGAAAGGAGGTGATCCAGCCGCACCTTCCGATACGGCTACCTTGTTACGACTTCACCCCAATCATCTACCCCACCTTCGGCGGCTGGCTCCTTGCGGTTACCT
>NZ_BORS01000065.1:0-308 GCF_018333295.1 Paenibacillus apis
GCTGGAGGGCTTAACGGTCGTGTTCGGGATGGGTACGCGTGGAACCCCTCCGCCATCGTCACCAAACGCGCGAGAGTTGAACTCTCAAAACTGACCAACGAGTGAGTAACAGGCCTAAGACCTGATTCGGTTGCTTTGCTTACGCAAAGCGATTGATCCGGCAGCTTGCGCTGACCGAACGTATTTGAATGTCTTCGCTCTCCGAAGACGATTCTCCATAGAAAGGAGGTGATCCAGCCGCACCTTCCGATACGGCTACCTTGTTACGACTTCACCCCAATCATCTACCCCACCTTCGGCGGCTGGCT
>NZ_BORS01000066.1:0-305 GCF_018333295.1 Paenibacillus apis
TTCACTACCTAATACTAACTTGATGTCGGATATTTTCTTGCGAAAAATCCAATGACACAAGTTCAGCTAAAAGGAATGTTCTAATTCGCAGATTCTTCGTTTCGTTATCCAGTTTTCAAGGATCAAGTGATGCTTTTGAGAGTTGAACTCTCAAAACTGACCAACGAGTGAGTAGGTCCTTTGCTTACGCAAAGTGATCGGCGACCTTGCGGTCAGCCTATTTGAATGTCTTCGCTCTCCGAAGACGATTCTCCATAGAAAGGAGGTGATCCAGCCGCACCTTCCGATACGGCTACCTTGTTACG
>NZ_BORS01000067.1:0-293 GCF_018333295.1 Paenibacillus apis
TCTCCGCTACCCCCACCTCATCCCCGCATTTTTCAACATACGTGGGTTCGGGCCTCCAGTGCGTGTTACCGCACCTTCACCCTGGACAGGGGTAGATCACACGGTTTCGGGTCTACGCCTACAAACTATATTCGCCCTATTCAGACTCGCTTTCGCTGCGGCTCCACCTTCTCGGCTTAACCTTGCTTGCAAACGTAACTCGCCGGTTCATTCTACAAAAGGCACGCCATCACCCCTAAATTGGGCTCTGACTTCTTGTAAGCACACGGTTTCAGGTTCTCTTTCACTCCCCT
>NZ_BORS01000068.1:0-292 GCF_018333295.1 Paenibacillus apis
GCAATTAAATATCCCGATTATGGGCCCTTAGCTCAGTTGGTTAGAGCGCACCCCTGATAAGGGTGAGGTCGGTGGTTCGAGTCCACTAGGGCCCACCATCTAACCCATAATCAATAATTGTGGGATTTATTTGGGGCCATAGCTCAGCTGGGAGAGCGCCTGCCTTGCAAGCAGGAGGTCAGCGGTTCGATCCCGCTTGGCTCCACCATAAGATTACCTTGATCCTTGAAAACTGGATAACGAAACGAAGAATCTGCGAATTAGAACATTCCTTTTAGCTGAACTTGTGTCA
>NZ_BORS01000069.1:0-290 GCF_018333295.1 Paenibacillus apis
TCCGCTACCCCCACCTCATCCCCGCATTTTTCAACATACGTGGGTTCGGGCCTCCAGTGCGTGTTACCGCACCTTCACCCTGGACAGGGGTAGATCACACGGTTTCGGGTCTACGCCTACAAACTGTTTCGCCCTATTCAGACTCGCTTTCGCTGCGGCTCCGCCTTCTCGGCTTAACCTTGCTTGCAAACGTAACTCGCCGGTTCATTCTACAAAAGGCACGCCATCACCCCTAAATTGGGCTCTGACTTCTTGTAAGCACACGGTTTCAGGTTCTCTTTCACTCCCCT
>NZ_BORS01000070.1:0-283 GCF_018333295.1 Paenibacillus apis
TGAGAGTTCAACTCTCGCGCGTTTGGTGACGATGGCGGAGGGGTTCCACGCGTACCCATCCCGAACACGACCGTTAAGCCCTCCAGCGCCGATGGTACTTGGACCGAAGGGTCCTGGGAGAGTAGGATGTTGCCAAGCGCATCCCTTTATGGGTTTGCAATTAAATATCCCGATTATGGGCCCTTAGCTCAGTTGGTTAGAGCGCACCCCTGATAAGGGTGAGGTCGGTGGTTCGAGTCCACTAGGGCCCACCATCTAACCCATAATCAATAATTGTGGGATT
>NZ_BORS01000071.1:0-283 GCF_018333295.1 Paenibacillus apis
TGAGAGTTCAACTCTCGCGCGTTTGGTGACGATGGCGGAGGGGTTCCACGCGTACCCATCCCGAACACGACCGTTAAGCCCTCCAGCGCCGATGGTACTTGGACCGAAGGGTCCTGGGAGAGTAGGACGTTGCCAAGCGCATCCCTTTATGGGTTCGCAATTAAATATCCCGATTATGGGCCCTTAGCTCAGTTGGTTAGAGCGCACCCCTGATAAGGGTGAGGTCGGTGGTTCGAGTCCACTAGGGCCCACCATCTAACCCATAATCAATAATTGTGGGATT
>NZ_BORS01000072.1:0-282 GCF_018333295.1 Paenibacillus apis
TTAACCTTGATGCTGCAGTTTTGCGCCTGGTGCTCTGTTGTCCGTTGCCTACGCTTGCTCATCGCAAGCAATGCAGACACTTCCAAAGGATCCCCAGTCCCAAAACTTTCGCATGTGTATTCACTACCTAAAACTTCACTTGCTGTGACACAAGCTCAGCTAAAAGGAATGTTCTAATTCGCAGATTCTTCGTTTCGTTATCCAGTTTTCAAGGATCAAGTGCTTCTTTTGAGAGTTGAACTCTCAAAACTGACCAACGAGTGAGTAACAGGCCTAAGACCT
>NZ_BORS01000073.1:0-277 GCF_018333295.1 Paenibacillus apis
TTGCTCCGCCTTTCATTACCTCCCCATGCGGCAAGGTAAATTATCCGGTATTAGCTACCGTTTCCGGTAGTTATCCCAGTCTTACGGGCAGGTTGCCTACGTGTTACTCACCCGTCCGCCGCTAACTCTCAGGAGTGCAAGCACTCCATTAAGTCCGCTCGACTTGCATGTATTAGGCACGCCGCCAGCGTTCGTCCTGAGCCAGGATCAAACTCTCCAATAAAGTGTTTGACTTGCTCATTTCAAAACTGACGAGAAAATTAATTCTCTCAAGATA
>NZ_BORS01000074.1:0-277 GCF_018333295.1 Paenibacillus apis
CTAAAAGGAATGTTCTAATTCGCAGATTCTTCGTTTCGTTATCCAGTTTTCAAGGATCAAGTGCTTCTTTTGAGAGTTGAACTCTCAAAACTGACCAACGAGTGAGTAACAGGCCTAAGACCTGATTCGGTTGCTTTGCTTACGCAAAGCGATCGGCGACCTTGCGGTCAGCCTATTTGAATGTCTTCGTTGCAGAAGACGATTCTCCATAGAAAGGAGGTGATCCAGCCGCACCTTCCGATACGGCTACCTTGTTACGACTTCACCCCAATCATCT
>NZ_BORS01000075.1:0-270 GCF_018333295.1 Paenibacillus apis
CGGTCACCTGGGTGATCTTGCGAGTGGATACGCCATTAATGACCATCTCCATCAGTGCAAGCACAAGAGCTTGTTCGCTTCGTTGATAGCGAGAAAAGAGCTCCGTGGAAAACTTACCGTCTCTGAAGCGAGGCACATAAAGCGTCAGATTACCTACGCGAGTGGTCAGGGTATGTGGATAAGTTCCATTGCGGTAACCAAGTCGTCCCTCCGTTCTCTCATACTTTTCTGCTGCTAATTGATCCGATGCTTGTGCCTTCAATACTTGAT
>NZ_BORS01000076.1:0-267 GCF_018333295.1 Paenibacillus apis
AATCTGATCCGCCGAAAGCCTAAGGGTTCCTGAGGAAGGTTCGTCCGCTCAGGGTAAGTCGGGACCTAAGGCGAGGCCGAAAGGCGTAGTCGAAGGACAACAGGTGGAAATTCCTGTACCACCGTAAACCGTTATGAGCGATGGGGTGACGCAGTAGGGTAGTGACGCGGACTGATGGATGTCCGTCCAAGCAGTGAGAGGGTAGCATAGGCAAATCCGTGCTACATAACCTTGGGCTGTGATGGGGAGTGAAAATTACAGTAGCGA
>NZ_BORS01000078.1:0-261 GCF_018333295.1 Paenibacillus apis
ATCTGGTAAGGCTAAATACTCCCTAGCGACCGATAGTGAAGCAGTACCGTGAGGGAAAGGTGAAAAGCACCCCGGAAGGGGAGTGAAAAAGAACCTGAAACCGTGTGCTTACAAGAAGTCAGAGCCCAATTAAGGGGTGATGGCGTGCCTTTTGTAGAATGAACCGGCGAGTTACGTTTGCAAGCAAGGTTAAGCCGAGAAGGTGGAGCCGCAGCGAAAGCGAGTCTGAATAGGGCGAATAAGTTTGTAGGCGTAGACCCG
>NZ_BORS01000079.1:0-259 GCF_018333295.1 Paenibacillus apis
TTGAGACAGCGCCCAAGTCGTTACGCCATTCGTGCGGGTCAGAATTTACCTGACAAGGAATTTCGCTACCTTAGGACCGTTATAGTTACGGCCGCCGTTTACTGGGGCTTCAGTTCATAGCTTCGGAGTTACCTCCTAACCACTCCCCTTAACCTTCCAGCACCGGGCAGGCGTCAGCCCGTATACTTCGCCTTGCGGCTTCGCACAGACCTGTGTTTTTGCTAAACAGTCGCTTGGGCCTTTTCACTGCGGCCCCCTC
>NZ_BORS01000080.1:0-255 GCF_018333295.1 Paenibacillus apis
TCCTTCGCTTCCCGTTGTACCGGCCATTGTAGTACGTGTGTAGCCCAGGTCATAAGGGGCATGATGATTTGACGTCATCCCCACCTTCCTCCGGTTTGTCACCGGCAGTCACTCTAGAGTGCCCAGCCTTACCTGCTGGCAACTAAAGTTAAGGGTTGCGCTCGTTGCGGGACTTAACCCAACATCTCACGACACGAGCTGACGACAACCATGCACCACCTGTCTTGAATGTCCCGAAGGAAAGGCACATCTCTG
>NZ_BORS01000081.1:0-255 GCF_018333295.1 Paenibacillus apis
GCAACTAAAGTTAAGGGTTGCGCTCGTTGCGGGACTTAACCCAACATCTCACGACACGAGCTGACGACAACCATGCACCACCTGTCTTGAATGTCCCGAAGGAAAGGCACATCTCTGCACCGGTCATCCAGATGTCAAGACCTGGTAAGGTTCTTCGCGTTGCTTCGAATTAAACCACATACTCCACTGCTTGTGCGGGTCCCCGTCAATTCCTTTGAGTTTCAGTCTTGCGACCGTACTCCCCAGGCGGAATGC
>NZ_BORS01000082.1:0-255 GCF_018333295.1 Paenibacillus apis
GGGGGGGGGGGGGGGGGGGGGGGGGGGGGGGGGGGGGGGGGGGGGGGGGGGGGGGGGGGGGGGGGGGGGGGGGGGGGGGGGGGGGGGGGGGGGGGGGGGGGGGGGGGGGGGGGGGGGGGGGGGGGGGTGGGGGGGGGGGGGGGGGGGGGGGGGGGGGGGGGGGGGGGGGGGGGGGGGGGGGGGGGGGGGGGGGGGGGGGGGGGGGGGGGGGGGGGGGGGGGGGGGGGGGGGGGGGGGGGGGGGGGGGGGGGGGGG
>NZ_BORS01000083.1:0-255 GCF_018333295.1 Paenibacillus apis
CGCGCGGCTTCGATCATTTCTGAGGCCAGGGTGGTCGCGGTAAGCACGGCCACTCCTCGTAACGCTTGCAGAGCCTGAATGAGCGGAGCTTGCGCACAGCTTTCGGCTTGTCGTTCGATCTCCTGCTGGTACCGGCAAATGCGTTCTTTCGTTTCCCAGATCGATTGGCGATACTCTTGAAACGTGACCTGCTGACAGTGATCTGCAAATTTTAAGCTGTCCAACCACGCTTCATACGCATGCGTCCATGGGGTG
>NZ_BORS01000084.1:0-255 GCF_018333295.1 Paenibacillus apis
TTTGCACAAACGGACATCGCGGGTCTCTTCTTCACCTTGCCTGATTTTGCCGCCGAGGTAAATCACGATCTACTCCCAGCCTCACCTCCTTGATTCATCCATCTCTACTTTGAACAACCCTCTGTCCCTCAAACGGTTCTCTCATTACGAAGCCTTGGCTTTCGTCATTTCCACTTCTTTCGCAATCGCCCACACAAACCCGGCAAGTTCCCTGGCAATGGCCACCGCGATGGCCCCCTTGTGTTTTCCCATGCG
>NZ_BORS01000085.1:0-255 GCF_018333295.1 Paenibacillus apis
CGTCAGTTTTGAAATGAGCAAGTCAAACACTTTATTGGAGAGTTTGATCCTGGCTCAGGACGAACGCTGGCGGCGTGCCTAATACATGCAAGTCGAGCGGACTTGATGGAGTGCTTGCACTCCTGATGGTTAGCGGCGGACGGGTGAGTAACACGTAGGCAACCTGCCCGTAAGACTGGGATAACTACCGGAAACGGTAGCTAATACCAGATAATTTACCTTGCCGCATGGGGAGGTAATGAAAGGCGGAGCAAT
>NZ_BORS01000086.1:0-255 GCF_018333295.1 Paenibacillus apis
CTTTGCACTCTTCGAATGATTTCCAACCATTCTGAGGGAACCTTGGGGCGCCTCCGTTACTCTTTAGGAGGCGACCGCCCCAGTCAAACTGCCCGCCTGACACTGTCCCCGTACCGGATCACGGTACTAGGTTAGAACTCCAATACGATCAGGGTGGTATCCCAACGGCGCCTCCACCGAAGCTGGCGCTCCGGATTCCTAGGCTCCCACCTATCCTGTACAAATCGTATCAAAGTCCAATATCAAGCTGCAGTA
>NZ_BORS01000087.1:0-255 GCF_018333295.1 Paenibacillus apis
TCGTCAGTTTTGAAATGAGCAAGTCAAACACTTTATTGGAGAGTTTGATCCTGGCTCAGGACGAACGCTGGCGGCGTGCCTAATACATGCAAGTCGAGCGGACTTGATGGAGTGCTTGCACTCCTGAGAGTTAGCGGCGGACGGGTGAGTAACACGTAGGCAACCTGCCCGTAAGACTGGGATAACTACCGGAAACGGTAGCTAATACCAGATAATTTACCTTGCCGCATGGGGAGGTAATGAAAGGCGGAGCAA
>NZ_BORS01000088.1:0-255 GCF_018333295.1 Paenibacillus apis
CCCCCCTCAAGATGAGATTTCCCAGTATGTAAGACCCCTTGAAGACGACGAGGTTGATAGGCCTGAGGTGGAAGTGCAGCAATGTATGGAGCTGACAGGTACTAATCGGTCGAGGGCTTATCCAATACCTAATTCACAGATTCTATTTCGTATCCAGTTTTCAGGGAGCAAGACTTCCTGAACTGATTTTAAGCTGCACGTCCTTTCTAAGGATGGATATTTTGCTGGTGAGTAAATCATTGAAGCAAGCGCAGC
>NZ_BORS01000089.1:0-255 GCF_018333295.1 Paenibacillus apis
GGCTTAACGGTCGTGTTCGGGATGGGTACGCGTGGAACCCCTCCGCCATCGCCACCAAACAGGATTTTTGCGCTGCGCTTGCTTCAATGATTTACTCACCAGCAAAATATCCATCCTTAGAAAGGACATGCAGCTTAAAATCAGTTCAGGAAGTCTTGCTCCCTGAAAACTGGATACGAAATAGAATCTGTGAATTAGCCCTTACTCAGTTCCGGGGTCCCCGAAAAGTAATCGGAATTACCTTCGAAGCCTTAC
>NZ_BORS01000090.1:0-249 GCF_018333295.1 Paenibacillus apis
GTGAAAGAGACAAATAACACTGAGCCTGAACAGATTTGCTGTCAGGCTAGCGTCTTTAGGCGCAGTTTGGCAACAGGGGGTTATACCCCAAGAGCAAACCACCCGTTGGACGGGTGGTCCTGATTTAGGCTTTAGCCAGTTGAGCTCGCGAAGCGTGCGAAACAAAAAACCACCCGCTATGCGGGTGGAGGAATCAAGGGTTTGACCACTAAGACCAAACCGATAGAATTGAGATGTTCAGGCTCAATT
>NZ_BORS01000091.1:0-243 GCF_018333295.1 Paenibacillus apis
TGCAGCTTAAAATCAGTTCAGGAAGTCTTGCTCCCTGAAAACTGGATACGAAATAGAATCTGTGAATTAGCCCTTACTCAGTTCCGGGGTCCCCGAAAAGTAATCGGAATTACCTTCGAAGCCTTACGTCACTTTTTGGGGTGGATTTGGATAAGCCCTCGACCGATTAGTACCTGTCAGCTCCATACATTGCTGCACTTCCACCTCAGGCCTATCAACCTCGTCGTCTTCAAGGGGTCTTAC
>NZ_BORS01000092.1:0-239 GCF_018333295.1 Paenibacillus apis
TGGACTTTGATACGATTTGTACAGGATAGGTGGGAGCCTAGGAATCCGGAGCGCCAGCTTCGGTGGAGGCGCCGTTGGGATACCACCCTGATCGTATTGGAGTTCTAACCTGGTACCGTGATCCGGTACGGGGACAGTGTCAGGCGGGCAGTTTGACTGGGGCGGTCGCCTCCTAAAGAGTAACGGAGGCGCCCCAAGGTTCCCTCAGAATGGTTGGAAATCATTCGAAGAGTGCAAAG
>NZ_BORS01000093.1:0-228 GCF_018333295.1 Paenibacillus apis
TTTTCAACATACGTGGGTTCGGGCCTCCAGTGCGTGTTACCGCACCTTCACCCTGGACAGGGGTAGATCACACGGTTTCGGGTCTACGCCTACAAACTTATTCGCCCTATTCAGACTCGCTTTCGCTGCGGCTCCACCTTCTCGGCTTAACCTTGCTTGCAAACGTAACTCGCCGGTTCATTCTACAAAAGGCACGCCATCACCCGTGCGTTTTCCGAGGAAAATCGC
>NZ_BORS01000094.1:0-217 GCF_018333295.1 Paenibacillus apis
GATAATTTACCTTGCCGCATGGGGAGGTAATGAAAGGCGGAGCAATCTGTCACTTACGGATGGGCCTGCGGCGCATTAGCTAGTTGGTGAGGTAACGGCTCACCAAGGCGACGATGCGTAGCCGACCTGAGAGGGTGAACGGCCACACTGGGACTGAGACACGGCCCAGACTCCTACGGGAGGCAGCAGTAGGGAATCTTCCGCAATGGACGCAAGT
>NZ_BORS01000095.1:0-216 GCF_018333295.1 Paenibacillus apis
ATCTGGTAAGGCTAAATACTCCCTAGCGACCGATAGTGAAGCAGTACCGTGAGGGAAAGGTGAAAAGCACCCCGGAAGGGGAGTGAAAAAGAACCTGAAACCGTGTGCTTACAAGAAGTCAGAGCCCTATGCGATTTTCCTCGGAAAACGCACGGGTGATGGCGTGCCTTTTGTAGAATGAACCGGCGAGTTACGTTTGCAAGCAAGGTTAAGCCG
>NZ_BORS01000096.1:0-203 GCF_018333295.1 Paenibacillus apis
CCTTCTCGGCTTAACCTTGCTTGCAAACGTAACTCGCCGGTTCATTCTACAAAAGGCACGCCATCACCCCTAAATTGGGCTCTGACTTCTTGTAAGCACACGGTTTCAGGTTCTCTTTCACTCCCCTTCCGGGGTGCTTTTCACCTTTCCCTCACGGTACTGCTTCACTATCGGTCGCTAGGGAGTATTTAGCCTTACCAGAT
>NZ_BORS01000097.1:0-203 GCF_018333295.1 Paenibacillus apis
GTTGCCCGCTCTTGCTGATCGCAAGGGTTGCAGACACTTCCAAAGGATCCCCAGTCCCAAAACTTTCGCATGTGTATTCACTACCTAATACTAACTTGATGTCGGATATTTTCTTGCGAAAAATCCAATGACACAAGTTCAGCTAAAAGGAATGTTCTAATTCGCAGATTCTTCGTTTCGTTATCCAGTTTTCAAGGATCAAG